>DAOUFU010000356.1:0-12647 GCA_034429275.1 Anaerolineae bacterium | reverse complement strand
GATGATGTTCAAATGCTCAGCGTTATATTCATCCTCAGGGATGATCGCTTCTAGCTCTTGGTGAGGGTGGTCGGCTGAGGTTTTTCGTCAGATCAGGCCGAGGCGCTGTGTAACACGGTGGACGTGCGTATCTACCGGGAACGCCGGCTTATTGAACGCAAACAGCAGGATGATCGCAGCGGTTTTGGGGCCAACACCGTCGATCTGAACCAGCCATTCTTTGGCTTCCTCGACTGTCATCTCCGCTAGAAAGTCCAGCGTGATCTCGCCGCGTTGGGCAGTGAGTGTGCGCAGTGCGTTTTGGATGCGCGGCCCCTTTTGATTGGCCAGCCCTGCTGATCGGATCGCCTTAACCACATCTTCGAGTGGCGCATCGCGTACTGCCTCCCAATCCGGAAATTGTGCTTTGAGGGAATCGAACGCCATGTCGCGGTTGCTATCGGTTGTACTCTGGCTGAGTATGGTGCTCACCAACTCATCCACAGGCGAGAGGTGCTGACGCCAGGTGGGATACCCATAGAGGTCATGCAGAATTTCGGCAATCTGGGCGTATTTCTTCTGGCGCTGCGTCAGCACTGCGCTTTCCGATAGAGTCGGTTTGGAGTCGGCTTTGGGCATCAATGAGTTCTCGCCATTCAAATTCGGTTGGACAGCTACATGACTTTGACTAGCACAGCGGTAATGTTATCCGGACCGCCCGCGCCATTGGCCAGGCTGATCAAACGGTCACAAGCCACCTGCGGATCGTCGTTTTCGAGCACAGTGCTGTGAATTACCTCGCGCGGAACCTGCCCCCACAATCCATCCGAGCACAGCAGCAGGTACGATCCAGGCACCAGGCGACGAATCAACGTATCCACCTCGATTTCATCCGCCTGTCCCACCGCACGATACAATACGTGAGCCTGAGTGTGGCCGTTGGCTTCCTCCGGCGTTAACTGCCCAAGCTCTACCAAGCGCTCGGCTAGAGAATGATCGCGCGTGATCCGGTCGATCTGGTGCTGAGTGATTAGATAGGCCCGGCTGTCTCCGACGTGGGCGATATAGGCCATGCTGCCCATGATTGCGGCAGCCGTCACCGTCGTTCCCGCTTCGGGCATCGATTCGTAAATGAGGCGGTTCGCTTTTTGCACGGCATTTCGCAGTACATCTACAATGGGCGGGCGGTCTGGATCATCCATCGTGCGCTGCAAGATGGGTATATAAATGTCATCAATCACCTGTTGAGCGATAGTCTGTACCGCCATCGCAGAGGCTTTTTCGCCATCCAGGTGCCCACCCATACCGTCTGCGACAATGCACAACCCAAAACCCGCCAGATCATAACTGCTCACACTCGAACAATGAAAAGTCAACACGGCGTCCTGGTTGTTGTCACGCCGCTTGCCGATGTCGCTGGCGTGGGCCATAACCAGCGATTGATCAGTGGGACCAAGCACAGATTCAAGCGATGGGAGGGGGCGGGTACTCATCATGGCCGGTGTGGGCGGAGGCTGCTTGACTGCCGTCAGATCCATGACCACCTGCGAGAAATCCACCGCATTGCTCATGGCCAGGTCAACCAGATTGTCCAGCTCAATCTTGGACACCATACGTTCCTGCCCGGCGTCAAATGGGCTGGTGACTGCCAACACCGGGCTGGAAAGCGAGCGCCCAGTCCGGGAGGTATTCAGCAACCGCCGCAGCAGATCCGGCCCTGGCGCTCTGTGCTGGGCAGCGATCACTGTGTGCAACCACGCCGCCAATCCTGCCGCTGCGATACCGATCAAGACCGCAGCCAAGCTGCCTTTGGTCACCAAAAGCAGCAAGACCAGAACGGCCAGCAACATGATCAGCACCATACCAAGCCGTTGGGCCAGCGGGGATCGATCGTCCACAGGGCGCGCGGCAAGCTGGAGCGCACTGATCAGCGCCTCAATTTCAGCCCGGTTGTGATAGGCTTCACCCCCACCTAATTCAAGGAATTTCTGGTAGTCGGATACTGCACCGGGCAGGTCATCAAGCGCCTGGCGCACAATTGCGCGATTGTAGTAGGCCGATACCTGTCGTGCGTCAGCCCGGATCGCTGCACTGAAATCGGCGGCAGCGGATTGCAGGTCATTGAGCGCTTTGCGTGCCAATCCACGGTTGTTATAGGCTGCTGCTAACGAGGGATCGAGTCGCACCGCGTCCGAAAAATCTGAGACAGCGCCTACCATGTCCTGCCGATCGTAACGTACCAGTCCCCGGTTATAGTAAGCTTTTGCATAGTCCGGGTTGAGCCGAATCGCTTCAGTGAAGTCTTCCTCCGCGAGGCTCAGACTGTGGTTATCGTAGTGGATCAGGCCGCGGTTGTAGTATGCCTTGTAATGCTGATCATCGAGTTCGATGGCCTCGGTATATGTGGCAAGCGCCTCTTCCAGCGCCCCTGCTGCACGGTGAAGATACGCCCGCGCGAAGCATTCTTCGACACCGAGATCGACCCGAGTAGGCGCAGGGCGGTTGGCCAGTTCGTCGATCATACGCTGGACATCAGCCGCTTCGGTAGCAGACAGTGGGCGCAACGTCCCCTCAAACGAGGTACTCAAATGCTGCTCACGGAGCGTTTCCAGTGCCAGATCGAGTGTCTCGTAATGCAGGTTCACCGTCTCCAGCGTACTCAACTGGGCCAGAGCGTTAGGCAGTGCACCGCCCCAGGTCTCAAACCGGAAGCCACCGGTCAGGACCGGAACAATGTGGCGCTCAAGATCGAGCGCGAGCGCAATCTCCCGCCGGATCGAGCTGTCCGTTTTCTTCCACAAATCCTGTATCCCAGGAGTCAAAATGACAACCACATGGGCACGAGCCGCGATCTGGTTCGAGAGCATCGTGTCCGGGGTTGCCTGGTCTTCTGGCCCGGTCTGCATAAAGACATCAAACCCATGCGCGCGCAAATCCAGGAACACCATCCGCGCATGAGCCTGGCTCAATTCGCGCGCATAGCTGATGAATACTGACTTTTCGAGCGTCCCCATCCCGACCAACTCCTGCCTGCTGGCAATGCGCCGGATCACACCGTCAGTCTGTATGTTACAGGCGGATTTCCTCAATACGCAAGTGAAAGAACACACTCAGCCTGGGTGTATCTTATTTCTGACCGCCGCTCCGGCTCTGTGGCACGGAGCGTCACAAACACTCATCTCTCAGCCCAAAAGATGAGTGCGAGCAAAGGTTGATGGGCACTCGCTTGGCAAAGCGACCGGCACGAATCGCTGATGGTTTGGTCACATCCCTAAGCGGATAGCAGCCTCAAGCCGTTTGGCCGCCTCCCTGAAAATTTACCGGAGAGGTGCACAGGGCGGGGCCGGACTCTCGCTCGAAAACTCCCTATCAGGTTTTGCTCGCGCACCAAATGAATCTATCGTTGACATCGCGAAATCTCATGGTATACTAAAAGTTCTGAACCCCATAAATCTGTCTAGACAACATTGAACAACCTCCATCATCATTTGATACCCTATGAGGAGACATTTAGCTCCATAACATCCTCCATCGTCTTTGTATTGTCTCGGATGGTTGTGTCTGCCTGTAGTGGCTTTCGAGGAGTGATGAATGCAGCGGCGGCTAGATGAGAAAAACTATGCGCGCACGTTCAACGTGCACGATCTGCCCTCTCTAATTGAAATCCAGCTTGACTCCTTCCGGCGGTTTCGGGATGAGCGGCTCAATGAGCTGTTCGACGAGATCAGTCCGATCGAGAGCTTTAACGGCAACCTCAAGCTGTACTTCCCCGGCAGCACCAAAGAGGCTGCCGAATTTGGTTTAACCTACTGGTTCGAGGAACCCAAGTACTCTGAGGAAATCTGCCTTGAGCGCGACATCACCTTTGCCGCGCCGCTTTATGTCAAGGTGGCTCTGGTCAACCGCGCGCAGGGTGATGAGGTGATCACTTCGGATATCTTCATGGGCGATTTCCCGCTCATGACCGATAAAGGGACCTTCATCATCAACGGGACTGAGCGCGTCGTTGTCAGCCAGCTGATTCGCTCGCCCGGTGTGTATTTTGACGCGGAAGAAGATCGCACCACGGGCCGCCGGTTGTCTACGGCCAAGCTGATCCCCGATCGAGGGGCGTGGATGGAGTTCGAGACGCGCAAGAGCGACTATCTGGCGATCAAGTTCAATCGTAAGCGCACCATTCCGGTGCCGATCCTGCTGCTCGCGCTGGCCGCGGTGCACGATGGCTTTGACGCGCACTCGCCGATCCAGGAAGGAACCGACGAGGAACTGATCGCGCTGTACAAAGAGGTCGATAACAACCCGGATCACCAGTATATCGAAGGCACCATCCGTATGGAGCCTCAGTGGGATGTGCGCGACGGTCAGACTGTAGCCGAAGCCGCTTTGCTTGAGTTCTACAAACGGATGCGTCCCGGTGATCCGCCAACGCTTGACAATGCGCGCGAATATCTGGAAAGCCAGCTGTTCGATCAGCGCCGTTACGATTTGGACCGGGTAGGACGCTACAAGCTCAATCAGCGGCTGCGGATCGATGACACTGTACCACGCTCTCATCGGACGGTGACCAAGTACGACCTGGTCAAGCTGATCGAGCGCATGATCCTGATTAATAACGGCCTCGAGCATCCCGATGACATCGATCACCTGGGCAATCGCCGGGTGAAGACGGTTGGCGAACTGATTCAAAATTCGCTGCGGGTGGGCCTGCGCCGGATGGAACGCGTTGTGCGTGAGCGCATGTCGATCCGTGAATCCGACAACCTCTCGCCCATGACCCTGATTAACATTCGCCCGGTGGTGGCGGCGGTGCGCGAATTCTTTGGTTCCAGCCAGCTCTCGCAGTTCATGGAGCAGACCAATCCGCTGGCTGAACTGACGCACAAGCGTACCCTGTCGGCGCTTGGGCCGGGCGGTCTGCGGCGTGAGCGTGCCGGTTTCGATGTGCGTGACGTACATCACAGTCACTATGGACGTATTTGCCCAATCGAGACGCCGGAAGGTCCGAACATCGGCCTGATCGGTCGTCTGGCGAGCTATGGCATGGTCAACGAATACGGCTTCATTGAGACGCCGTATCGCAAGGTCTACCGCCAGATGTCGATCGATGATGAACGCCTGGTTTCGCGTATCCTCAGCGAGAATATCGAAGACGAGGCGAGCGGGGTCGTGCTGGAAGCCGGCACCGACATCGATGAATCTGTGATCAAAAAGCTCCGCAGTCTGGGCGTGACCAATGTGCCGATCATGCCGTATGTAAGCCAGGATATCGTTTACCTGTCGGCGGATGACGAGGATCGCTACACGGTCGCCCAGGCGAACGCCATGCTGGATGAGCGCTCGCATTTCGTCAATCAGCAAATCTCCGCACGGCATCATCAGCGTTTCCTGGTTGCCAACCGCGACCGGATCGACTATATGGATGTTGCGCCACGGCAGATTGTGGGGATTTCGGCTGCGTTGATCCCCTTCCTGGAACATGACGACGCAAACCGCGCGCTGATGGGATCGAACATGCAGCGCCAGGCCGTGCCGCTGCTCAAACCGGATGTCCCGATTGTGGGCACAGGCGTTGAGCGGCAGGCAGCGTATGACTCCGGCCAGGTATTGGTCGTAGAGGAAGACGGCGAAGTTTTGATGGTGACTGGGGATCGTATCCGCATTCGCCCGACGGACGAGGCCGTGCGTAAGAAGTATGTCAACCAGGAAAACGGTGTGCCGGACGGTGTTCGTGAATACCGCTTGCGCAAGTATAACCGGTCCAACCAATCCACCTGCATCGATCAGCGCCCAGTGGTGCAGAAGGGTCAGTTTGTACACAAAGGGCAGGTCATCGCCGACAGCTCCTCAACCATTCACGGCGAGCTGGCGCTCGGTCATGATGTGTTGTGCGCGTTCCTCTCGTGGGAAGGCGGCAACTATGAAGACGCGCTGCTGATCAGCGAGTCGATGCTGCGCGAAGACAAATTCACCTCAATCCATATTGAAAAGCACGAGGTTGAGGCGCGCGATACCAAGCTGGGGCCGGAAGAAATCACGTATGACATCCCGAACGTGGGTGAAGACGCGCTGAAGGACCTGGACGAGGGCGGTATCATTCGCATCGGCGCGGATGTGGGGCCGAATGACATCCTGGTGGGCAAAATCACGCCCAAGGGCGAGAAGGAACTCAGCCCAGAGGAAAAGCTGCTGCGCGCTATCTTCGGCGAGAAGGCCCGCGAAGTCAAGGATTCCTCGCTGCGGCTGCCGCACGGTGAAAAGGGTAAAGTGGTTGATGTCAAGATCTTCACGCGCGAAGAACATCGTGATCTGCCTGCGGGGGTGGATCAGATGGTGCGCGTGAGTGTAGCCCAGAAGCGCAAGCTGACCCAGGGCGATAAAATGGCGGGGCGGCATGGTAACAAGGGTGTGATTTCCAAGGTGGTGGCTATCGAAGATATGCCCTTCCTGGAAGATGGCACTCCGGTCGAGATCATCCTGAACCCGTTGGGTGTGCCAGGTCGTATGAACATCGGCCAGGTGCTTGAAACACATCTCGGCTGGGCGGCGGATCGCCTGGGCTTCCGCGCGCTGTCGCCGGTGTTTGATGGGGCCGAAGAAGATGAGATCGAGGCCGAACTTGGTCGCGCCTGGATGATCGACCGTGCCTGGAATGAAGTCACCACACGTGCCTGGAACTGGCTCAAAGACGAGCAGTACGACACCGAGTATCTTGAAGACGATGACGAGGTGCGCCGCCTGTACATCGATCACTGGCTGGGCCAGACGGGACGCTACAACATGGACCGGCTGGCGCTGGAGTATGTTTATGCGCGCCGCGCTGTGTTGGCGGAATGGCTGCGCGAGCAGGGATATGATCCCGATGATATCCTGGCCTTCTATACCGGTCCGGTTTCGATGGAAGAGCGTATGCGCCGCGATGCCAACGCGCGCTATGCGACTCTTGTGTTGTGGTGCGAATATGTGAGCGGTGAGCGCGTGCCGGATGGACTGAGCGCGGAAGAACTGCGCGAATATGCCCGTCGTGTGGGTATCCGATTCGGTCAGCCGGTTCCTATCTTCGGCAAGCAGATCCTCTATGATGGCAAGACGGGTGAGCCGTTCGATCAGCCGGTGACTGTCGGCATTATCCACATGCTGAAGCTGGCCCACCTGGTTGAGGATAAGGTACACGCGCGTTCGACAGGCCCCTACAGCCTGGTCACTCAGCAGCCATTGGGCGGCAAGGCCCAGTTTGGTGGGCAGCGGTTCGGTGAGATGGAAGTGTGGGCACTGGAAGCCTATGGTGCGGCACATACTCTGCAGGAAATGCTCACCGTGAAATCGGACGATGTCCAGGGCCGTGTCAAGACATACGAGGCCATCGTCAAGGGCGAGCCGATCGAGGAGCCGGGTGTTCCGGCGAGCTTCCGCGTGCTGGTCAAAGAATTGCAGAGTCTGGGCCTGGCCGTTGAGGCGGTCTCCGATACTGGCGAGGTGATCAGTTTTGGCAAGGATGAGGAGAAATCTCGCCAGCCGAAAGTTCCGATGGGCCTGTTGGGCCTGGCCGACAACCGCTAAGCAGTTGGCGGGCAAAATCATCTAGATGTCAACAGGTGGGCTGCACGCCCACCTGTTTTTTTCCTTGTAGGGAAGGGGGGCGGTGGGGTAGGCGTGTGCTTGGCGTCTGGCAGCCGTGTTGTATGGGTATTGGAACGGTTGTACAATCGCAAATAATAGCGCTCGTTACAGCGCCAATGCGCCATGGAAGGGTATCATGAGACATTCCAGATTCTCGTTGTGGATACGACCGGGCCTGGTCATGGTTATTCTACTGCTGGCCGGGCTGGCGTGTAGCCTTAGCACCGGTGATGATGAAAAGACTGATTCGGATTCCGTGCCCACGCTGGCCGCTTCGATCACGCCGCCGGGCACCCGGACTCCGATTCCTTCGTTCACCCCGTTCCGCACATCGACGCCGACCCAGGGTTTTGCTGCCCAACCGACGCCGACGCGGCTGGCGTTCTTCCCAACCTGGACTCCTTTTCAATATCAGACCACACCCTACTACTATTACGCGACAGCCTATCCTTACGACGTACGCATTTCGTACCCGGTGGATGGCAGCCAGGTGGCCGGTTATCTGACGATTGTTGGTAGTGCCAGTCATCCGCGTTTCCTGCAATATGCCCTGGAATGGGGGCCGCATCCTAACCCCAGTAACCTGTGGTATCCGCTCAGCGGACCGCAGCGCCGGACCGTGATCAACGGAGGGTTGGCCGCCTGGGATACGCGTACTGTCAACGACGGCACCTATCAACTCCGGCTGCATGTGTGGTTGACCGACGGCACTGAGACCTACGCATTGGTGACGGCGATTCGCGTATCAAATACTCAGGCAACGGCGGTGCCCACTCAGACGCCAACCCCGCGTCCGAACCAGGCACCTCGCCTTGATCCCATTCCCGGCCAGGTGCTGGATGCAGGACAGTCATCGGTGCTCACGGTAGTGGTTAGCGACCCCGATGGTGATCCGATCAGCCTGTTTGTCTCGTCAAGCAATCCGGCGATAGTCGGCGTACAGGCGACGGCGGCCAATCAGATCACCATATCGGGTGTCACGGCGGGGACCGCAACGGTGACGGTGACCGCGAACGATAATCGCGGCGGCCTGGTCAGCACGGCCTTCCTGGTGACGGTCAGAGGTCAAAACCGCGCCCCGACTATCAGTCCGCTGGTGAGCCAGACAATTGATGTGGGGCAAACGCGGAACCTGGCGATTGCCGCTTCCGATCCTGATGGCGATTCGCTGACGGTGACGGCGATCTCCAACGCGCCCGCGGTTCTGACCGCAACAGCGGTGAATGCTACGACGGTTCAGATCACCGGGGTGACGGCTGGCACGGCTTATGTGACCGTGACGGCCAGCGATGGAAAAGGCGGAGTCGTGAATACGGCCTTCCAGGTGACGGTGGGCCGGGTGAACAGAGCGCCGACCATCGATCAGATTCCGACAACCCAAAACCTCACGGTAGGAAGTACCGTGAATGTGACCTATGTGGCGACGGATCCGGATGGAGATCGCATCACTGCAACGGCGAATTCGGATACACCGGGCGTTGTCACGGCGGAGATCACCTCGACCGGTATCATTCGCCTGTCGGCGATCTCTGCGGGGTATGCGACGGTTACTCTGGCGGTGCGAGATGACCTGGCGACAACAATCGGCACATTTGCCGTCGCAGTAACCACCGGCAACCGGCCCCCGACTCTGGCGGGTATCCCACCTCAGACGATGTCGGTGGGCGAGACGCGCGATGTGAGCTATATCGCGCTTGATCCTGATGGCGATGCATTGACTCCGAACGCCAACTCCGATAACGCCAGCGTGGTGATGGCATCGGTGACGGCACCGGGCACCATTCGTTTGCTGGCGCAAGGCGCGGGCACGGCGACAGTTACGTTGACGGTCAGCGATGGCCGGAATCCCGCCGTGTCGACCAGTTTCACCGTATCGGTGGCTGCGCTGAATATCGCGCCTTCCATCGAAACGATCCCGATGCAAATCCTGGCGGATGGAGAAACCAGGAATGTTGCCTATACTGCTGTTGATCCAGATGGTGACAGCCTGACTGCGACCGCATCATCGGACAACACGAGTGTGGTCACTGCGTCTGTGCCTTCAGCCGGCACAATCAGGCTAGAAGCGATTAGCGCCGGCACTGCGACGGTTACACTTACAGTGCAAGACGGCAAGAATCCGGCAGTGACCATGCCGTTCACGGTCGAGGTTGTCTCGAATGCGCCGCCGAGCGTAGACCCGATCGCTGCCCAGAGCCTGATGGTGACCGAAAGCCTGGATGTGCCATACAATGCCACCGATCCTGAAGGGGACACACTCACGGTGACGGTCACTTCCGACAATACCGGCGTGGTGACAGCAAGTATCAGCACACCGGGGACTGTTCGATTGGCGGCGGTCAGCGCAGGCACTGCGACGATCACGTTGAGCGTAGATGATGGCCGTAACCCCGCAGTCACTACCACCTTTGCCGTAACGGTACAGGATGTCAATGACCCGCCGACGGTAAATCCTATCGATGCCCAAGAACTGGCGACCGGTGAAGTACGTGATGTGTTCTATGGGGCCAGTGATGCCGATGGCGATCCGCTGACTGCGACTGCGGCTTCGGATAACGACAGTGTCGTCCAGGCGGCGGTGAATGTAGCAGGTGTCATCACCTTGACGGCCTCGAACGAGGGGGCGGCAACTGTCACGCTGACGGTGAGCGACGGCAAGAACTCGCCGGTGACTACGACCTTCGCAGTTACAGTCAAGCAGGCAAATGTGCCGCCAACCATCGATCCCATCGGGCCGCAGAGCCTGACGGCGGGGGAATCGCTGGATGTGCCCTACACGGCCAGCGATGGTAACGGCGACTCGCTGACGGTCACTGCCAGTTCGGATAACCCCGGCATTGTGACTGCCGTGGTGAGCGCGCCCGGCGTGATCCAGCTCTCTGGCGTGGCAGCGGGCACGGCTACGGTCACGGTTTCAGTGAACGATGGTGTCAACACGCCGGTGACCACGACATTCGGTGTGTCGGTTGCGCCAGCTAATGTGCCGCCAGTGATCGACCCTATCGGGCCGCAAAACCTGACGGTGGGCGATTCGCTGGACGTGGCCTACGCAGCGCGCGATGATAATGGCGACCCCCTGACAGTCACTGCCAGTTCGGATAACCCCGGAGTTGTGACTGCCGGGGTGAGCGCGCCCGGCGTGATCCAGCTCTCTGGCGTGGCAGCTGGCACGGCTACGGTCACGGTTTCGGTGAACGATGGTGTCAACCCGCCGGTGACGACTACTTTCTCGGTGAACGTGGCGATGGCCAATGTGCCGCCGGTGATTGACCCAATTGGGCCGCAGACTCTGGTCGCGGGTGGGGTGCTGGATGTGGCTTACGCTGCACGCGATGACAACGGTGACCTTCTGACGGTCACGGCCACTTCGGATAATCCCGGCGTGGTGACTGCAGTCGTGAGCGCTCCCGGCATGATCAACCTTTCGGCCCTATCGGCAGGTTCAGCCACCGTGACCGTTTCGGTGAATGATGGCGTCAACCCGGCGGTGACTACCACCTTCTCGGTAAATGTTGCCGCGCCGAACGTGCCGCCGGTGATCGACCCGATCGAGTCGCAGAGCCTGACTGCGGGCGCATCGCTGGACGTGGCCTACGCAGCGCGCGATGATAACGGCGACCTGCTGACGGTCACAGCCACTTCGGACAATCCGGGCGTGGTGAACGCGTTTGTGAGCGCGCCAGGAGTCATCAATCTCTCGGCAGTTGCGGGTGGTACAGCGACGGTCACGGTTTCGGTGAGCGACGGCATCAACCCGCCTATCACGACTACGTTCACGGTGAATGTTGCTGCGCCGAACGTGCCGCCGGTGATCGACCCGATCGGGCCGCAGAGTATGACAGCTGGGCAATCGCTGGACGTGGCGTACGCAGCGCGCGATGATAATGGCGACCCGCTGACGGTCACCGCTACTTCGGACAATCCGGGCGTGGTGAACGCGTTTGTGAGCGCGCCAGGAGTCATCAACCTCTCAGCGGTGGCGGGTGGCACGGCGACGGTCACAGTTTCGGTGAGCGACGGCATCAACCCACAGGTCACTACTGCGTTCCTGGTTACGGTGCAGGGCGTCAACAACCCGCCGAGCATCCAGCCCAATCCGATCCCGAACCAGAGCGTTAATGCGGGCGAGCAGGTCACGGTGGCGATTGTGGTGAGCGACCCGGACGGCGACCTGGTGGTGGTGACGGCCCTGTCGCAGAACCAGGGCATCGCCGAGGCGCAAGCAGTGGGCGGAGACAGTATTGTGATCACAGGGGTTGCCCCAGGCGACACATGGGTAGATGTCACGCTTGATGATGCCAATGGTGGGGTCTTGACGACCAGCTTCAACGTCATCGTGGCCCAGGCACAGCCCACTTTCAACCTGATGGATTACCCGGTCGTGCCAGCGATCTCCGGACAGATGGCGCAGTCGCTGCAGCAGGTCTACTGGAGCGGCATGACGAACTTCGGTAATCAAGCGGGCGCATTCGCCAAAGTCGGCGATGATGCGATGGACAGCGACAACTTCATGAAGCCGTTCGCTGTGCCGGGCAGCTACAATCTTGACAGCTTCGGCGGTCTGCAGGCGCTGATCGATGTCTATGCGGCAACCTCGGTGCGTGCCAGCATCGACCCGACGATCAACAGCTTTAATGTGGACAGTGTGGCCGCTGAAGAGGGCTACGGCATCGAAAATCTGTCTGGCCCAACACCGGCGGGACCGCCATGTGATGTGCTCGGTGGCACACCGCTGTCATGTGAGTACCAGGCAACCCGGCCCAGCATCGCGCTGATCAGCTTCAGTGCGCCTAACGTGACGTACATGAACCCGGATCAGTTCCGCAGCGAGCTGCAGGTGTTGGTGCTGGACAGCCTGAGCACCTACGGGGTGATCCCGGTGCTGGCGACGATCCCGGCGGGCAATGGCTACACAACAGAGCAGCTCGCACCGTACAACCAGGCCATCGTGGAGGTCGCGAGTCAGTCTGGCACAGGTGGCATTCCGCTGTGGAACCTGTGGCGAGCCATGCAAGAGCGCGGTATCAGCGATCCGAACAGTGTTGCGCCAC
>DAOUFU010000355.1:0-14089 GCA_034429275.1 Anaerolineae bacterium | reverse complement strand
CGCAGCTATCTCGCCACCGGCTGGGCCTACCTGGAAGCCGATCTCGCCGCGCTGGCCTATTCACCGGTCGGCCCGCTCAACCTGGTCTCGATCTTCTGGCAGTATCGCAGCCCGGCCTCGACCGGTCAGAGCGGGATGCGCCTGACCGTGGCCGACCTCACGTTGATCGATGCTGCCGGGCAGGTGACGCCGTTCGATCCCTTCGGTGGGCGGGCGGAGCAGTGGCAGTTCGCCTATGACCAGGGCGCGACGGCAGAGGGGACGGTCTCCGCGCTGGCGCTGGACGATTCGCGGACCAGCGGGTTGATCGCGTGCTGGGACCAGGACGCGCAGCGCTCGCGGGTGGGCCTCAACCTCAATTACCCGGATCGTGGGCCGATCCCCGCCATCATCAGCCGCCGGATGCAGGCCGCCAACAGCCTGACCGTCGGCCCCAACGCCGCCCCGTTCACCCTGTATAACATCGGCGGCGTGAATCCCCAGTTCCGCGCGGTGGGCACGGCGGACTATTTTCCCTCGCTGTATGACCGCGCGCCGGGTGAGGCCGTCCCTGCCGGGGATTCGTTCATGGTGGTGGACTCGCGCGACCTGCTCTACCGGCTCAACCAGCGGCCCAGCGCGGCAGTCTATGCCGATGAGGCCTGGCTGCGGCTGGCTCCGGGCTTCGACCGGATCGACCAGGCGGCGGTCGAGGCGCTGGTCGAGCAGATCGAAGGTGCAGATAACGGTCATGTCGTGATCTTGAGCCAGACTTCGCTGGCCGGTGAACTGGGCAGGCTGCGCGCGAACCCGCTGGGGCTGGGCCTGCTGGGGCTGATGTACCTGGCGTTCATCACGGCGCTGGTGCTCAGCGTGGTTGGGCTGCTCACCTATGCCGGGCTGACGGCCCAGGCCCGCCGCACCGAGTTTGGCGTACTGCGCGCGCTGGGTCTCTCGGCGCTGCGCGTGGTGGCCGCGCTGGCGCTGGAGCAGGCGTTTGTCATGGCGATCGGCGTGGCGCTGGGCGCGGTATTGGGGGCGGTGCTGGCGGGGCAGGTGGTGCCCACGCTGGCCTTGGGCGCAACCGGCGAAGATATCGTGCCGCCGTTTGTGATGCGCGTTGAGGTCCGGCGGCTGATCGAATATGCGCTGATGATGGGAGGCGTGATGGGGCTGGTGTTGGGATCGAGCTTGCTGCTGGTGCGGCAGATGTCGCTGGCGCGCACGCTGCGCCTGGGAGATGAATAAGCGTGACTCCTGGCCTGATCGTCAAGCGGATGCGGCGCTCGTGGCGCTCGCTGACCATGCTGCTGCTGGCGGTGTGCCTGCTGACCGGCTTCTTCGCGTTGGGACCGTTTTACATCCGCGCGGTGACGGATATCGGGTTGCGTCATGCGCTCGGCAGCGCCGCGCCGCAGGATTTGCTGATTTCGCTGATCGTCAAGGATGAGCCGCTCTCCGATGAGGCCTATGCCATCGTGCGGGCGCAACTGGGCAACCTGGCGGCGGGGATGCGTCACTACATCCGCGCGGACTACACACCGCCCACCACGCAGGGCGGGCTGAACCTGCCACAACTGGTCACCGGCGGCTATATCTACCGCTACGGCGAGCCGGTGACCGCGTTCTCGTCGCGCACGGGCCGGGCCTATCAGCCGTTTGCCTTCGAGAACATGCCGGAACTGCTGACGCTGGTCGCGGGGCGCTGGCCGGTGCGCCTGCCCCCGCCGGACGCAGTCGATCCCACCGGGCTGAGCGACGCCGAACAGCAGGCGCGGCAGATCGGCCCCTACAACCGTGGACAGGTCGAGGTCGTGATCACGCCGACGGTGGCGAAAAAAGCCGGGCTGGAACTGGGCAGCCGGTTGGTGCTGGGCACCATCCTGCCCGATGGCAGCGGCCATGTGGCCTCGGTGGTGGTGGTCGGCATCGTCGAGCCGAAAGACCCGGCGGATCCGATCTGGGAAGGTAACCGCAATTTTCTCGAAGGCGCGACCGTCGAGCAGGGCATCGGCCAGTTCCGCTACGATCACGGCATGGCGGCGCTGCCCGAAGCCTATACCGACTGGCTGGCCGATGTCGTGCCGGGCAGCAGCTACATCTACCGGATCGAGACCAACACCAGCGCCATCCGCGCCGCGAACATCGGCGAGGTGAACGAGCGCCTGAGCACGCTCCAGGGCCGGTTGAGTCCGCTGCATCCGGGGATCACCGTGCTTTCGGGGCTGACGGCGGTGCTCCAGGGTTTTTCGCGCGATGTTAAAGAGACTGAAGGGCCGATCATTCTGCTCTCCGGCGCGGTGCTGGTCCTGATGTTGTATCACCTGGTGAACACGGTGGCGCTGGTGTTGGAGCAGCAGGGGACGGAATGGAGCACCATCGTCAGCCGGGGCGGCAGCGCGGCCCAACTGATCGCCATGCAGGCGGTGATGGTGGGGGTGCTGGCGCTGGTGGGCGCGCTGACCGGGCCGTTGATGAGCATCGGCTATATGCTGCTGCTGGAACGGGTCGGGCCGCTGGCGGCGGCGCTGGGCGGTGAGCAGTTGGGGGCGCTGAACGTGCCGCCCCTTTCGCTGACCCTCAGCGCGCTGGCGGCGCTGGCGGCGGCGCTGGTGCTGATTCTGCCCGCGTTTCCGGCGGCGCGCCGGTCGCTGCTGCGGCTCAAAGAGGCGCCCTCGCGCCCACCCACACGCCCGGCCTGGGCGCGGCTCTGGCTGGATGGCGTGCTGCTGGCCATCGGGGCGGGCTTCATGCTGCGGCTCTATTACCTGGTGGGCGGCAGGTTCGATCACCTGCTGAACAACCTCATCGCTGCACCGCGCGACGTGATCGCGCTGATTGCCGATAACCTCAACGAGACCGGCGGCCTGAACGACCCGTTCAACCTGCTGGCCCCGGCCCTGGTGCTGACCGGCGCGGCTATGCTGTGGCTGCGGCTGTTCCCCGCACTGGCCGACCTGGCGGCGCGCGTGCTGGAACGGGGCCGCCGCCTGACCGCGCCGCTGGCGGTGTGGAATGTCGCGCGCGATCCCGGCCACTATGCCCAGCTCGTCCTGCTGCTGATCGGCACGCTGGCGCTGGGCACGGCCTCGCTGGGGCTGTCGGCGACGCGCGACCGGGGCGCGTGGGAGTCGGCCCGCGCCGATACCGGCGGCGGCGCGCGCGTGGACGTGAACCCCGCGCAACTGGATGGCGACGGCCTGGGGACGGTCTTTCAGAAACTACCGCTGCGCGCCAGCGGCGTTGTGGCCCAGGCGCTGATCCTGCACGCCGTCGGCGATCCCGGCACAATGGCGCGCGGCGACGTGCATATCCTCGGCGTGGACCCGGCGGCGCTGGCGGCGGCCTTCCCGGAGATGGCCGACCAGGTCGCGCCGCTGGAGGGGATCGCCGTGCCGCCGTCACCCGGATTGGCGCTGCCCGTCACCGCTCGCACGCTGACGGTGCAGGTCTATTCACTGGCCCCGCGCCGTGCGGACGATCCGCCGGTTGCGGTGCAGCTTTCGGCTTATGTGCAGGATGCGCTGGGGGTGCCTTACCGCGTTCGGCTGGTACAGCCGGCGATCGGCGGGGCGGTGGACAGCGATCCGGGCGCGGCGGGCGGCGAACAGGCCGTGCCGACCCCGGTAGACCGGTGGCTGACGTTCAGTGGACCGATGCCCACCCAGGGCAGGCCGCCTTACTCCCTGATGCGGGTGGGGATCAACAGCCGCCAGGGGAATTTTGACGCCTTTGAGCACACACTCTATCTCGACCGCGTGGCTACACTCGACTCCTTCGGCACGGCCACCACGGTGGCCAGCTTTGAGGATCAGCCCGGCGTGGTGTGGGCGGAAGCGCGAGTCGCCAACCCTTACGCGGCCTCGTGGATCTCGGCTCAGTCCAATGTCGAGCGGGTGCGCGGCGTGAGCGCCCGGATCGTCTCCGGCGCGGTGGAAGAAATCGACGGGCCGGGCCAGATGCGCCTCAGTTACCGCATGGGCCGCTGGGCCGGGCAGATGAACGAGCCGAGCATCGTGGTCAATGAGCCGGAGATAGGCCGGATTTCGGTGGTGGTCTCGGCGGCCTTCGCCGAGATGTTCGCCGGGCGCGGCGCGGTCCGCATGGCAGCGGACCCTCCGCTGGCGGTGGGCAGCGAGAAAAACCTCGTGCTCGACCTGGGGACCGGAGCGGTGGAGATCGGCTACCGCGTGGTCGGCGTGCTGCCGCGCGATGTGCGGGTGCCCTCGCTGGGCGAAAACGACCTGGTGATGATCACGTTAACCGGCCTGATTCGCCCGGTGCTGAACCAGGCCGCCATTCCCAGCGCCTATTTTGATGAGAATATGGCGTGGCTGGAGCTGGCCGACCGCGAACCGTCCGACGCGCTCCGGCGCGCGTTGGCGAGTATGTCCGGTGTGCGCGGTGTGAGCTATGCCTGGGATCGCTATGGGGAAATCCAACGCGAGCCGCTGCCCAGCGCCGTCGCGGGGATGCTTTACGCGGGCTTCTGGATCAGCCTGCTGCTGGCGCTGCTCGATTTCGCCTTTTACCTGGTGGTGACGGCGCGGCAGCGCGCGTTCAGCTTTGGGGTGCTGCGCGCGCTGGGATGGGACGCGGGCCATCTCTGGCGGCTGCTGCTGATCGAGCAGGCGGTGCTGATCACGCCCGCGCTGGTGGTGGGCAGCCTGATCGGGCTGGGGCTGGCCTATTTGCTGCTGCCGTTTCTGGCGCTGGCCGGGGGTGAGACGCTCAAAATCCCTTGGCTGAACCTGGCCGGAATGCTGGCGGCGCTGGTGGGGTCGTTCACCGCGCTGATGGCGGCGGCGGCGATCGTTGTGCGGCGGATGAGTGTTAACCAGGTGCTGCGCCTGGGTGAAGAGTGAGAGTTCGGTTATGGGGGCAGGATCGCGGATGGGCACAGTGCCGGCAGGCGAAGCGGTGAACGGCCAGGGCGACGCGCGCCCGGTGTTCATCGAGTGTGAGAACCTGGTCAAGATTTATAAAGTGGCCGATCTCGAAGTGGTGGCCTTGCAAGGGCTGGACCTGGTGGTGCGCCAGGGCGAGATGATGGCGCTGGTGGGGCCGTCGGGGTCGGGCAAGTCCACGCTGATGAACATTCTGGGCGGGCTGGATGTCCCGACCGCCGGGCAGGTGCGCGTGGGCGCGTATAACCTGCTGGAGATGACTCGCCGCGACCAGGTGCGCTACCGGCGGCACGTGGTCGGGTTTGTCTGGCAGCAGACGGCGCGGAACCTGCTGCCCTACCTGACCGCGCAGGAAAATGTTGAGCTGCCGATGGCGCTGGCGGGCGTGCCTGCGCGCGAACGCCGCGCGCGCGCCGTCGAGCTGCTGGCGCGGGTCGGGCTGGCCGACCGGCTCCGCCACCGCCCGGATCGCCTTTCGGGTGGCGAACAGCAGCGGGTGGCTATTGCGGTGGGCATGTCTAACCGCCCGGCGCTGCTGCTGGCCGACGAGCCGACCGGCGAGGTGGACAGCACCTCTGCCGAGGCGATCTTCCACGCGCTGCGGGCGCTCAACGCCGAGTTTGCTGTGACGATCATCGTGGTGACGCACGACATGACGGTGGCTACCCGTGTGGACCGGGTGATCGGGATGCGCGACGGGCGCACCAGCACCGAGATTCTGCGCCGCCGCGACGGCGACGTGGCGATCTCCGAAGAGGAATATGCCATTCTCGACCGGGCCGGGCGCTTGCAGCTGCCGGAAGCATATATCGACACGTTGGGCATGGAAGACCGTGTGCTGCTGCGGCTGAACGAGGATCACATTGGCGTGTGGCCGGAGCAGGCTGCCCGGCACGAAACAAACGGCGAACCAGGCGACGAGGAGATCGATTAAACCCATGAGCACCCCACCCGGCGATTTTTCCACCAGCCGCGAGCCGATCATCAGCCTGTCGCACGTGCACCGCATCTATCACCTGGCGGGCGAAGACATCCACGCGGTGAATGATGTGACCTTCGATGTGTGGCCTCACCGGATGACGGCGATTGTCGGGCGGTCGGGGTCGGGCAAGACCACGCTGCTGAACCTGATCGCGGGCCTGGATATGCCAACGCAGGGCAGCATCATGGTGCTGGGCCGCCCACTGTCTGCCCTCAGCGAGCGCGAGCGGCTCGACCTGCGGCTGCACCGGCTGGGCTTCATCTTTCAAAGTTTCGGGTTGATGCCGCTGCTGGACGCGCGCGAAAACGTGGGCGTTCCGCTGCGGATGCGCGGAATCTCACCTGGCGAGCGAGAGGCGCGCGTAGAAGAGGCGTTGGCGTGGGTGGGCCTGCGCGAACGCGCTCATCACCGGCCCTACGAACTTTCCGGCGGCGAGCAGCAGCGAGTCGCCATTGCGCGCGCCCTGGCCGAACAGCCCGACCTGGTGCTGGCCGACGAGCCGACCGGCCAGCTGGATACGCGCACGGGCCGCCGGATTCTCGACCTGCTGCGGCGGCTGGTCGAAGAACGCGGCGTGACGCTGGTGGTCGTGACGCATGATCCGCAGGTCATGATGGAAGCGGACGTGGTGCACGAACTGCGCGATGGACGGCTGGTCGATACGCGGGCGAAGTAGGGGTTACTGGCCTTCCCAACTGTTGAACCGGAAGATGAAATCGTTCGGGTTGCCGGTCAGATATTCGGCCAGGTTGCGATTGTTGTTGGACGGGAAGCGCTTGTTGACATTGAACCGGTCCGGGTTGACCCAGAACTCGTTGGTATAGCCGTAGCGGAAGGCGGCAAAATGCTGGCGGTAGGGGTAGTCGGAGTCCAGGATCGGCA
Organism: Anaerolineae bacterium; assembly: GCA_034429275.1. Taxonomy (GTDB): domain Bacteria; phylum Chloroflexota; class Anaerolineae; order Aggregatilineales; family Aggregatilineaceae; genus DAOUFU01. The sequence continues at coordinate 7,339 of DAOUFU010000355.1, read as the reverse complement.
CGCAGGTGTGATCGGGGCCGCAGACGCTCACCGATTCCAGCGGCCCAAAGACCACCCGCTCAATCGAGGCCCGGTCGCCGTTTTCGTCCACGAAGAAGCGATCGCTCAGCACGTCGTGCAGCTCCCACCGCTGCGTTTCCCAGTTGAAGACTTCGAGAATAGTGTGTTCCTGGATCGAGTCGGCGACATCGGTGTAGAGGAAGATGAGCCGGCTGTCGATGCCGAGTTCGAGCAGCAGGGTGTGCAGGGCGGTGGCCTGGCCGTCGCACAGCAGGCGCGGCCTGTCGCTCTCGCCGTGCTCGCTGCGGGCCATCATGGCGAGCGCGTCACTGTAATCAGGCGCGAACGAATCCTGGGTGGAGGCGTCGCTGTGGGCCGAAACCCAGCTGCGCGCGGTGTCGATGGTCACGGCGAGCGGCTGAGTGCGCGTGGCGAACAGCGGCACGGCGTCCACCACCATCTGGGCGGCTTCGGATCGCTGCTCCGGCGGGACGGGAGTCGGGCTGATGTGGCGCACGCGGTAAAGAGTCTGGGTCGGACTCCATTCGCTGGCCGTGCTCTCGAAGTCGCCCTTTGCATCCCGGTTGATGACTACTACCTGCCAGTAGAACGAGCCGACCTCGCGTTCGAAGCTGTCGATCACCTCGGTGATATCCAGCGAAGTATCTTCGGTCCAGATTTCGCGCGGGCAGTCCTGTTCCGAGCCGACACGCACCGCGAAAGCCTGGTTTGGGGCCAGGCCGGGCGGCCACAGCCAGGTCAGCGTTTGGGACGATTCCACAAACACGGTGCCCTCAAGCGGCGAGAGCGGCACCGGGGCATCGGGCGACGCATTCGCCGGAGCGGCCACAGTGGGCACGTTTGCGGCAGCGGAGGGATTCTTCGCGTCCGAGCTGTTCTTGGGCGCGAACTGGACCACCAGGATGGTTGCGGGTACCAGCAGCAGGGGCAGCAGAATCCGCAGCCGTGAAGCGAGCGGGTGTTGAGTCATGGCGTTGTCGCGGCGCTCGTTGTCGTTCATAGTGGAGATCATACCCACAATCTCGACTGATTCCAAAAGGTCAGGGGACGGCACACGGGGGTATGAGCAAAGGCTGTCAGGCAAACGCTCGACATCGCGTACAACCGAAGCCCTGAGGCCGGTTTTTGCCTGAAAAATTCACCTTCTGGTTTTGTTCGCCTCCACACACGGCGCACCCTGCCATTAGCGGGGGCTTTCCGGTATAATTTGGGCGCGAAACGGGCGTCCGTGAGCAGGCGTCATTTGAGGGAGCTAAACACGCCATGACCGAAGAGAAAATCCGCGTATTGATCGCCAAGCCAGGGCTGGATGGGCACGACCGGGGCGCAAAGGTCATCGCGCGCGCGCTGCGCGATGCCGGGATGGAAGTCATCTATACCGGGCTGCGGCAGACGCCCGAAATGATCGCCGAAGCCGCCCTGCAGGAAGATGTGCAGGTGGTCGGGCTGTCGATCCTCAGTGGGGCGCACATGGCGCTGGTCCCGCGCGTGATCGAACTGCTGCGCGCGCAGGATATGGGCGATGTAGTGGTGCTGGTGGGCGGCATTGTGCCGGATGACGACGTGCCGAAGCTGCGCGCGGCGGGCGTGAGCGCGGTGTTTGGCCCCGGCACCAATACCGACGCCATTGTGAAGCATATCCGGGCGGCGCTGGCCTCATGAGCGGTTCCGAAGCACTGGCCCGGCGCGTGCTGGCCGGAGATCGCCGCGCATTGGCCCGGCTGATCACACGCCTGGAAAACCGCCAGCCGGATGCACGCGCGGCGCTGGCCACACTCTATCCCCACACGGGCCGCGCCTATGTGGTGGGCATCACCGGCGCGCCCGGCACCGGCAAATCGACCCTGGTGACCGCGCTGGCGCACGCGCTGCGCGCGCGCGGGCAGACGGTGGGCATTATCGCGGTGGACCCCAGCAGCCCGTTCAGCGGCGGGGCGGTATTGGGTGACCGGGTGCGTATGGTCGAACTGGCCGGTGACCCTGGCGTGTATATCCGCAGCATGGCCAACCGCGGCAGCCTGGGCGGGCTGGCGACGGCGACCACCGACGTGATCCGCGCGCTGGATGCGGCGGGCTTCGAGATCGTGCTGGTGGAGACGGTGGGCGCGGGCCAGAGCGAGGTGGACATCGCGCGCACGGCCCACACCACCCTGGTGATCGACGCACCCGGCCTGGGCGATGACGTGCAGGCCATCAAAGCAGGTATTTTGGAGATCGCCGACATCCTGGTGATCAACAAGGCGGACCGGCCCGGCGTGCAGAACACGGTGCGCGCGCTGCGTGCCATGCTCGAACTGGGCCACCGCTTCCGGCTGAGCGGGCATCATGGGGCGAGCCTGCTGCCGCCTGCGCCGGATGAGCCGCGCGGCTATGACTTCTGGGATGTGCCGGTGATCGAGACGGTGGCTACCGAACGCGACGGGATCGCGGCAGTGGTCGAGGCCATCGACCGGCACCGCGCCCACCTGGTCGAATCCGGCCAGATGGCCGAGCGGGAGCGGTTTCGCATTGAGGCGGAGATCAACGAGCGGCTGCGCGAAGCCCTGGTGGCCCGCGTGATGAATGGGCACGACCCGGCCCAGGTGGAAGCGCTGATCGCGCGCGTGCTGGCGCGCGAAATCGATCCGGGGCAGGCGGTCGAGGCGCTGATCGAAGGCTTTAGAAAGCATTAAGACCGGGCGGTCCAGACAGACAAAATAAGGACGAGCGCATCCCACCCCTGGCTACGCTCGTCCGCGGGCTTAAGCCCTGATGTCGGTCATTCCTGCCCGATGCAGCAGGACCCTCCATCACATTACATTCAGCATAACAGGCTGAACTTTAAATGAACTTAAAATAGTATATAAAATCCGTAAATTCACCCGGATATGCGCTAAGGGCCGGGATTCAGGTCTGTGTCATAGGTCTGGATCAGATGCCACAGTTCGCGGACCTGCAGGGGTTTGCTCAAGAAGGCGTTACATCCCGCCTCGAAGCTCTCTGCGCGCACGTTACCTGTCTCATAAGCGGTGACGACGACGGTGGGCTGAGTCCAACCCTGGGCGCGCACCTGGCGCACAAACTCGATCCCGTTCATCGGTCCTTCGAGGTGGATGTCGGCCAGGATCAGGTCGGGCTGATCGTCGGCGAGATGAGCCAGCGCTTCTTCGGCGGTAGGGTAATGGATGACCTGGTGATTGCCCATACTGGCGATGCGTTCGACAAGTGCCAGGTTGGGGAGTACATCTTCGACGTAGAGAATACGCACGCGGTCCAGCCTCCACGAGGCGAGCAGCGGCGAGGTGGGCAGCAGTGCCGGTCGTGTGGCATCCTGCTGTTGGTTGGCTCCAGGATGATTACCCCCACGCCGCGCCGATCGGCGGTACACTGTGTATACCTTACACCGAGATCACGGGAAATGCGAGATGTCCAACTACAGCTATGACCCCGGAGAACCGTATGATGGGCCACCCCCAGAGGGTGCCGGATCGCGCCGGGCACGCCGCGACCGCCGCGCGTATCGCCGCGAGACGGATTCCGATGATGCGTGGGCGGCAGCCGATGAGGATGCCGATGCCGACGGTGGGGGAGTCGAAGGGTTGGCCGCCGGGTATGACTGGAGGGATGACCCGCAGTATGGCATCGGGCGACGCCCGCCCGCAGCGGATCACGTGGCGCTGGGGCCGCTGCCCCCAGAGGCCGAGCGTGCTCGCCGACGGGTGGAAGGGCCGCGCCAGGAACGCATCCGCCGCCGCCTGGACCGCGCTGGCGTGTACCCGGAGAGTCCCTCGTTCCAGCGCGATTCGCGCATGGGGCCGGTAGAAGTCGAGCCTTACCTGGCGGCGACGCGCCCGCCGGGGCCACCTTCGGGCCAACCGCCGGGCCGCGATCCGCGCAAGCCGCAGCCGGTGCCGTTTTTGGGCATCCTGCTGCTGGTGATTCTGGGCATGATCGCGCTGGGGGCGGTGATCCTGGCCTGTGTGGCCGTGCTGGTGTGGCTGTAGACTGGTGTGGCTGCCAAGATGACAAGACGAATAGGGCGCGCACCATGCAGCAAGTACGGGAACCATGACCCGCGCGTGAGCGTCTATGGTATAATCCCCACACTTTGATCGTGAACCTGCGAGGACAACTTATGCTGAAATCAATCGCCAAAACGATCTTCGGCGATCCCAATGAGCGCGAGCTGAAGCGTCACCGCGAGGTGGTCGAGGTGATCAACGACCTCGAACCTTCGGTGCATGCACTGAGCGATGAGGCGCTGCGTGCGAAGACCGATGAGTTCAGGGCGCGGCACGCCGCCGGGGAATCGCTCGATGACCTGCTGCCCGAAGCCTTCGCCGTCGTGCGCGAGGCGGCGATCCGCACCATCGGGCAGCGCCATTTCGACGTGCAGTTGATCGGCGGCATCGGGCTGCACCAGGGCAAGATCGCCGAGATGAAGACGGGCGAAGGTAAGACTTTGGTGGCCACGCTGCCGCTATATCTGAATGCGCTGACGGGCAGGGGCGTGCACCTGGTGACGCCCAACGACTACCTGTCGAAATTCGGCTTGCAGCAGATGGGGCCGATCTATCACTTTCTGGGCCTGACTTCGGCGGTGATCCAGAGCCGGGGCGCTAGCGAAGAGATGCACTCGTTCCGCTTCAACCCGGCGTGGGCCAGCGCCGACGCGCGCTTCCAGTCGTTGGAGCCGATCACGCGCAAGGAAGCCTACGCCGCCGATATCACCTATGGCACCAACAACGAGTTCGGCTTCGATTACCTGCGCGATAACATGGTGCATCACCTGGACGAGGTGGTCCAGCGTGGTCATTATTACGCCATCGTGGACGAAGTGGACAATATCCTGATCGACGAGGCGCGCACCCCGCTCATCATCTCCGGCCAGGCCGATCTGCCTTCGGACTACTACAAACTGTTCGCGCGGCTGGTGCGCGATCTGCGGCCCAGCAGCCAGGAAAGCGTGGACGCAGAAGAACCCGATGGCGATTACGTCGAAGAACTCCAGCATCGCAGCGTGTATCTGACCGAGCGCGGCGTAGAAAAGATCGAGCGCAAGCTGGCGCAGGAACGCATCCTGCACGGTGACAACCTCTACGCGCCCGAAAACGCGGACATGCTGCCCTATCTGGATAATGCACTGCGCGCCCACGTGGTCTACCACCGCGACAAGGATTACGTCATCCAGCAGGGCCAGGTGATCATCGTGGACGAGTTCACCGGGCGCATGATGCACGGGCGGCGCTTCTCCGAAGGGCTGCACCAGGCGATCGAGGCGAAAGAAGGGGGCGAGGTCCGGCGCGAGAACCTGACTCTGGCGACCATCACCTTCCAGAACTACTTCCGCATGTATGAAAAGCTGGCGGGTATGACGGGCACGGCCTACACCGAGGCCAGCGAGTTCGAGGAAATCTACAACCTCGAAGTGACCGTCATCCCGACCAATGTGCCCACCATCCGCATCGACCGGCAGGACTGGGTGTACATGACCGAGCGGGCCAAGTGGATGGCGGTGGTGGAAGACATCAAGCAGCGCCAGCAGCGCGGCCAGCCGGTGCTGGTCGGCACGGCGGCGATTGAGACGAGCGAGCGCCTGGGGGCATACCTGGAACGGGCGGGAGTCGCTCACCAGATTCTGAACGCCAAGCAGCACGAGCGTGAGGCCGTGATCATCGCGCAGGCCGGGCGGCCCGGCGCGGTGACCATCGCCCCCAACATGGCCGGGCGCGGCGTCGATATTCTGCTGGGCGGCAACCCGGAAGGGCTGGCGCGCGAGAAGCTGCGCAAGCGGTACGGGGTGGAAGTGACCGAAGCCACGCCCGAACAGTGGCAGGAAGTGCTGGCCGAATCCAGGGCCGAATGTGCGCAGGATCGCCAGAAGGTGCTGAACGAGGGCGGGCTGTATGTGCTGGGCACCGAGCGGCACGAGGCGCGGCGCATCGCCAACCAGTTGCGCGGGCGTTCGGGCCGCCAGGGAGCCCCCGGCGAGCGCCGCTTCTACCTCTCGCGGGACGACGACCTGATGCGGCGCTTTGGGGGCGACCGGGTCCGCAATTTCATGAAATGGGCGGACATGCCCGAAGACCTGCCCATCGAGCACAGCATGATCTCCAAGTCGATCCAGCAGGCGCAAATCCGGGTGGAGGGGCATCACTTCGACATCCGTAAAAAAGTGCTCGAATATGACGACGTGGTGAACAAGCAGCGCGAGACCATTTACGCCCAGCGCCGCCGCATCCTCTCTGCCGGGCCGGGCGAACTGCGCGACCAGATTCAGCACATGATCGCCGAGCGCATTCACGAGGTGGTGGCCGAGCACCTGCCCACCGACGATCCCACCGATTGGAATCTGGAAGACCTGCACCGCGCCGCCCTGCTGATCTACCCGGTGCCGGAGCGGATCAACCCGCAGTCGCTGGCGGCGATCGGGAGCGTTGAAGATATCGAGCTGGAACTGGTCAAAGGCTCGCTGGAAGCCTATCACGCGCGGGTGACTCACTTCGGCGAGGCGTGGATGAACGAGGCCGAGCGCGTGGTGATGCTCAACGCGGTGGATACGCTGTGGCAGCGTCACCTGACCGACCTGGACGTGCTGCGCGAAGGCATCGGGCTGGTGGGATTTGGCGGGCGCGATCCGCTGGTGGAGTATAAGCGCCAGAGCTTCGATATGTGGCGCGCGCTGCAAGACGAGATCAAGGGCAAGGTGATCAAGGACATCTTCCGTGTCGCCCCACCCGAAGATTCGCGTCGCCCGGAGCTGATTCTCCAGCGCAACCTGAGCAATGTGCAGGCCGGGCGCGGCGCGATGCCGTCAGTCGGCCCGACGGCGGTGGCCACGAACCAGCCGCAGGCTGCGCCGGAGCCGGTGCGCAAGGCGGGCATGTACGACAATGTGGGCCGCAACGATCCCTGCCCATGCGGCAGCGGTAAAAAGTTCAAGCACTGCCACTACAAAGAGATGCAGGGCAAGCGGACGACCGTGGCTCAGGACGAGGTCAGGCGGTCGGTCAAGCGGCGGCGCTAACGTCTGTGGATCGAACGATGGGGCGAGTGGTGCAATTCTCGCCCCTTTTTGCCTGCTGTGCATGGCAGCCTGCTGTGCATGGCAGCCTGCTGTGTATGCGTCAGCCTGGCGAACTGGGCGGGGCGCATCCAGGACTCACGGGTGTGAGCAAAAGTTGACAGGCAACCACTTGACAAACCGAGCAAGCGCTGGACGGGCGATCTGGCCTCACCCCGCACGGCCAGGAACGGGCCGCGCCGCCCCTCTCCAAAACTTTTTTTGGAGAGGGGCAAAACCGAGCCGAACCCGCAGGGAGCGGCGAGGTTTGGGGTG
>DAOUFU010000354.1:0-22568 GCA_034429275.1 Anaerolineae bacterium | reverse complement strand
GGTGGCAGGGTGGAGCGCCCCGTCCATTGGCTTGATACTGGGGCTGTTCTCCGGCTATCTGGGCGGCTTTGTTGACGATGTGATCTTGTTTTTCACCAACCTGTTCACCGTCATTCCGACTTTTGTGCTGGCGATCCTGATTTCCTTCAGCATCGGGCAGGAACAGCGCGGAGCCTTCACGATTGCCGTGGTCATCGGGCTGACCTCGTGGGTGTGGACGGCCCGCTCGGTGCGCGCGCAGGTTATCTCGCTGCGCAACCGCGATCATGTCAACCTGTCGAAACTCTCCGGGCATTCGGTCCCCCACATCCTTCTGACCGATATCTTCCCTTACATCGCTTCCTACGTCGTCATGGCGCTAATCCTGCAAATCTCGTCCGGCATCCTGGTTGAGGCCAATTTGTCGATTCTTGGCCTGGGGCCGCGGACGACGGAAGTCCCCACTCTGGGGCTGATGATGAACTGGGGCATGATCTACCAGGCGCATATCATGGGCAAATGGTGGGCCTATTTCCCGGTGATCATTGTGATCGCTTTGATTTCATTTTCGATGAACTTGATGAATACGGGCCTGGACCAGGTATTCAACCCGGCGCTGAGGGAATAGGGATCGTATGCCAAGAGTCATGCTGGAAGTCAACGAACTCACCACAAAATATGTCACCCGGTTTCAGGAAGACATCTACGCCGTCGATCATGTCTCTCTGATAGTGGAAGAGGGAAAAGCTCTGGGCATCGCGGGCGAATCCGGGTGCGGGAAGTCCACGCTGGCGCTCAGCCTGATGGGCTACTACTTCGCGCCGCTGCACTATTCCAGCGGGGAGATCATCATCGATGGAAAGAACATCACGGGGATGCACCCGGATGATGTGCGCAGAACCATCCTGGGGAACGAGATCGCTTATATCCCCCAGGCCGCGATGAACGCGCTCAACCCCACCCAGAAGGTGATCCACTTCATCGAGGATGTGATCCGGGCGCATCATCCCCAGACCTCCAAAAAAGAGATTTATGAACTGGCCAGCGAACGGTTCGAGCTGCTGGGCCTGCCCTCGAAGGTGCTGCAAAAATACCCCGTCGAACTCTCCGGCGGCATGAAGCAGCGCACCGTGATCGCCACGTCGGTGATCCTCTCGCCTAAGGTGCTGATCGCTGATGAGCCATCTTCCGCGCTCGATGTCACCTCGCAGAAGATGGTGATCAAAATGATTATGGATCTGATGGAGAAAGGCATCATCAAGGCGCTGATCTTCATCACGCACGAACTGCCGCTGCTCTATCACGTCACCGACGATATTATGGTGATGTATGCCGGGCAGATCGTGGAAAAGGGCACCGCCGACCAGGTGGTCTTCGACCCCATCCACCCCTATTCGAAGGCGCTCATGGGGTCCATCATCGTGCCAGAGGCCGGGCTGCGCGACGTCAAGCTGACGGCCATTCCCGGCACCCCGCCTAATCTCAAAAACCCGCCGTCGGGATGCCGGTTTGCAGATCGCTGCAAATTTGTCATGCCGGAGTGCCGGGTATTTTCGGTCAATTTGCGCGATATTGGCGAGGGGCGCGGCTATCGCTGCCTGATACCGGAACCAGAACTGAGGAAGGCTTACGAAAATGAGGTCTGATACCGAAATCCTGAGCGGCAAAGGGATCACCCGCGTCTTCGGTTTTGGTCCCCAGCGCACAGTCGCCGTCGATCATGTCGATTTCAGCTTCAAAAAAGGCGAAATCGTCTCGATTGTGGGCGAATCGGGCAGCGGGAAAACGACCTTCGCCAAGATTCTGCTGGGGCTGCTCAAACCCACCGAAGGCGAGATTTACTTCGAAGGGAAACCGCGCGACATCCGCACTCACCGAAAAAAGAGAGAATACTGGAAAAACATCCAGGCCATCTTCCAGGACCCGTTCTCTTCCTATAACATCTTCAGGAAGATCGACACGGTGCTGTTGGACTGCATCCGGATGCGCGGCGGTCGCAGGCTGCCCTATGAGCAAAAACGCGCGATGATGCAAGAAGCGTGCAAGTTCGTCAACCTGAAATTTGAAGAACTGACCAATAAGTACCCCTTTGAGCTTTCCGGGGGGCAGCAGCAGCGGTTGATGATTGCGCGCATCTTTTTGCTCAAGCCCAAAATTCTGCTGGCCGATGAACCGACTTCGATGATCGACGCCTGCTCGCGCGCGACCATTCTGGATATGCTGATGGACCTGCGCACCGAAATCGGCATGACGCCGATCTTCATCACGCACGACATCGGACTGGCGTACTACGTGTCGGACAGCGTCTACATTATGGAGCATGGCCGGTTCGTCGAAAGCGGCTCTGCCGATGAGGTGATTTTGAACCCCAAAGAAGCCTATACGCAGCGTCTGCTCAGGGATGTCCCGAAGCTCCATGAAAAATGGGACCTTTCGACGGTGTAGGCAGCCTGGGGCGATCCCGGAGTAGGACACTGCGAACCTTTTGCCCGCGATCCCGCAATGCTCTTGCTTCTGGCAGGGGAGTGGAATGAACCCCGGCGCAATGACAAACGGGCTGCCTGGCGCGAGCAGGTGCAACATCTGCCCCAGGCGGCCCGCAGGTCAATTCGCTTGTTCCCCTCATCTTCCGATCACACGTTGAGCTACCGCGCTTTTCAGGCATATGTTTGACTGACCTTCGACGATTTTTTGCACCTCAGGAGTTCTGTTTATGTCATCACTCTCACCCGATTCCTCGCTGCCCGCCTACCGCAACCCTGCACTGACGGTCGAAGAGCGGGTTGCCGACCTGCTTGGCCGCATGACCCTGGAGGAAAAAGTCGGCCAGTTGATGCAATGGGACGCTCGCAGCGAGGACCTGTCGTTCATCACCACCTATCAGCCCGGCTCCATCCTGCACATCCTGGGGGAAAAGATCAACCGCGCGATGGACCTGACCGCCCAGAACCGGCTCGGAATCCCGCTGCTCGTCGGCGAGGACGGCATCCACGGCCACTCGTTCTGGAAGGGCGCGACCATCTTCCCGACCCAACTGGCTATGGCCTGCAGTTGGAACCCTGAGCTGATCGAGCAGGTCGGGCGCGTGACCGCCGAAGAAATGGCCCCCACCGGGATTCACTGGACATTTTCGCCCGTGCTTTGCCTGGCGCGCGACCTGCGCTGGGGCCGCACGGGGGAAACCTTTGGCGAAGACCCCTACCTCATCGGTGAACTGGGGGCCGCGCTCATTCGCGGCTACCAGGGCAGGGGCCTCGACGATCCGACGGCGGTGCTGGCCACGGCCAAGCACTATGCGGGCTATTCTGAGACACAGGGCGGTCGCGACGCCTCGGAAGCCGATCTTTCGCGCCGCAAGCTGCGCAGCTACTTCCTGCCGCCGTTCGAGCGCGCTGTCCGTGCCGGTGCAATGACCTTCATGACCGGCTACCAGTCGATTGATGGTGTGCCCTCGACGGCCAACCGCTGGCTGCTCACAGAGGTGCTCAAGGACGAGTGGGGGTTCCGTGGGGTGGTGGTGACCGACTGGGATAATGTTGGCCGCCTCGTCAGGGAGCAGAAGGTCTGCGCTACCTACGCCGACGCTGCAATCATGGCTCTGCGCGCTGGCAACGACGTCATGATGACCACGCCAGAATTCTACGAAGGGGCGATTGAGGCCGTGCGCAGCGGTCGCCTGGCCGAATCGGAGATCGATGCCCCTTGCGCCCGCTTGCTTGCGTTGAAGTTCCGCATGGGCCTTTTTGAGAATCCGCGCCGCCCGGACCTCGCCCGCGCTGCCGCCGAAATCGCACGGGCTGACCATCGCGCCGTCAATCTCGCAGCGGCGCGCCAGAGCCTGGTCTTGCTCCAAAACAACGGCCTGCTCCCACTCGATCCCGCAAAGATAAAATCGATCGCCGTCATCGGCCCCAACGCCGATGACGATTTGCAGCAGTTGGGCGACTGGTCGCTCGGTTCGTCGCAGCACCCGCCGGAAGCGGGCAAGCATCCCCGCGAGAAGACCACCACTGTGCTCGATGGCATCCGCGCCCTGGCCCCTGAAAGTTGCGCGGTGCACTATGAGCGCGGCTGTTCCATCGTCGATGACGATCTATCCGGCATTCCCGCCGCAGTCGCCGCCGCGCAGCAAGCCGATGTGGTGGTGGCCGTGGTGGGCGATCACCTGCGGTTCATCGGCGAGACGTTGAGCACGGCCACGCTTGAGCTTCAGGGTGGGCAGATCGCATTGCTCGATGCGCTGGAGAAAACCGGCAAACCGATGATCGTCGTGCTGGTGAACAGCAAGCCGCTCGTGCTGCCGCCCGCCGCCAAACGTGCTGCCGCCATCATCGAGCTGTTCAACCCCGGCATGGAAGGCGGGCGTGCCCTGGCCGAGGCACTGTTCGGCCAGTTGAACCCATCGGGCAAGCTCACGATCTCGATCCCGGTTCATGTCGGCCAGCAGCCGGTATTTTACAGCCAGGTGCGCGGTCAGCATGGCGACCGTTATGCCGATCTCACGCAAGAGCCGCTCTTCCCCTTTGGTCACGGGTTGAGCTATACCCAGTACCGTTACTCGAACCTGCGGATCGACACGCCGATCCTCGCGCGGGGGCAGGCGGTGACGGTCTCAGTCGATGTCGAGAACACCGGTCAGCGGGCAGGCGATGAGATCGTGCAGGTCTATGTGAGCGACGTGGTGACTTCGGCCACCTGGGTGAACAAAGCGCTCAAGGGATTTGCGCGCGTGCACCTCGCGCCTGGCGAGACGAAAACGGCGCAGATTGTGCTGCCCTGGGAGGCGTTCCAGATCGTGAACGCCGAGGGCCAGGCGGTGGTCGAGCCGGGCGAATTCGAGATCCTCGTCGGCCCCTCGTCACGGGATCGCGATCTACTCAAGGTCACCCTGCGCGCAGAGTGAGCGGGCCTGTCCCTGACTCACCGGGCACTGTACGGGTACGGTCAGCAGGGCCGCGAGTGGACCCTCCATCGATTTTGGCCATCCATCCCCGGCAAATAACGCGCAGAATCCTCGCCTGCGCACGTCTGCCGGGGATGGGTTCCCGGTGCCGGTCTCGTTGATGTCCCCATAGTGGGCACCGGCGAAAGTCGTGCACGGGTTGCTTGTTCTCCCTCCCAGGCGACCACTTCCAGACTCTCCACGTTTCATGTCAGGCAAACGTGTCAACATTCGGGCATCGCCGGGAGCGTCTCCACAGGGGATGCTGGCACCCTGATTTTCAACCCCCTTGAGGGCGTTTTGCTTTTCCTGTGCCTGTGCCCTTCAGGGCCAGGCAATGCATGTTTCATGGTTCTACCCACTTGACGTGGGCCAAAAGTAACGATACACTGAATTCACACGTGTCAATTGAAACGATTAAACGAAAAGTCTTAGCCTTATGAAAAAACGACCCACCCAAAAAGATGTGGCAATCCGGGCAGGGGTCTCTCGTTCCACTGTGTCCTATGTGCTGAACGACCAGACCGACCTGAAAGTCCCGATCTCCGCCGAGACCCGCGAGCGGGTGCTGCGCGCCATGGCTGAACTCGGTTATGAACCCGACGCCCGCGCACAGTCGCTCCGCCGGGGGCACACCAAAACCGTCGGCGTGATCTTCCCCTCCATTCGCAACCCCTTCTTCTGGCAGATCATTTCCGGCATTTCCGGCGAATTACAAGCCGCCGGTTACAGTGTGTATCTCTCGCTGCACCCAGAACAGAATATCCGCGCCCTGCAGGAACTGGTGCAGCAGCGCGTCGATGGCTTCATCCTGCTGGCGTCGGTCAAGCGCCTCTCTGCCGAGGTGACCGAGTATGTGCGGAAGTCGGGCCGCCCCGCTGTTGAAATCACGGCGGGCGAGGCCGAATTCGATCACGTGGCTCGCAGCTATGCCAGCGGCACACGCGCACTGATGCAGCACCTGGTTGAACTGGGTCACCGGCGAATCGGGTTCATCTATGGCGTCTCGCAGGAAGTGCAAGGGTTTGACCGCCTGCTCACCTATCGCCAGGTGTTGCAGGACCTCGGCCTGACCGAGAGCGCAGCCTACGAGGTGCACTGTGGTGACCAGATGGAAGATGCCTACCAGGCCGCCTATACCCTGCTGAGCGATCGCGATCGCCCGACGGCACTGCTGGTGATCAATGACATGCTCGCGCTGGCTGTGATGCGCGCGGCCAACGATCTGGGACTGCACATTCCGGGCGATCTTTCTGTGGCTGGCTTCGACGATATCCCATTCTCCAGTTACATCACCCCCCGGCTGACCACAGTATCGGGCAAAGCGGAGGAAAGCGGGCGTGCGGCGGTTCAACTGCTGCTGAGACGCTTCGCAGAGCCTGATCTTCCCCAGCAGGTGGTGACGGAGGAAGTGCAGCTCATCGTTCGGGAATCCACCGGCCCTGCCCGGTCATTCTGAACGGTGCGGAATCCACCTGCGAGCCAGCGCCAGGGGAGAAAGAGGTGACAGCAAGCGAGTTCACGGCGCGTTTATTTCTTTGATGACATGGACAACCGGACTCCGGTCTCTCTGAAGGCTTTTGATTGCTCGCCAGGCAACGCTAAAGGAAACTGCTTCATGTCCGCTATTGCCAGGTTTTTCAGGCGCAACACTGTCCCCTATATGTTCCTTATGCCGTGGCTTGTGGGGTTCTTCATGCTGACGCTTTACCCCATGGCCTATTCGCTGCGCCTCAGTTTTACCGATTACGACTTCACAAAGCCCGATTCGACGCAGTATATCGGGCTGGCCAACTATCAAAAAATGTTCGGCTCGGTCTTGGGGCAGTCCCAGTTCACCGCACCCAGCGGCGAGGTCATGCGCGCGGACCGGTATTACATGAAGTCCCTGTCTGTGACCTTCAAATATGTATTCGTGTCGGTGCCGCTCAAGCTGATTTTTGCCCTCGCGGTAGCCATGTTGATGAACCAGAAGCTGCGAGGGGTGGCGTTTTATCGCGCCGTCTACTATATCCCCACCCTTCTCGGTGGGTCGGTGGCGATTGCGGTGCTGTGGAGGAAGCTGTTCGAAAAAGACGGGCTGGTGAATGACTTCCTGTCGATCCTCGGCTTCACCGATCTTCCCGGCTGGATCACCAACCCTAAGTATTCGTTGTGGACGCTGATCCTGTTGACGGTGTGGCAGTTCGGCTCATCGATGATCATCTTCCTGGCCGGGCTGAAGCAGATTCCGCAAGAGTATTATGAAGCGGCAGCCGTTGACGGCGCGAACAAGGTGCGGCAGTTCTTCTCCATCACCATCCCGCTGCTCTCGCCGGTGATCATGTTCAACCTGATTATGCAGATGATCGGCGCGTTCCAGGCCTTCACCCAGGCGTATATCATCGGTGGTGGCCGGGGAGGGGTGCTCAATTCCACCCTGTTCTATACCCTGCATATGTACATCCAGGGATGGACATATCACGAGATGGGGTACGCATCGGCGATGGCGTGGATGCTTCTGCTCATCATCGGGACGATCACAGCGGTCATCTTCATTTCATCGAGATGGTGGGTGTCGTATGGGACTGGGGAAAAACATGAAAACCGGCACGGCTGTACGCCACATGCTGACGCATCTCTTCATCATCGCCCTGGGGCTGCTCATGATCTACCCCATCGCCTGGATGATTGTCAGCTCGTTCAAGCCTAACAACATGATCTTCAGCGATCCAGGGCTGATCCCGAAGGCTGTGACTATCGATAATTACATCACCGGCTGGAAGGGGTACGCGGGGACATCTTTCGGACGCTTCTTTGCCAACTCGCTCATCATGTGTGCCATCGCCATCATCGGGAACCTGATGTCTTGCACGATGGCCGCATACGCATTTGCGCGGCTCAAGTTCACGGGCCGGAGCTTCTGGTTCGCCATCATGATGACCACGCTGATGCTCCCCGGTCATGTCACGCTTGTGCCACGCTATATTCTGTTCAACACCTTTGGTTGGGTGGGGACGTATCTCCCGATCCTCGTGCCCAAGTTCCTGGCCACGGACGCTTTCTTCGTCTTCCTGCTTGTGCAGTTCATCCGCAGCCTGCCCAAAGAGCTTGAAGAGGCCGCGATCATCGATGGGTGCAGCAAGCTGGGCGTCTTTCTGCGCATCATCATCCCGCTGGCATTCCCTGCCATGGTGACGACGGCGCTGTTCACCTTCTTGTGGACCTGGGATGATTTCTTCAACCACCTGCTTTATCTCACCAGGCCGGAGACGTTCACCGTGTCGAGGGCGCGGCGGACGTTTGTCGGCGATGCAGGGGCTGTATCCAACTGGGGCGGCGCGCTGGCCATGGCCACGCTCTCGATTATTCCCGCCTTTATCCTGTTCTTTTCTCTACAGAAATACTTCGTACAGGGTATCGCAACGACAGGCATCAAGGGCTAGTGCACCAACAGGAGGAGATGCATATGAGATGACGATCGATGCCATGTTTCGGGTTGACCCTCAGAACCAACTATTGAATCTGTTTTGCAGATACAGGAGAAATCAGAGATGAAGAAAATCCGTATTCTCACCTTCATGGTCCTGCTCGCCGTGATGCTGGTGGCTTATGTGCAGCCGATGGGGGCACAGACTGGCTCCGATGAACTTCCCCCATACACGGGCGGCCCTGCGGAGCTTCGCATGGGTTGGTGGGGCAATGACGATCGCGCCGCGCGAACCCAAAAAGTGATCGAGCTGTTCCAGGCTGCCTATCCCGACATCAAGGTGATCGGTGAGCCGAACGGCGGCGCGGGCGACCACTTCCAGATCCTTGACACTCAACTGGCAGCCAACGACGCCCCGGACCTGATCCAGTTCGGCGGCAACTGGCCCGATTACAAGCAGTACCTGGAGCCGCTCAACAGCTATCTGGGCAAGCAGTTGTTGATCGACACGCCAGAGCGGTTCGACCAGACGGCGCTCATCCCGGCCACGGACGCTGACGGCAACCTCTATGCCATCAGCCTCGGCACAAACACCCTGGTGCTCGTCTATAACAAGACGATGATCGAAGCGGCAGGGGCTGAACCCCCGGCGTACAACCTGACGTGGGAAGAACTGCTCGACTACGGTCGTGAGCTAAAGGCCAAGCTGCCCGAAGGAGTCGCGCCCTTTGTCGACAATAGCACCAACACGGCGAACTACATGAGCTACTTCTTCACCCAGCAGGGCACCCCGATCTGGACCCTGGACGAGGGTGGCAAATCCTACGCAACCGTTGAGTCTGCCCGCAAATGGCTGCAGATGTGGGCCGACATGCGCGCCGAGGGCCTGATCCCCGATGCGGATACCACCTATACCTACACCGAAGACGGCCCGGACAGCTCAGCATTCGTGGCGGGCAAGGCGGCCATCGGTTTGATCTGGAGCAACCAGGCGGCGGCCTACCAGGCGGCCATGACTGACGAAGTCGGCCTGACGACGCTTCCTGCTGGCGGCGAACCCGCCTACGCCATCCAGATGAGCCAGTACCTGGCCATCAACAAGGATAGCAAGAACAAGGAAGCGGCAGCGCTCTTCATCAACTTCTTTGTCACCAGCCCCGAAGCGGGCGCGATCCTTGAGACCAATCGTGGCGTGCCATGCTCGCCGGTCGTGCGCCAGGCCATTGCCGACAAGTCCACCCCGCTGGACGCGGCGGTTTATGCGATCTACGATGCGATTGCCGATCGCTCGGTCCCGCAGGGTCCGAACCTCCCCAATGACCAGGAATTCGTCAACGAACTGGAACTGATCGGCCAGCAGGTCGCGTATGGCGAGTCCTCGGTGGACCAGGCGGCTGAAGACTTGATTGCTTTGATCGAGCGTCTGGCGGCCAAATAGCGCTCTTCCATCAGGATAGGAACCAGGGGCGCGGGATCAGATGATCCCGCGCCGTTTTTGGGGCCGTGTGGACAACCCGGAAAGGTCGATTTTGACACGGCGGTGAACTGCCTCTGCAAACCGCCCTATGGGCACCCCCCAATTTCCACGCCCAGCAAATAGTCAAAGGCGCTCAATGCGGCCTTTTCGCCATCGCCCAGCCCCATCAAGACCTGGAACGAGCTGCTGTTGGTGATGTCCCCGGCGGCATAGAGACCCGGCACGCTGGTGCAGTTGCGCGCATCGACGCGGATGAACCCACAGTCGTCCATTTCGACCATGCCGGCCACCAGCTCGGTATTGGGGACCAGGCGCTTTTCGACAAAAATGGCGTCGGCGAAGATTTCCTGGTGGCGGCCCGCCTGCGAAATGACCAGCGAACGGGCGTATTCGTCGCCTTTGACTTCGACAGGTTTGAAGCCGCGCTTGGTGACCACGTTGTCGAGCGAGAGCACTTTCTGTCCCACCGGCGTATCCAGTTCGCCGTTGGTTTCTGCCACCAGCACAACCTGGGTGGCGATGCGGCTGATTTCGGCGACGGCGCGCAGTGCCATGAGTTCGTCGCCCACCACCACCACGTTCCGATCAACCATCAGCGGCGCATAGGTCATTGCGCCATAGCACAACCCTTTCATCTCGAACTCTTTTTCGCCGGGGATGTTCATATATTCGCCCCTGGCCCCCATGGCCAGAATGAGCGTGAGCGTATCATAGTGCTTGCCGTCTGCAACGGTGACGCGGAAGCCCCCCTCGATTCGCTCGATTTGGCTCACCGAAGACCGCACCCGCATGAATTCGAGATAGTCGAGCTGGGTGCGGAACCGCTGCACCATTTCTTCGCCGATCAGCAACTGGGAATCTTCGATCCAGGGCAACATCAGCTTGCGACGGGTGCGCCCCCCTAATCCTCTGGAGATGAGCAGCGCATCCATTCGTTTACGCACGGCAAACGCTGCGGCTGCCAGGCCCGCCGGTCCTCCGCCGATGATAATCAACTCGTGCATCATGTTTTAAGTCTCCTTGGTCAATCCTGGCCTTCTTCGGGGGCTTCAGGGATATAACCTTCGCGCATCAGGGCTTGAGTCATTTCACGTGCGCGGCGGATGATTGTCTGCGCGCGCTCGAATTCTTCCTCATAAGTGGTGGTGATGCGGGCGACGTTTTCCTGCTGGGCCTTGACTGCCACCACCGCCGCCATGTGAGGGAACACTTCCCAATCCTCCATGGTGGGCAGGATCGAATCGGGCGAGATGCCCTTCTGCTCGGCCATGCCCGCCAGCGCTTCGGAAGCGGCAATGGCCATCGCGTCGGTGATGGTCCTGGCCCGCACATCCAGCGTACCGCGAAAGATGGCCGGGAAGCACAGGGAGTTGTTCACCTGGTTGGGGAAGTCGGACCGCCCGGTGGCCACCACCGCAGCGCCGGCCTCTTTGGCTTCCCAGGGCCAGATTTCGGGGATCGGGTTCGCCCCCGCGAAGACAATCGCGTCCCTGGCCATCAGTTTGATCCATTCGGGCAAGATCACGCCGGGGCCAGGGGTCGATAGCGCGATCACCGCGTCGGCTCCACGCAGGGCTTCGGGGATGCCGCCCATGATTTCCTCGGCGTTGGTGATCTGGCACAGGTGCCACTGCTGGACGTATTCCGCTCGCCGCATGAAAATATCGCGGCGATGCTTGCCCAGTATGCCGTTCACATCGACCATGATGCAGTTGGACGGATCAACGCCATAGGCAAAGGCCAGCCGCGAACAGGCCACGTTGGCCGCCCCCGCGCCGACAAAAGCGATCCTCATGTCCTGAAGCTGCTTGCCGACCACCTTGGCTGCATTGATCAGCCCGGCCAGAATCACGCTGGCCGTGCCCTGCTGGTCATCGTGCCAGATCGGGATTTCGGCCTGCGCGCGCAGAGTATCGAGGATACGGAAACACTTGGGCTGAGAGATGTCCTCCAGGTTGACGCCCCCAAAACTCGGCTGGATCATCAACACCGTCTCGATGATCCGGTCCGGGTCTTTGGTGTCGAGCATGATCGGGACTGCATCCACACCGCCCAGGTATTTGAAGAGCAGCGCCTTGCCTTCCATGACGGGCAGGCCCGCTTTGGGGCCGATATCGCCCAGCCCCAGCACCCGCGTCCCATCGGAGACAACCGCCACCGTGTTCCACTTGCTGGTGAATTCGTAGACCAGTTCTGGGTTTTCGGCAATGGCTTTACAGGGGGCCGCCACGCCAGGGGTATACCAGATGGCGAAGTCATTCACATCCTGTACCCGGCATCGCAGCGCGGTTTGCGTTTTGCCGCCGTAATATTTGTGCAGCCGCAGGGCCTCTGCAGCAGGCTTTTTAGCCTTCTCTAACAATTCTTCGCGAGTAACAACTTTTTTGACCATCAGCGTCTCCCAAGATTTGCAAACTATTTTGTTTGGATGCACCCGGCACCCCGAAACCAAAAAATAAACGTGCACTCTGACCCGTCTTCCGCTAGCCCCATTATAAACCAGAATGACCGACCACAAAGGCGCGCTCGTCGCAGCCAGGACGGTCAGCAGTAACCACTGGCCCGCGTTTGTTTCTGGCCCAATGGGTATAATGAGCTTGAGAAGGGGTGCGCTTTTTGCTGCCCGCTATGAGCGGCATATTTACGATTATTTTGTTCAAGTGTTCAATGCATATTACGCGATTTGGAGGCTGCAACTATGCGTATCATCAAGGCGCTGGCATTGATAGTCTGTGTCGTGACTGCCGGTATGATCGGCTCGGTGCCGAAGGGACACGCAACTGTGAACACCGAAATTCCCCGTCCAGAATATCCCCGACCAATCTTCCAGCGCGATGCCTGGCTCAATCTCAACGGGACCTGGCAGTTCGCGTTTGATCCCGACGACCAGGGACTCGCGCAGGGCTGGTTTGATCCGGCGAGTGATGCGCTGTCCGGGGCGATTGTCGTGCCGTTTGCCTGGCAGAGCACGCTTTCCGGCGTCGCAGACCCGACCCGGCACGGGGTCGCCTGGTACCGGCGGACGTTCACCGTACCGGAAGATTGGCAGGGGCAGCGCGTAGTGCTGCATTTTGGCGCGGTCGATTACCGGGCGCAGGTTTGGGTGAACGGTCAGCCGGTCGGCGAGCACGAGGGCGGATACACCCCGTTCGAGTTCGATATCACCGGTGCCCTGGCGGCGGGCGATAATGCGGTCGTGGTGCGCGTTGAGGACCCGGCAGACCTTTCCGAGATCCCGCACGGCAAACAAAGCAGCATCCCGCCCAATCCCTGGGATGATGTCGATTTCACCACGGTGAGCGGCATCTGGCAGACGGTATGGCTGGAAGCGCGCCCCGCCGCCTACATCGTCCAGGCACACATCACGCCCGACCTGCCCAACGAGCAGGCGATCTTTGCAATCACCGTCGAGGCTCCGGAGCCGGGCAACCTGGATCTCCAGATCGACGTCCTGGCCCCCGATGGACGCACATTTTCGCAGACTCAACCGCTGGTGTTTGATGCCGCAGGCACGCAGACGGTTTCCGCGACGGTTGACCTGCCGGAGCCGCTGCTGTGGGAGCCGGAGACGCCGCACCTGTACGAGGTCGATCTCACGCTGAGCGCCGCCGGGAACGATCCCGATGTGGTGCATACCTACTTCGGCATGCGCAGCATTGCGGTCGAGGGGAAAAATGTGCTGCTCAACGGGCACCCGGTCTACCTGATGTCGGCGCTGGTCCAGGGCTACTGGCCCGACGGACTCTACACTGCGCCCAGCGATGAGGCCCTGCGCGCCGATATTGCCTATGCCAAACAGGTCGGGTTCAACGGCCTGCGGATGCATCTCAAGATCGAGGACCCGCGCTGGGCCTACTGGGCCGACCGCCTGGGAATCCTGCTGTGGAATGACGTTCCCTGCCCGGTGAAATTCACCCCGCTGGCACGCGAGCGCCTGGTCCGCGATCTGCAGGCGATGATCGCGCGCGACTACAACCACCCCTCGATCGTGATCTGGAGTCCGTATAACGAGTCGTGGGGGCTGGAATTCCGCAGCGACAGCGACGTGCAGGAATACCTGGTCGCGCTCTATGACCAGATCAAAGCCTGGGATTCCACCCGGCTGGTGGTAGACAACTCCGGGTGGCGGCATGTGAAAACCGACATCGCCGACTCCCACAAGTACACCGCCAACGTGCCCGAATGGCGCGATTTTATGACTCAGTTGGCCACTGCGCCGATGGAGGTCGTCGTGCTGGGGCACCCCTTCTTTGCTCAGGGGCGGCAGTATGCCGGTGAGCCGCTCATGATGAGCGAGTATGGCACGGGCTGGGGCGAAGAACGCCCGCTCGACTTCCGGTGGCAGACGACGGAGATTCGCCGTCATGGGAACATCGTCGGCTACACCTATACCGAGCTTTACGACATCGAGCACGAGCTGGCCGGGCTGGCGCGTTATGACCGCTCGCCGAAAGACATCCCCTACGAGATTACCCTGGTCAACAGCGCCGATTTTGTGGGGCTGGACTACAGCGGGAATCTGTTTGTGAAAGCCGGGACTTCCATCGAGGTGCCGGTGTTCATCAGCGCCTATGGACAGCCGCCGCTGTCTACCGCCGTCGTGGATTGGCGGCTGGAGCTTCTGGCCGATCAGCCGGAGGTGCTGCTGCAAGGGAGTTATGGCACGCTCGCGCTCACGCCCTATGATGTCACCGAACTCGCCCCGCTCGCGCTGACTTTTCCGGAGGGCAAGGGATCGGTCCGGCTGTGGGTCGAGGTGCGGGACGCAGAGGGCACTCTGCGCGCCCGCAGCGCGCTCGATTTGAGGATTTTCTAGGGCGCGTTTCTCCGCGTGAGGATGATACCCGTGGCTCTCATTCCCCGGCCTGCGGCAACTGCCGCCGATCGGTGGAATGAGGGCCAGCCGGGCAGAGTGGCAGCTAGCCGCCCGAATTTTCGCGGCGAGTCACCCCCAGGCCGGGCGCATCGGGCAGCGAGACCCGGCCCGCTTCCACGCGCAGCCCTTGATAGGGATCGTTGGTGATCAGCAGGGGGGCATCCAGATCGGCATAATCGACCAGCGGCGCAAGATGGGCGGCAGCAGTGACGGCTACCGAGCTTTCTACCATGCACCCGATCATGATGCGCATGCCACACGCCCGCGCGAGCGCGATCATCTGCCGGGCGGGGCGCAGGCCGCCGCACTTGGCGAGCTTGATATTGATCCCGTCGGCAATGCCGGCCAGCGGCAGCACGCTCTCTACCCCCTGCACGGATTCATCGGCGATGAGAGGCGGGTGCCCGAGGGGCAGCGTCCGGGCCAGTGTTCGCCAGCCGTCCAGGTTAGCGCGCGCGACCGGCTGCTCCACGAACAGGACGCCCAGATCGGCCACGCGGGGAATGATCGCCAGCGCATCCTCGACCGACCAGCCGCCGTTTGCATCGACGCACAGTTGGGCCGTCAATTCCTCGCGGGCGATCTGAACTCTTTGCCAGTCGGCCCGCCAGTCGCCGCTGCCCAGCTTGATCTTGACCAGTGGAAACGCGCGGGCTGCGCGAAGACGGGCGCGGTAATCCGCTTCGTCCTCTGCCATTGCCACGGTGAACGAACTCAGCGGACTCCGCTCCGGGTTGAGTCCCCACAGCCGGTAGAGCGGTTGGCCGAGCGCCCGGCCCCAGCGGTCGTGCAGCGCGATATCGACCGCCGCGCGCGCCGCCGAGGAGTCGGTTGGAGGCAGGCGATCCAGGGCGTCATCGAGCAGCAAGGGATCGTCGCCGACGGCGGCGGCCAGCGCAGGATCGGAGATATAGGACAGGACGCGAGCAAGAGTCTCGTGGTAATAGGGCACCACTGCCGCCTCACCGACTCCGGCATCGATCTGGATTAGCAGGTTCTCGCGGACGGTGGTCGTGCCATACGACAGGGTGAACGGGTTTTCGAGCTTCAGCGTAAAAGGGGAAGCGGTGATCTGGGCCATAGGTGGGACCGTCCTTTGGGTGGGCGCTGTACCTGAGGGTGCATTGTACCACCTTCTGCCATTCCGGCCCGGCGAGATTTGGAAAATCCTCCCGGTAGACCAGGTGGTGTTGACATTTGTGCTCAGAGCACTCATCTTTTCATCTATATCATCTTCTCATCTATGAATGTCAGCATGGCCTATACTGGCTGCAAAAACAAGGGGCGACGACATGACCAGACCGACCGTATTTGTATCTCGCATCATCCCCGAACAGGGACTCGAAAAAATCCGCGCTGCTTGCGAGGTGATTGTTTGGCAGGACGAGCTGCCCCCGCCGTATGAGGTCCTGTGCCGCGAGGCCGCTGCTGCCGATGGGCTGCTCTGCCTGCTGACCGATCGCATCGACGCCGCCCTGATCCGTGCAGCGCGGCCCCGCCTGCGCGTGATCAGCCAGATGGCGGTGGGTTTCGATAACGTGGATGTGCAGGCGGCGACCGAAGCCGGTATCCCGGTTGGCCATACGCCGGGCGTGCTGACCGACACCACCGCCGATTTTGCCTTCGCGCTGCTGATGGCGGCGGCGCGCCGAATCAGCGAGGCGGAGCGCTTTGTGCGGGCGGGGAGGTGGCGCACCTGGGGACCGACCCTGTTGATGGGGCAGGATATTCACGGTTCCACACTGGGCATCATCGGCATGGGGCGGATCGGCCAGGCGATGGCGCGGCGCGCCGGTGGGTTCGGGATGCGGGTGATCTACGTGGACCAGCACGACATCCCCGCGGCTGCGGAACTGGGCGCGGTCCGGGTTTCGTTCGACCAGGTGCTGGCGGAGTCCGATTTTCTCAGCCTGCATACACCGCTGACTGCCGAAACGGTTCACCTCATCGACGCCCGTGCCCTCAAGCGGATGAAACCGACCGCCGTGCTGATCAATACGGCGCGCGGCCCGGTGGTCGATCCTGATGCGCTGTATGATGCGCTGGTGCGTGGCGACATTGCCTATGCCGCGCTGGATGTCACCGAGCCGGAGCCGATCCCCATGGACTCGCCGCTGCTCACGCTCGACAACTGCCTGATCGTGCCGCACATTGCCAGTTCCAGCACTGCCTGCCGGGGGAAAATGGCGCTGATGGCGGCGGAGAACCTGCGCGCCGGGCTGGCCGGTGAGCGCCTGCCCTACTGCGTCAATCCGCAGGTGTACGGGCAGCCCTGAATCCGGGCGGGGGTTTTGCGGCACACGAGAGGCACCTCGCACGAGAGGCACCTCACATGAGAGGCACCTCACACGGGGGACACAATAACGCCCGCAGCCGGAGAATCTGCGGGCGTTTGTCTCATTCTCCGCTCAGCGGATGGGCAGGCGGCTGGCCCATCGCCCACAGATCGGCAGAGGGACCGCTCGCCTGCGGAGCGCGTTGAGCACGCCCAGGATCACCGCGAGAATGCCGAAGAAGAACGCCACCATCACCAGCGAGAACAGGCCCATGCCCAGCGCGCCCATATAGGGCA
This sequence comes from Anaerolineae bacterium, assembly GCA_034429275.1. Lineage (GTDB taxonomy): Bacteria > Chloroflexota > Anaerolineae > Aggregatilineales > Aggregatilineaceae > DAOUFU01. The sequence continues at coordinate 5,313 of DAOUFU010000354.1, read as the reverse complement.
GCCACGCCAATACCCAGGCGGCGACCGCCCAGGCCACCACTACCCCGATCAACCACAGGACCAGCCCGACCGCCTGCCGGAGATGGAACATCGCCAGCGCATCTCGACGCCGGAAGACGTACACGTACAGCCAGCCGATGATGGGCAGATAGGCGGCGGCAGCAGAAAACCGAGAGTCGCTGCTCATGGTCACACTTTGACTCCCTTCAGGCTCAGTTCCCTGGCAAAATGGCAGCTCACAAAATGATCGGGCATGGCTTCGACCAGCGGCGGTTCCTGCTGGCTGCATTCCGCCTGAGCATAGCGACAGCGTGGGTGGAAGATGCAGCCGGAAGGTGGATTCGCCGGGCTGGGGACCTCACCCTGCAACCGGATGCGTTCCGGGCGGATGTCGGGGTCGGCGGGTGGGATGGCCGAAAGCAGCGCCTCGGTGTAGGGATGCAGCGGCTGGTGCAGCAAGGTGCTCGTCTCGGTCATCTCGACGATCTTGCCCACGTACATCACCGCGATCCGGTCGGAAATATGCTCGACGACCGAGAGATCGTGGGCGATGAAGATCAGAGTCAGGCCCAGCCGCTCGCGCAGCCCTTCGAGCAGGTTCAGCACCTGCGCCTGCACAGAGACATCCAGCGCCGAGACCGGCTCATCGGCGATCACCAGGCGCGGGTTGAGTGAGAGCGTGCGCGCCAGCCCAATCCGTTGGCGCTGCCCGCCGGAGAATTCGTGCGGGTAGCGGCGCATCAGGGCCGGGTTCAGCCCGACCGACTCCATCAGTTCCGCCACTCTGCGCTCGGCGGCTTTGCCGCGCGCTACCCCGTGAATTTCGAGCGGCTCGCTGATGATGTCCTTGACGGTCAGCCGGGGGTTCAGCGAGCTGAACGGGTCTTGAAAGATCATGCGCAGCTCGCGCCGCAGCGGTTTCATCTTGCGCTGGCTCAACTTCGCCAGGTCGATGCGTTCGCCGGATGGGCGCTGGTACCAGATTTCGCCCGCCGTGGGGTCGTACAGGCGCAGGATGGTGCGCCCGACGGTTGTCTTGCCGCACCCACTTTCGCCCACCAGTCCCAGCACTTCGCCATCGCGCAGACTGAAGCTCACACCATCTACCGCGCGCACATGGCCCACCACTCGCTGAATGATGCCCCGGTGGATGGGGAAATGGAGCTTGAGGTTTTTTACCTCGAGGATATTGGTATAGGTCTCTGTCATTGCGTCCGCCCACCCATCACCGGGCCGGTAGCTGTATCGTCTCGGATTCCATCAGGATGTCTGGGTCGTCCCAGCCTTTCTGTGCTGCAAGTTCGGCGAAAGCCCGGCGGAAGAGCAGCCGCACTTCGACTGTGACCGCTTCGCCCGGCGGGGCTTCGAAGATGTAGCGCGTTGTATCGGTCTGGAAGGCCGCCAGCCGCGAGTCTTCGACGATAGTCACAGGACGCCAGTAAGCGCCGGTGGGTGTTTCGCCGGTCCAGTCGTCGCGCAGCACCTTGGCGAAGGTCTTGCCCGGCTGCCCGCCATATTCGCCGGAATACGCCGGGTTGACCGGTCCTTCGCGCAGCGCCAGCAGCGTGCCGCCGGAGTCGCGCGCTTCGACCACCAGGATCATCGAGCGAATCGGCGCATCGGTCGGCACATGGTGGCCGGTCTGATCGTTGGTGATGCTGACCTCCACTTCCACCCGGTCGCCGGAACGCTCCGCTGTGCTGACCATCGTCACCGCGTTTTGCAGCAGCGTCTCATCCGCCGCACCGGGCATGGTGTGGTTGTGCAGCGTCACATAGTCGCGCGTCAGCCCGCCACGATCGGGGAAGACGAACCAGTTCGCTTCCGAAGGCAGCATGTGGCAGTCCTGGCAGGTCAGGCCGGTCTCCGGGTCACTGTAGGGGCTGTCGAGCCACTCGCCATAGGAATTATAGATCACCGTGCCGCCCGTCACCGTGCCGACACCCACTACCCCGCCGAACACGCCATAGTGGCAGGGCGCGCAGAAGGCGCTCTCCGATTCCAGCGGCAGGTAGCTCACCCGGCGGTTGACATCCAGCACCGTGCCGAAAAATACCTGCTCACCCTCCACCGGGCGGTAGAGTCGGTACGAGAGAATGCCCGGCATATCGGGCAGCGGCAGTTGGGTGTGCGGGTCGAGGATCACGCCGCCGATCTTGTGGCAGAAGTCGCAGGTGATGCCCTCTGCCGCATCGCCGCTCAACGAGAGGGGCATGGCCGCCGGCTTGATGAAACCGTTCGAGCGTTCAATCGTCAGGCTGGTATGGCAGCCGGACCAGCCGCAGTTCTGGTCATTGGGCGATTTTGATGCCAGCGGGGTGTGACAGGTGGCACAGTTGCCCGCGCGGCCCGGATTATCGAGCATGAAGCCCGGCCCATAGTAGGGTTGGTCGGGGTCGGGCGGAAGGGCCTGGCCCTGGCTGCCCCATTTGATGGGAGGGCTTTGTTCACCGTCCACATTGGTTCCCTTGTACATGGTGATGAAACGGTGATTCACCGCGGCCTGCGAATGCTGGTCGGCCAGCCACTCGTCATACTCGCGATGGCACAGGCCGCAGCTTGCCGTGCCTTCGACGCCCTCAAACGAGAACCAGTCGTAGTCGTGGTTGTCATAGGTGGGCAGCGGCTTGAGCGTGATCACCAGGTGATCGCCACCCTGCCAATCTGCCGCGCCAGGGTCCACCGCGATCCAACCCACGTAATGATCGGGGGACCAGGCAGTGAGCACGATAGGCGGCTGCGCATCGATGCCGGTCAGGGTGAATGCGCCGCTGTCGTCGGCTCGCGTGCTGAGCGGTGTACCCTGGACCTGGACCACCGCGCCCGCTGCCGGGCCAGAGGGTGTATTCACCACGCCGGAAAGGGTGGCGGGCAGCCTGGTCTGCGGCGAGGTCGCGGCGATGGCAGCGCCGGTGCCGATCACCATAAACAGCGCGCCCACAGCGGCGATCAGGATGAAGAACGCGGGAGGAACGATCAAGCGGGGCCGCCCAGGATTGCGCGAATTGGGGGGCATGGGGCTAAGCGGTCGTGGCTCTGTCATGTCTCACCATCCGGCTATTTGGCCGCATACGGATCGGCGGCGTCGCGCAGACCGTCGCCCAGGAAGTTGAACCCCAGCACGGCGGTCACGATGAACGCGATGGGAGCCAGAATCCAGGGATTCTGACCCAGAGTCTGGATATTCTGGGTGTTGCGCATCATCAGCCCCCAACTGATCAGCGGCTCGGTGATGCCGATTCCCAGGAAGCTCAAGAAGGATTCAGCGAGGATCACACCGGGCACCGTCAGGGTCAGGATCACGATCACGTGGCTGAGGGTGTTGGGGAACAGGTGGCGGAAGATGATCCGCGCGTCCGATGCACCCATCTCTCGCGCGGCCAGGATGAAGTCGGTCTCGCGCAGCGAGAGCACCTTTCCGCGTACTTCGCGCGCCAGCGTCGTCCACGACAGCAGGGCGAAGATGCACGACATGATGACAAAAATAGTGAACGAATCGGCGGTCTTGGGCACGATGGCGGCTAGCGCCATCCACAGGGGCAGGCTGGGGAACGCCGCCACAAACTCGGTGAAGCGCTGGAGCACGTTATCCACCCAGCCGCCGTAGTAACCGGAGGCGATCCCTAGCACAGAGCCGAGCGCCACGCTGATAATCGTGCCGAACAGGCTCATGCTCAGCGAGATGCGCCCGGCTTCACAGGCTTTGCCCCACAGATCGCGCCCCAGCCGGTCGGTCCCCAGCAGGTAGATCGTGCCGCCTTCTTCCACGCCATACAGGTGCAGATCGGAGCGCACCAGGCCCAACAATTCATATTCCGATCCGCGCACCAGGAATTGGATCTCGTAACGTTTGCTGGTGTCTTCGACCCAGTTCACCTTAAAGGTGCGTGGATCGACGGTATAGGTGTAGTTGTAGACGAAGGGCCGCAGGTGAAAGCGCCCGTCGGCATCGATGAAGTGGATTTTTTGCGGCGGAATAAAGGCCGAATGCAGGTCGATCTCTGAGATCGAAGTCGGGCTGAAGAAATCTGCGAAGACGGCGAGAATGAGCAGCATCAGCACCATCAACGCGCCGACGATCGAAACCGGGCTGCGCCGGAACCGCCGCCACACGAGCTGGAAATAGCTCTCGTGCTCTTCCTCAATGCCTTCTGCCAGGCTGATCACGCCGTCCGATGTTTCGTCGATCATGCTCCCATGTCTCCCACTGTCAGTTGTAGCGGATGCGCGGATCGAGAACCGACATGAAGATATCGGCCAGCAGGTTGCCCACCAGGATCAGCACGCCGTACATCAGCAGCAGCGAGCCGGAGATGTAGATATCCTGGTTGACCAGCGATTCGTAGAACAGCGGCCCCATGGTGGGCAGGCCAAGCACGATCGCCACTTCTAGCTCGCCCTGCATCATATAGGGCAGCACGGTCCCCTGGTAGGCGACGATCGTATGCAGTGCGTTGGGGGTCGCGTGCTTGACGATGACCGTGCTCTCGCGCAGGCCCTTCGAGCGGGCCGTCTGGACGTACTGCGCACCCAGCACGTCGAGCAGGTTGCCGCGCATCACGCGCAGGTTGCGCGCCACGCCGCCCAGCCCGGCGATCACAATCACCGGCCAGATATGCCGGAACATATCCACGATCTTGTCCCAGCTCCAGGGCGCGGCGACATATTGAGGGGAGTAGAACGACGAGATGCTGGGCTGCTTGAGCTTGATCACCAGCACGTACAACAAAATGATGGCGATCGAAAAACGCGGCACGGAAGTGAATATAAACGACAGAATCGCCCAAAGATTATCCCAAAAACCATATTTTCGGGTGGCCACAAAGATGCCCAGCCCCACGCCCACCAGGGTGGAGATGGTGTGAGCCAGCGCCGCGATAAGAATCGTGCGGGGCAGCCGCTCTTTGATCAATTCGCCGACATCTTTACGATAGGCCAGCGAGTAACCGAATTTACCCTCGGTGACCATCTCCTTGATCCAGGTATAAAACTGCTCCGCCATCGGGCGATCCAGACCGTACTGTTTGCGCACATTGTCCGCCGCGCGCTCGGCCTCTTCCTGGGGCGTGCCTCGCCCCATCAGGTACTGCTGGTAGCGTGTCGCAAAATCGCCTGGTGGCAGCTTGATCACGATGAACGACACGATACCGATGCCGATGAGCAGGAAAAACGCGGTGATCAACCGGCGAATGATGTAATTGAGCATACCGCCTCCAGAACCCCTCGCGGTGCGAGAGAGCAACCGCCTATACCGCGCGCTGCACCGCCGAGGGTTGTATCCCGACAGGGTGTGGGTTGGAGGATTGCTCCTCC
>DAOUFU010000353.1:0-12174 GCA_034429275.1 Anaerolineae bacterium | reverse complement strand
CGCGCCGGAAACAGCACAGCAAGCGCCGGGCAAGATGATGATCCCGATGGGTCTGCTGATCTTCCCATCCATCTGGATCGTGTTGGTGGGGCCGTCCGTGATCGTGATTCTGGATTCAGGCGTCATGGGTGCACTCTGAACCGTGCGGGAACCGGAGCAATTGTGGTGACCCTACCTGCCCAACGACGGGCTGAGCCGCCGGTGGTCGGTAAAGGGGGCCGCCGGTCAATCAAGCTAATCAGACTCCTGGCACAACAGGCTTATACGACGGTGTGTGACCTGGTCTTCCCACCGATCTGTGTGAGCTGCGAGCGTGTCGGGAGTTTTTTGTGCGATCGCTGCCTCGCAACTATAGAGGCTGCTCCGCGGCGCGTGCTGCCGGCGTTCGATGGACTCGTGGTGCGGGCGGTGTATACGGGGCCGATCCGCGATTCCATCCATGCCTTCAAATACCTCAATCAAACCCGGCTGGCCGGGCCTCTCACCGACTTGCTGGAAAATACGGTTCGAGATCAGGGATGGGAGGTTGACCTGGTTACTGCCGTCCCAATGCACGAATCGCGCCTACGTGAGAGAGGATATAACCAGGCGGCGCTGCTGGCACGTAGCCTGGCGGAGCGTCAGGGGTGGCCTTTCGTGCCTGAGGCGATCCGCCGTATCCGGGCGACGGCTTCGCAAGTGACCTTGAGCGCCTCTGAGCGGAAAGAGAATGTGGCCGGGGCTTTCGAGGCGAGCGAACAACTCGTGCACGCCCGGCGCGTGTTGATCGTGGATGATGTACTGACGACGGGCGCGACTTTGAGCGCATGTGCAGATGCATTGCGAGCGGCAGGAGCGCTCATGGTGTTTGGTGCGGCGGTGGCCAGTGCTGTGGATGACCGGATGGATAGTAGGAACCGGTGACCGCGTGCGGATCGCGCGCGTTCGCCTGTATAATTTGAACAAAGACTTAACACTGTCAAGGCTGCACGTCAAAGGAGATCCCGATGGAACTCAAGATCCACGCACGAAATGTCGATGTCAATTCACGTTTGCAGGATCATGTCGAGAAAAAGGTCAACAAACTGGACCGGTACCTGCCGAATATTGATGAAGTGCGCGTGGACCTGGCTGTTGAGCGACGTAAGCAGGGGGGCGATCAAAGCATCGCGCAACTTACCGTGCGCAATCAACGCGGCGTGATTCTGCGCGCCGAAGAAAAGCGGCAGGGCGATATCTATTCAGCCCTGGATATCGCACTGGACAAAATGTACCGCCAAATCAGTCGTTATAAGGGGAAGCGCAAGCGTCGTGGCACGGGTCGGTATGAGGTGACCGACGCTGAGCTGGCGATGATGGAACCACTGCCAGTGGATGATGTCGAGAGTGAGACGGAAGAAGAAAAGGTCGCTATTGTTCGCCGCAAGCAGATTGAGCTGATTCCGATGAGTGAGGATGAAGCGATTGACCAGATGGAGCTGCTTGGGCACAATTTCTTTGTCTTCTACAATGCAGAGACGTCCCGGATCGGTGTGCTGTACCGGCGCGATGACGGGAATTATGGCGTGCTTGAGCCACAGCTCAGGTAAGTGTATTGGGGTTACCATTGGCCGGAAGCCAGGTGCTTCCGGCTTTTTTGTCTGTGGGAAGAACGAAAGGTAGTGCAGGGATGCAGTCAGAGGCGGTGAGTGCGATCATTCTGGTGGGGCGGGGAGGTACGACGCCCCAAGAGGTATTGGTTCAGGAAGCGCTGCAGGCAGCGGTCCTTGATCTTCTCGATGTTCTCAACGCTGAGGGGGTGTGCCCGGTGGTGGTGGCAGGCCCAGAGTTAGATTGGCTGCCTGCCATGACACACGTCATTGCCGATGTTGACCAGGGTGCTTTTCATTTTGGCGAGCGCCTGGCAGGTCTGATCGAGCGATACGACCTGTCCCCTGTGATTTATTTCGGGGCAGGGAGTGCTCCTTTGCTCACCCAGGACATGATCGGCTTGTTGCAAGGCATGTTACGCCAATCTGCTTATGGAGGACCAGAGGGCAAAATCCCTTCGCACATTGCGCTGACCAACAATCTGCATTCCAGTGACTGGGTAGGACTTTCTCACGCAAGAGACGCATTGGAGATCATCAGACGCGCTGCGCGCGACAACAGCCTTGCATGGATGCTCCAGCAGGATTGGGTGTTTGATGTTCGAGTGTTATCGGGCGTACGCCCGGCTTCCAGTATGGACCTGGACACACCGACCGATCTGGCGATTGCTCGTCATCACCCTGCATGTGCGCCACATCTGGCCGAGGTGCTGCGTTCTCCTTTGCTAGACCGCGTGCCGGTGGAGCCTGTGCTGGATGTCATTGCTCGCCCGGAAAGTCACCTGGCGCTGATCGGGCGGGTGTCTCCATTAGCCTGGCAGGCGCTCAACAAAGCATCACAGTGCTGGGTGCGCGTGTTTTCCGAGGAAAGGGGCATGGTCGCCAGTGAACGGCTGACGCGCGGTGAAGTGAAATCACTGGTGGGGCGGCTGCTGGCCGAGATTGGGCCAGAAGCGTTTTTCTCGACTCTTGGCGAAATGGCCGATGCAGCAATCATTGACTCCCGTGTCCTGATGGCTGCCAATGCAGGCCAGTTTCCAAACCGTGCAGACCGGTTCGCCTCAGACCTGCTCATGATCGAGGCTGTTGGGCACGGCTGGCTGCGCGAATTCACCCGTGCGGCGGCGGAATGTCCTATTCCGGTCATCCTGGGTGGGCACGGCGTGGTCGCAGGTGGGTTGTACGCGTTGGTAGACGTGCTGAACCAGCGCCGCTAACGATCTCAAGGCTGGCGGGTTAGGCGGCGCAACTCGACGTATTTTTGGAACTCGTACCAGGCCATCAACACACTGAGCCTCAGCCCATGAAACCCATCGCGGTAACCTTGCAGCGTGACAAATCGCCAGATGAAGTGGCGTAGTGGTTGCGTGACGTATTTGTGAGGGCGGGGGCGAACCCCTTGCTCATATAGGATGCGGGCATCGTAACGGGCATAGCGGCTTTGTTTTTGGCGAAACTGTGCGAAATTCAGGTAGTTGTAGTGGATGAACGGTGTGTTCAGATAACCTGGCTTACCATCGAGCAGGACCAACTCATGGACTTCGCGTGCAGGATCGTAACGCGCATGGGCCGTCTGCAGGAGCCGCATCTGGTAATCGGGATACCAGCCGGTGTGGCGAGTCAGTTTTCCAAAAATATAGTTGTGGCGCGGAATCCAATAGCCAAAATGAGCTGGATTGTCCAGGACCTGGTGAATTTCGTCAGCCTGTTCGGGTGATGAGCGCTCATCTGCATCAATAAACAGGACCCATTCGGAGTCGGCGGCGCGCAGAGCTTCATTCCGCTGCTTGGCGAAGTTTTCAAACTGGTGGCTCATCACTTCGGCCCCACAGGTGCGCGCGATCTCGGCGGTGCTGTCGCTGGTGGTGGGGTCCATAAAGACGATCACACGCCCAACCCACTGCACGCTGGCGATACATTCCGCGATATGGAACTCTTCGTCTTTAGCGATGATGATGGCAGTCAGGTGAGCGGGCATAATCTCCTCGTCAGCATGTGCTTTATAGGGTTTGCACGGTGCGATAGGCGGCGACCAGGGCGGCGTGTGCTTCCGGCGATAAGGTGCCTTCGGCCAGTGCACGATCGGCCAGGTGTATCTGGCGACGCATGCCCAGGCGAATGATACGTCGGGCCAGGAAACGCTTAAGCGGCGGATAATGTTTCTCATAAAGCCTGAAGCGACTGCGCCACAGGTTGACAATGCTCTGGGGCCGAACCTGGCGCGTGCTTTGTCCGGCCAGATGAGTCACGTGTGCTGCCGGGACTGCGTAGATTTCCCACCCAGCTTTCCGAATGCGAATGCTCCAGTCAATTTCCTCACAATACATGAAGTAGCCTTCATCAAACAGGCCGGTTTGTCGGATCACTTCTCTACGGAGCATCATGGTTGCGCCCAGTGTGTGGTCCACCGGGAATGGAACACCCTGCGCATAAAGCTGCCGGGGATAGCGCCCATTCAATGCGCTTTCGTGCAGGCGGCCTGGCACAGGCAGTAGATCAACCCAGAGTTGGCCCAGGCCAGGGAACCGAAACGCGCCATGCTGGAATGAGCCATCCTCATAGGCTAGTTGAGCACCCACCACACCCGCATTCGGCAAGGTGAACAGCGCATCGAAGAGTGCGCGCGTGGCTCCTGGCATAGATCGTGTATCCGAATTGAGCAAATATACTGCGGAGGGCTGACTGACGTCTTCGATTGGATCGGCAAGTGGGGAATCGGTGAATCCCAGAGCACGCAGAGCCAGGTTGTTCCCACCGGCAAAACCCAGATTGGCCTGGCTGCGGATGAGGTGGGCGCGAGGAAAAGCTGTTTCTATGGCAGTAGCCGATCCATCAGAGGATGCATTGTCGACTACCCAAACTTCTGCTCTGGGGCCATGAGCGTCAAGATCTGCGTACAGGGTGCGGAGGGCGTCGAGCGTCAACTCGCGCGTGTTCCACGAAACAATGATCACAGCTAGTTCGGGAATGTTGTTCATGGTCCTGGTGCGGCAGCAAACTAAACGGCGCAGAGTGTTACCCTGCGCCGCTGGTACGCGACGACGCGGGTTCTTGGCGTCAACCGGCGAATGTCATATCCCATTTGGCACGGGCAAGCAGATCGCGGAAAGCCACAAAGTCCTCCGGATCGACCGCGATCACACCGCTGGCGTTGAGCAGTCCACTGGCTCGTGCCGTCCCATTCGTGCGATTCGCAAAAAAGTCTTTAATGCTGTCGCTAATATTTACACGCCAAGCTTCTGGCAAGGCGGAGTCGGGCGCAAATGCCAGGACTTCGTAGGGGATGACATTTTCCGGGTAACCCTGCCACTCAGCTTCTTGGGCAGGGTAGGTGACATCTCCTGCCTCAGACAGCACACTCAGCCGTTCGTCGATATCTCGCGGCAGTATGCGATTGTCTTCGGTAGAAAGTCGCTGTGCCAGCTTTTCCAGAAAGCTGTCATATTCGGATGGTACAAACGCGGCAGCGTGGCACACCCCCTGCAGCAGGGCTGCTCCAAGGGAGAGATCGTCGGGCATATCTCTGATCGCCGCCAGGTCGGTCACGGGGTCGATCCCTTCGCCGTTGAGGATAAGGCTCGGCAGGACCCATGTCGCAAACGTATCGTCACTTTCTGCGCTGCGGCAGAAGGTTTTTCCAGCGAGGCTAGAAAGGCGTGTCTCGCCGCGTGGGCCGACGATCAAGGTCGAAGTGCCTATAGTTACACCTGGAGGGGTGCCGCGCGTGACTGCAAAGGCAGGAATCACCCCACAGGTTTCGTATGCCTTCACAAATGAGAAAGCGCTCAGCCAGGCGGCGACAGGACGGCCTGAACAGAGCGCCTCCAGTGCCGATGCTTCGGTAGTCAGCGAAACAGTGATCTCGGCTTCAAGGGCATCGGTCAAAAAGCGCTGAAGTTCATTTGCAGTTCGCTGGGCCGCCCCGCTCGACGAAACCGCGAAAAGCAGTTCGATAGGACGTTCAGGGTCTCCGAGCATTGGAGCTTCGGGCACGTCGGGTAGCGCTGTCGAGCGCAGTGTCGGCGTTGGCGGCACAGGTGTGGGACGCTGAGTCGCGGGCGCGCGCGTTTCCTCACCCCCACATGCGGTAAGGCCCAACGCGACCAACAGCAGCACAGCTAAAAGTCTCCGTATGAATAATGATTGGGGCTTGATGGCACACCTCCCCTTGCGTACTGCCTGACTCCTTCCACATGGTACAGCAGTTGTCCCCAGGCGGCAAGCGCAGGTACATGATCAGGCCCGGTTCATTGCGAAGGCATGGTCTCACCGGGCCGAAGCACCAGCTCGATTTCCCGCGCCCCTACCCGGCTCTGGAAGGCTGGAATGCCTACATCCTCATGGATGAGGCCTGCCCAACATGCCTGGGGGTTGCGCGCGGGGCGAATCTCGGTCATACGAATTGCGCCCCATACCTCGGCACGCTGGCCGGGTTGCAGATAATAGTACGTCTCGTCCATCTCTTCGTCATAGACGGCGGTCAATTCCTCTTGCGGGGCGAGTGCCCATCGCCAGGGAAAATCGCTGTAGGCAGTATCGCAGTTAATCCCGATACGCCATGCGCCCGATTCCTCATAAGCTCCCAGGCTGGCTGCCGTCTGGTTGAACTCGTACACCGTGCCGGGGAAAGGCCCGGCGGTGCGGATGGGCGCTGACCCGTAGTTCTCGACGGTGAGCTTGAACACCAGCAGGTCACCGCGCGGCATGGTGAGCGTAGTCAGGTCCGAGCGCACGCCTTCGGGTTTGGGCAGCAGTGCTGCCTGTTCGCCCAACACATTCTGATAGATAGCATCATAGGGCAGGGTGCCAAAATAGACGGTTGCTCCCGTTGTTTGGGGTTTGATCTCGGCCTGCGGCAAACCGCCGTCAGCAATAGTCAACGTGCCCTGGCGTACAATACGCTGGCCTTCGGCGTCCTGTGCCACTGCATAGACAGTATAAGTGCCATCGGCTGGGGGTTCCATGTTTTGATCAACCCCACCATCGTAATCGAACTCGTGATTGCCACGTTCGCCAGGGGCACGACCCTCTTCGCGCTCGGCCAGGTAATAACGGAAACCCTGTTCATCCTCAAGGTATACGGTCAGCGCTGCGTCTTTTTCCAGGTAGATGTTGATGCGAGTGCGATCACGCACACCGTCCTGGTTTGGGGTGAACAGTTGAGGGTGGATATCGAACGCTGAGATCACGGGCAGCACACTGTCGCCATCGACAATATCCAGGGTGCCACTAAACGCTGATGCCTTGCCGTCATCTGTCGTGGCCTCAATGGTCCACGTATAGGTGCCATTGGGAATCAAGCGGCGTTCGATGGTGCCGGGAATCGATTCGCCTGGCAGCAGGAAGCCATCAACCACACCGCTGAACTGGACATTGTAAGCCCCGGCAGTGCGGCGCTCATTTTTCCGGAAGTAGTAGCGTTCGCCGTTTGCGCTGTCAAGATAGATGCTGATCGTCGCCGGGGAAGAGAGTGTGTAGGAAACAATGGTCAGATCGTCAGCCCCATCGGCATTGGGCGAGATCTTTGTGTGCGCAAAACGGGCACCGCTCAACAAGTCACCCTGTGGGCGAAGCAGTATTGTTCCGGCAATTCCTACGATAACCAGAGCAGCCAATGCCGCCCCCAGGGTCCACAGTTTGGGCAGACTCATACTCACTCTCCAACGATGCTGAGCAAGGGCATCTCGACGCACATTGTACCACCGGAAGCTTGAGTTGTGATGGGTGGTAAGGAAAGCGGTGTTTGACCAGTGGTTCGGGCAGCTTCCACAGAAACACGCTCAACTTGCCCCTTGTAACCAGCCCCTAGAAGCGGTAGTATGTGGGATATTGTGGGATATTGAGTGTCCTCGAGGGGCGCGTCGAGCGCTCTTTGCGTTATCTGGGGCCAAAAGAGCCTGAACTCGGTAGTGTGCCAGGCTGGAGGTTATGTTGTCGCAAACACCTATTCGGACATACTCCGAAGCAATGGATTATCTTTACAGCTTTGTCAATTGGGAAGTATCGCGACACATGCGCTACTCCCCTGAAGTGATGACTCTTGCCCGTCCGCGCCGAGTTCTAGAGGCATTGGGGAACCCACAAGAGGTGTATCCGAAAATCCATATCACCGGCACCAAAGGAAAAGGTTCGGTGGGGGCAATGTGTGCGGCTTCCATCCAGGCAGCTGGCCTGCGCGCAGGGTTGTATTCGTCTCCGCATTTGCAGAATTTCCGTGAGCGCTTTCGAATCAACAATGCCCTGATCGGTGAAGAGGAACTGATTGATCTGATCAATCTTGTGCGTCCAGCAGTAGACGATGTGCCGGATATCACCTGGTTTGAAGTTACTACCGTCCTGGCATTTCTCTATTTTGCGCGGCAAGGGGTGGATGTTGCGGTGATCGAAGTTGGTCTGGGCGGTCGGCTGGACGCAACCAACGTGATCATGCCGGTGGTGTCGGTGATTACCAGCCTCAGCTATGACCATACCTACCTGCTGGGCGACTCTCTGGCGGCCATCGCCAGGGAAAAAGGTGGCATTATCAAGCCAGGGATTCCTGTGGTGACTGCACCCCAGGCCCCCGAAGCATTGGACGTGCTCACCGCGATCGCGGTCGCAAACCAGGCCCCAATGACAGTGGTCGGCCAGGACTGGTTCTACACACCGGGTCGCAGTGCGCCAGGCCGGCAGGAATTCGCAGCGTGGCGTGCCGGGCAGCCTCCGGAGACCTACTCTACAGCTCTGGTGGGTGAGCACCAGGTGCTAAATTCGGTGGTGACGTTGGCAGCGTTGGACGTGGTTCAGCAAGGGGGGATTCCTGTGCTGCCCGAACATGTTCGATCCGGCCTGATGCAAGTAGACTGGCCCGGACGCCTGGAGATGGTCGATCACGAGCCACCAATCGTACTCGATGCTGCACATAATGCTGCCTCAGCGCGTCGTCTGGTCGCGGCACTAACCGAGCTTTTTCCCTGGCGTCCGTTGGCGATGATCTTCGGTGCATCGGCAGACAAAGACATTGAGGGGATGTTTGAGGCGCTGCTCCCGGAGGTGGATTACCTGATCGTGGCACAGGCGGTCCATCCACGTGCATTGAACCCCGACGAGCTCGCTGCTCATGCGCGCCGCCAGGGTTTTGGGGGACGAATTGATGTGATCCCGTCTGTAGCCGAGGCGCTCGATCATGCCACCCGGCTTGTGGGTCCCACAGGCCTAATTTGCGCTACCGGCTCGCTTTTTATTGTCGGTGAGGTGCGCGATGTTTGCGGCTTACCCCCCGGGCATGTTCCACACCAGATCGGGCGTTCTGTGCAGTTTGGGTCGAGTACTGATTAGGATAACAGCAGCGGACAGGTTCGGAATGGGATCATTTGCACGCAGCAGATGCAGCCCTTTCCGAGGTGGATATTCGCCAAACGGGGAGAATTGACGAACGGATGATAGGTCACGGGATCAGCGACTTTTACAGTGTGCAAGATGCGCCGCTCGATGCTGATGGGTTGATCGAGGCAGTGTTGATTCCACTGGTGGATCTCGTGGTTTTCCCCAGCATGGTGACGCCGCTGGTGCTGCGCCGCGAGCAGGATGTGAGCGCGGTCTCGGAAGCCCAGAGCCGACATGCAACCGTGATCGGTGTGGCACAGCGCGACCCCCGTATTTCAATGCCTGAGCCGGGCGATCTCTTCAATACCGGCACGGAGATGGCACTAGGAAAGCTGATGCACATGCCGGATGGCAATACGAGTGTGCTGGCACAAGGGCGGCGGCGTGTCGAAATCGTCGATTACATTCAAATGGAGCCGTTTTTTCGCGTCAAGGCACGGCCTGTAAGCGAAGATGTGCCTCCCTCACGCGAGCTTACTGCGCTGATGCGGGCGACATTGAGCCTGTTCCAGAAATGTGTTGAACTCAATCCTGCGCTCCCCGAAGAAGCCTACATCTATGCATTGAACATTGAAGAACCGGGTTGGTTGGCCGATCTTGCCGCTTCGACTCTGAACCTCACCACGGAAGAGAGCCAGGGGATTTTGGAGATCAGTAACCCGGCAGATCGGCTGCGACGTGTCAGTGCCCTGTTGGGCCGCGAGCTGGAAGTCCTGGAGCTTGAGGAAAGCATACACTCCAAGGTTCGGCAAGAAGTGGATCGCAGCCAGCGAGAAATGTTCCTGCGCGAGCAGATGCGGGTCATCCAGCACGAGCTGGGCGAGGCAGACATTTTTCAGCAGGAACTCAGTGAACTGCGCGAGCAAATTGAAGCCAAAGCGATGCCTGACGAGATCCGGGACAAGGCCCAGAAGGAACTGGTGCGCTTGATGATGATGCCGCCGATGGCCCCGGAAGTGGGCATCATTCGCACTTATCTAAACTGGCTGCTGGAATTGCCCTGGACGGTGACTACCGAAGATAATCTCGAACTCGCCCATGCAGCAGCGGTGCTGGATGCCGATCACTATGGTTTGACCAAAGCCAAAGAGCGCATTCTCGAACACATGGCAGTGCGCAAACTGGCTGCCGACAAGATGAAGACCCCAATTTTGTGCTTCATTGGACCACCAGGGACGGGAAAGACTTCGTTGGGAAAAAGCATCGCGCGCGCGTTGGGGCGCGAATTTGTCCGCGTGAGTTTGGGCGGCGTGCATGACGAGGCGGAGATTCGAGGTCACCGGCGAACGTATATCGGCGCGCTGCCAGGGCGTATTATTCAGACCATGCGACGGGCAGGCAGTATCAATCCGGTATTTATGCTGGACGAAATCGATAAATTAGGGGCGGATTTCCGTGGAGACCCGGCAGCTGCCATGCTCGAAGTACTTGACCCTGAGCAAAATGTGGCCTTTGCCGACCATTATCTGGATGTCGATTACGACCTGTCCAAAGTGTTTTTTATCACGACAGCGAATTACTACGATGGTATTCCAGAACCGCTGCTGGATCGCATGGAACTGATCGAGTTTCCGGGTTATGTGGAGGAAGAGAAAGTCAAGATCGCCCAGCAGTTCCTGATTCCGCGCCTGCTAGAGCAGCATGGCCTGGCCGAGGCACAGCTGCACTTCGACGAAAATGCACTTCGGCTGATCTGCCGGGAGTATACCTATGAGGCGGGGGTTCGCAATCTTGAACGCGAGCTGGCGAAAGTGTGTCGCAAACTCGCGCGGCGGCTGGCGGAAGACAAGCCGATTCCGCACCGGATCAGGGCCGCGAATCTGGCGAAATATTTGGGGCCACCGCAGTTCCTGATGTCGCTGGCCGAAGAGGATGACGAAGTAGGTGTAGCGACCGGTCTGGCCTGGACTGAGGCAGGCGGCGACATCATGGCGATTGAGGTCTCTCTGATGCCCGGCAAGGGGAACATGGTGTTGACCGGGCAGCTTGGCGACGTGATGCAGGAATCGGCCCAGGCTGCGTACAGTTTTACGCGTGCCCGTGCCATTCAGCTTGGAATCGACCCCGATGAGTTTGATACCCTGGATTTGCACGTGCATTTACCCGAAGGCGCTGTGCCCAAAGACGGACCATCGGCAGGCATCACTCTGGCGACAGCGATGATCTCGGCGCTGACGCAGCGTAAGATTCGCCGCGATGTGGCAATGACTGGGGAAATCACACTGCGTGGCCGCGTATTGCCGGTTGGCGGTGTGCGCGAAAAGCTGCTGGCTGCCCATCGTGTTGGGGTCAAGCAGGTGATACTCCCGGCACGTAACGAGAAGGACCTGATCGAAATTCCAAAACCGCTGCTGCGGGGGCTTGAGGTGATCCTGGTGCGCCATATGGATCAGGTCCTTGACCGGGCACTGCTTCCACCAGATCATGGCAGCGCAAGCTGAGACCAGTGGGGAGCGATCATGACTAACGAACTGGTCGTACAATCGACATTCCGCGAATCTGATGAGCGGTTGGGTGAGCAGGATATTCTCAGCTTGATTGACGGGGGGCGTTCGGAAGTGCTCGATTGGCTTCCCGGTCGGGCCCCGTTGGCAGATATTGCCGCGAAATTGGCTGCTATGGCGAATGCGCATGGGGGCACACTGCTGCTGGGAGTTGCGCCCCGCACAGACAAACCGGCAGGCGTTGATGATGGTGAGAATGCCATCAACAGAGTGCTGGAAGCAGCTCTGGCGATTACCCCGGCGCTGATCATTCCGCTGCCCTATATTGTGAAAGTCAATGGGCTGCCTATGGTACTGGTGCAGATTCCGCGCGGAATGCCGCATGTCTACGCCCTGGATGGGCGCTACCTCACGCGAGATGGCGTCACGAATGTGCCGTTGGTTCCTCAGGCGCTGCGACGGTTGATCCTTGAACGTGGAGATGTCACATTCGAGTCTGAGCCAGCGCGTGGAGCGCGACGTGACGACCTGGATTGGGGGCAGGTCGAGGCCTACACGGCTAGCCTGAGCGGCATGGGAGGAATCTCTGCTGAACAGGTGCTGGTCAAGCGGGGTTGCCTGGTTATGGTCGATGGAGAGCTGCGCCCGACCAATGCCGGACTGCTGTTATTTGGCAAAGACCCGCAGCAGTTCCTCCGGGGATCGGATATTACCGCGGCGCGCTTTGCAGGCGAAGAAATGGGAGATGTATTCACCCGGCAGGATATCGTCGGCACGCTGCCGCAGCAGATCCGCAA
>DAOUFU010000352.1:0-4045 GCA_034429275.1 Anaerolineae bacterium | reverse complement strand
TCCCCACACCGGCTCAGTGCGGCCCAGCGCCATTGCCAGTAGGGTGGTGGAGAGGATCAGGCCGATCATCTGGAGCACCCCGGTCAGGTAGATGCCCATCAATTTGCCGCCCATGAACACCCAGCGCGGCGTCGGTGTGCTGATGATGCGCTGGAGCGTCCACTGCCGCTGTTCCTGGATGATGGTGGTGGCGCTGTTGGCCATTGCAAACGTCATGAACATGATCGCCATCGAGGGGGCAAAGTACTGCATCCAGTCGAAACCGCGCGTTTCGCCTTGTAGATCGACTGCTCGCAGCGTGATCGGCTGCCTGACTCCGGCGTCCGGTGCTTCGGCCAGCACGCGCTGAGTCGCGCGCTCAATTGCGCCCTCACCCTGGCCGAGTTCTGCGCCTATGGCAGCTACCGCACCCGGCGCGATGCGCTGCGCCAGTACCGCCGTATTCAACCCATTGGAGATGCCGCGCGCGATGCTGAGCACAATGCTTGATCCGATGCTGCGCCCGCTGTCCACATAAACCTCAATCGGTACGGGCTGGTTGGCCAGCACATCGCGCGTGAAACTCGGCGGCAGGGTGATCAGCGCGGTCACATCCCCCTGTTCGACCTGAGCGCGCACCGGCTCCGGGTCATCTGCGCTGGAGCCTGCAATCAGCGCGCGGATCGTGCGGTAATCGTTTTCCGTCGCGGGATCATCGGTGGGCACAAAGGCGTCTTGCACGACCTGACCCAGCCGAATCTCCGAGCCGTTGGGCATCGCCATGCCCTCGTCGGCATTGACGACCACCACCGGCACGGCCTCGATGCTCACATCGTTCGATGAACCGAAGCTCAGGCCGATGATCAGGCTGAGCGCGAGCGGCGCGGCGAACATCAGCAGCAGGGCCTGCCGATCCTGAAAAGTAACGAATATATCCTTGCGCGCAATCGCGAAGAGTTTGGCAATCATGGCGGCGTGTCTCCCCGGCTAGTCGCGCAGCGCGCGCCCGGTCAAATGCAGGAAGACCGCTTCGAGCGTCGGCTCCTGAATATCGACGCTGCGCAGGCTGACTCCCGCCTCATTGATCAGCCGGATCACGTCGGGCAGCACGGCGCGGCTGTTGCGGGCCAGCAGGCGGATTTCTCCATCTACAGCAGCTTACCCGTTTTCACCGTTGGTACTGCCGTTGGGGAGGCTGCTGGCCCGGACACATTGATCGACACCGGGCAGAGCGCGCAGCGCATCGAGCAGGCTTTCGGGCGCATCCGGCACACTGAGCAGCACCGTATCCTGCTCGCCCACCTTTTGGGTCCGCTCGCTCTGGGTGCCCAGCGCGATGATCTCCCCATGATCGATGATACCTCCCCGGTGCGAAAGCTCCTGGGCTTCTTCCATGTAGTGGGTGGTATACAGCACGGTCATACCTTCGGCATTCAACCGCTTGACCGCGTCCAGAATGTTCCGCCGCGATTGGGGATCGATGCCGACGGTTGGCTCATCCAGAAAGACCACCTGCGGGCGGTGCAGCAACCCTACACCGATATTGACCCGGCGCTTCATGCCCCCGCTGTACTGCTCTACGCGATCTTTGGCGCGGTCGGCCATGCCGATAAAATCGAGCACCTCATCCACGCGCGTTTTCAGCGTTTTGCCGCGCAGTCCATACATCTGACCAAAGAATTCGAGGTTCTGGCGAGCAGAGAGAGTCGGGTAGAGTGCGATCTCCTGCGGCACCACGCCGATCGCGGCTTTGGCGGCTATCGGCTCGCGCGTGACCGAATGCCCTGCAATGGTGATTTCCCCGGCGGTGGGGGTAAGCAGGCCGCTCATCATGCTGATGGTGGTCGTTTTGCCCGCGCCGTTGGGTCCGAGCAGGCTGAAAATCTCGCCGCGCATCACGTCGAGATCGATACCTTTCACCGCAAAAACACCACGCGGTGGAGCGTACTGCTTTTTCAGGCCGCGAATCTGAATTATTGTGTCCATAGATGGGGGATTCTCCTCGGCGGATCGCCAGAGTCGACGGGCATGCACACTTTCAAGGATGATCGATGATTGATGGGAAACGGGCGCATCAGGCGAAGTGAAACACGGTCATTATATATATACGCACTTCGACTGCGCGGAGTTTTCGGCGGCGCTGGCTCGTGAACAAAAAAGAGCGCTGAGCGTGCAGCGTCTCTTTTCATCGATGGATGGAATCGGTTGGGGCCGGGGTTCGTGGATGTGCACTCGCCAGGCTAGGCGTAGTGGCGCAGCCACTCGGTCATCAGCAGGATAACCAGTGATTGGCCGTACAGGCGCGGCGCGATGGGAATCCGGTTGTATTCGTCATAGGCGATGAAGCCCGAAGTGCCGCTCGATACCCGCCCCACGATACCCTCAGGCGAGACAGCTTCGGCGGCAGCGCGCAGCGCCCGCTCGCCCATACGCTTGAACTCGCCGTTGAGCAGGCCCAATCTCACCCCTTTGAGGGCCGCATAGCCCAGGGCCGCCGTGCCGGACATTTCCAGGTAGGTATTGGGATCGTTCAGGATGGTGTGGAACATGCCGCTTTCATCCTGAAGCGGCTGCACGCCCTGCATCTGCCGCCGGAACGACTCCACAATCGGCTGGTGCGAAGGATCGGTGGGACCCAGTGCATCCAGCACATCGACCGCGCTGGCCGCCATCCAGCCGTTGCCGCGCCCCCAGAAGGCCCCGGCCATGTAGCTGTTGGTGTTGCCATCATACAGGTGACGATAGAGACCGGTGGCGCTGTCTTGCAGGTGAGCCTGGTGTGCCGCGAACTGCTGAAGCACCTCGGCGCGGCAGTCTTCGCGCCCAAACAGGCGGTACGAGTCCGCCAGCACGATCCCGGCCATGAACAGCGTGTCGATCCAGACCTGCTCGGTCAGGTGCACGTCTGTCTCGGTCCAGGAATGTTCAAAACAGCCGTTTTTGCACTTGGCGGCGCTGCGCAGCAGCCAGCGCAGGAAGTAGCGCATCTCGGTTTTGTAGCGATCTTCGCGCAGATGCTCGTACAATTTGAGCACGGTTTCGAAGATCATCGATCCGTTGATAGAATAGCTGACCAGATCGGCATCCAGCAGGCGATCCACATAGTAGCGGCTGTAATCCAGATAGCGCTGTTCGCCCAGGGTTTCATAGGCGCGCATCAGGCCATATAGCCCCACGCCTGGCTGCCAATCGCCCGGCCACAGGTCGGGCGGCTCGTTTTCATATTCGCTGCGCATTAGCGCGATGGTAGCGTCTGCCACGCGCCGAATGGTGTCCGTCCATTGATCGGTCATCGGCCTGCCTTCAAAAATGTTTTTGTGATCAGCCCAAAAATCACCGCTCGTGTGATCGTTCACGAAAATCATAGCGCACAATGGCGGACTGTGTCAACCTGAAGGCAGGTGCGGCGGGTCGGTTAAGTAAGGCAAGTGCTGTACAGTGGTTTTAATCCTGTGGTATAACAGATGTGAACAAACACATTGCGAGCCTGTTGAGAAAGCACCTATGGCGAAATCGAAGAACAAGCGGCCTACCATTCTTGATGTTGCCCGTGAAGCCGGTGTGTCCTACCAGACCGTCTCGCGCGTGCTCAACGATCATCCCAGTGTGGCCGCCGACACCCGCGAGCGCGTGTTGATGACTATCAAGATGCTGGATTACAAGCCCAACATGGGCGCGCAAATGCTCAAAACCCAGCGTTCGGGCACTATCCAGATTATTTCGGTGGACGCAGAATTTCCCTTCGAGGTGCCGCTGCTGCGCACCGCCCAATGGGGCGGCTATTCGGCCATGTATACCGACTGCACCCAGGCCGACCTGCCCAAGGCGCTTGACAAGGCGGCGCTGCACATGGTCGAGGGTATCTTCCTCTATGCGCCCAAGCTGCGCATCAGCGATGATGAACTGCTGGCTATGTGTCACGATATCCCGCTTGTGCGGCGCGATTTCGCCCTCAATTCAACCCGGATCACCTGGGTGGGCTATGACCAGACCCGCGCCACTCAGCTCGCCGTCCAGCACCTGATCGACCTGGGGCACCGCGATATCGCGGTGGTGACGGGCACGC
>DAOUFU010000351.1:0-6777 GCA_034429275.1 Anaerolineae bacterium | reverse complement strand
GACGGGCCCCCCCACGCGCCCGCGCGCGCGCCCGGGGGCGCGCCCGCCTGGCCCCCCCGCCAGCGCCGGAACCACCCGGCCAACCGCGCCCCCTGCGCCGCCCACAGCTCGACCCCGATGACCAGCAGGGCCGCCAGCCCCAGCCAGGTCAATGACGCGCCGGGGTCCTTCTCGCGGTGCATGGCCGGGTCCAGCGCCGCCCGCCTCAGCAGCACGCCGCCGTGCATCGCCATCAGCAGCGCCGCGCTCCACAGTGCCAGCCGCCACCGCTCGCGGCGTGGAGAAAGGTCGGCCCGGTCCTCGTGCAGCGCTTCATCCTCGCCCGCCACCTCTTCACGGGCGGCGCGCACGGCGAACAGGCGCTCCGAACGCTCCGCACGACGACTCACGCGCGCGCGGTCGCGGACCAGCACCGTCCACCACGCCCGCGCCGCCGCCAGCGGCTCCCGCCTCAGCACGCGCAGCGCCTCGGCCAGCGTCAGGTCTTCAAACGCGACATAGCGCTCGCCAGGCCCGGACTCGGACGGCGTGTCACCGGACTCTGGGGATGGATGGGGCAGCGGGTCACAGGATTCGGGCAAGAACGCGGGGTCGTGCAAGGAGTCGGTCATCGTCACGGTTCCTGCGGGGTGATGGCAGGGACCGCGCGTGGCCCCTGCCCAACCATTCAACGATCACTCGCCGCGCGGCTCCAGCCGCAGCGCCACCGAATTGATGCAGTAGCGCAGCCCGGTACGCTCGCGCGGGCCATCTTCAAACAGGTGTCCCAGGTGTCCGCCGCAGCGCGCGCAGCGAACTTCGGTGCGAATCATGCCGTGCGAGAGATCGCGCGACAGTTCAACTCGCCCCTGCTCAATCACGTCCCAAAAGCTCGGCCAGCCCGATCCGGAGTGAAACTTCGTTTCGGATGAGAACAATTCCTGTCCACACCCCGCACAGCGATACACCCCAGGCGTCTCGGTGTCCACATATTCGCCTTCGAATGGGCGCTCGGTCGCGGCCTGGCGCAGCACTGCATATTGGCGCGGAGTCAGTTCTGCGCGCCACTCGGCATCGGATTTCTGGATTTTGTCGGTCATGTCGGCCTCCTTGTGCGTCATCCGGCATTGGTCGATGTTCAGACGATAGCACTCCGGCAGCCTCGATGCACAATCGCCCCCTCAGGGTGATTGCATCAAAATACGTGACCTGCGAGCATCCGGCCTCACCCCCACCTTCGCCGCGCCCTACGGGCGCGTTGTCGGTTGCCCCCTCTCCGAAAATTTTCGGAGAGGGGGCGAAGCGGCCCGGTTTTGGCCGCGCGGGGGTGAGGCCAGCCCTTCGCCTCCCATACCCGATCACATGGCCAAAGTGTATCAGGGGCAGGCGATGCGCTTCAACCGAAACAGTATTTTTTTGATGCGTTTGCCCTGATCGCCCCCTACCCCGGCTTGCGCGCCTTGAGCGCCAGGTTAACCGTGCTGCGCTCCGGCCCTTCGTCGATCTTGTTCGGGCGGTCGAACCAGTTCAGCACCGCGATCCCCAGCCGGATCGGGTTCAATCGGCTGCCGTCCGGCGAATCAAACGTGGTACGGTCCGCCGCCGTCGCCAGTTCTTCGGGCATCAGGCCAGATTCCAACAAGGGCTTGCCAAGCCCATACACCAGGTTGTGAATGAACGGGAAGCTGTGATGCGTGAAGCTGCGCTCCGCCTCGACGATCAACCCGGCCTCTTCCACCGCCTGCCGCAGTTGGGCGCGATGATAGAGCCGGACATGGTTCGCCCACAGCCCGGCCAGCGGCCCGTGCTGAATGTGCGTGTTGAAGACTCGCTCCAGCGTCCAGTTGATCGGGTCCCACCAGAACGGGTAGTTCGCGTGCGGCACAGTGATCGCCACCACGCCGCCCGGCTTGAGCACTCGCATCACTTCGCGCAGCCCGGCCACGTCGTCGTCGATGTGCTCCAGGATTTCCGAGAGGATCACGCCGTCGAACGTATCATCGGCGAAGGGCAGCGCGTAGATATTGCCGCGCGTGAGCGTGATCCCCGGCAGGTGACCGACATTGCGCCGCGCCTTTTCGATCACCTCTGCGTCGAGTTCCAGCCCCACCAACCGGCAGGCGCCGACGTAACGGTACATATTCAGGTAAAAGCCGCGCCCACACGCACAATCAAGGATCAGCGCGTCGTCGCGCGGCGGCACCCATTCAAAGATCGTCTGCGCCCGCTTTTTGAAGGCCATATCGGCCTCGTGGCGAGTCATGTACTGGATCGTGGTGAGATCAACCGTCATAGATGCTGTGCCGCCTGTCCTTCTGCCGGGATGCCGCGCTCAGTCGCCGCCGCTCATATCCAGCCCACTCGTCTGAGCCAGAGTCGCCTGCCAGCCCTGGATCAGCTCCAGTTTCTCCTCGTCCGAGAGTTTCGCCTTCGGGTGCATGATCGTGTAATACGACGGCGGCATCTCGCCCTCGGCCACCACCTCGGCCACTTCCAACGCCTTCCTGCTGCCGGACCACTCCGAGAAATTGAGCGTATTGCGGCCCTCGGCCACGTCACGATAGGTCAGCCACGATACCGGCGCAATCGCCGAATACCAGGGCCAGGTCGTCTCGTTGCTATGGCAGTCATAGCACGCATTGACGATCAACTCGCGCGTACGTGGCGAATCCCAGTTCGGCTCGGCCTGGACCGGTGGATTGCTGCGGTCCAGCGCCAGGAAAGACACGATCTCCACCACCACGATCACCGCTGCTGCAATCAGCAGGTACCTCACCAGCCGTCGCCGGTTACCTTGCCATGCGCCTGCCATCTCTGCCTCCCTACACTATGCCGCGCCGGGCGGGCGCTGCCGTGCGCCGAGTCTACCTCGTCGCGCGATTCGCCGCCTGTCGGAAATGCCGCTCGTAACGATCCACCGTTTCGCGCAGGCTGAACGCCCGCTCGATTTCTTCGCGCGGCTTGATGTATCGCTCCGGCGCGCGCACGATCTCCACCACCGCCCGCCCGATAGCTTCCCAGTCGCCGCGCGGCACAATTGCGCCCATGCCGGTCTCGGTCACCGGCACGCGCCCGCCCGGTGTATCCGTCATCACCACCGGCGTCCCGCACAGCATCGCCTCGACCTGTACCAGCGCGAAGCACTCGGTATCGCTGGGCATCACCAGCACATCGCAGGCCGCGAAGAAGTTCGCCATCGCCTGCATACTCTCCAGCTTGCCCAGGAAGATCAACTGCTCGTCATAGCGCTGAATCAGCGCCTGGTTCTGCTCCCAGGTGTCCTCATAGGCGATATCGTACTCGCCCGCGAAGACGACCCGCGCCATCGGGTACTCGCGGTTGATCACTTCCAGCGCGCGGATCAACAGGTCGGGCCGTTTCTCGCGCACGAATCGCCCGGCATAGCCGATGACCGGGCCGCCGTCGGGCTGCCAGCGTGCGCGCAGTTCCGCCACCCGCTCCGGCTGCGGATCGGGGACCACGATCGGCGGGTAGATCACCGAAACCCGGTCGCGGAACGGCCTGAGATAATAGCTGTTGTCCGCGTAGTCGTGGCTGTAGGCGATCAGCCGGGCCGCGCGCCGCGCCATGAACCGGTAATTCATGAAGGGGAACCAACGCACAAAGCGGTTGAAGAAGCCCGGCGGCAGGATCAGGTCGCCGTGATGGGTGGCGACCACCTGCTTGCCCTGGCTGCGCGCCAGCAACGTCAGCAGCGCCGTCTCCAGCATAGGCGTTTGCAGCCACACCACGTCATGCTGCCGGATCAAGCCCCACGCCGCCCAGGGATAGGCAGGCATCACCATGCCGCGGCTGACCTTGAGCGGTGCCCACAACCGCACCAGCCGCACCCCGTTGATCGTCTCGTCGCGCGGCAGGTCGATGTGATGCCGCGCCGTCAGGATGGTCACCGTGTGCCCGCGCTTGACCAGTTCTTCGGCCACGCGCTGCACATGGATCGGCACGCCGGTCCGGTGCGGCAGGTAATACTGGATTGCCACCAGGATTTTGAGCGGCCTGTCGCCCGAATCGGCCCCGGCCAGCGTATGCTGCGATGCAGTAGAGGGGTGTTGACTCATGACTTAACCCAGGGGGGTGAAGATTCCGCGAGAGGGGCCGCCGCGCCCTGTTCACCCGGTTGGCGCAGCGCCCGCGCTGCCCGGACGATCTCGCCCAGGCTGACTCCTTCGGCCCACAGGCCCAAAAGCCCCATGCTGATATATGTCAGCAGGTTGAGCACATGCAGCAGGATGGCGAAGGCCACCGCCGGGGCATCGGTGGGCTTGCTCACCAGCCCGGCGCTCGCCAGCCCGAATACCACCGCCGCCTCAAACGGCCCCAGGTTACCCGGCACCGCCGGCACCGCAATCGCAAATGAGGCCAGCGCCACCATCGCCAGCGATGCCGCCCACGTCGGCTCGTCGAACATGGCGATCAGCAGGATATACCCGGCTACAACCGACATCGTCCAGCCCGCCGCCGTCCACCCGGCCAGCGCCAATGCCCGGCGCGGATCGGCCAGCGGGGTGATGCCTGCCAGCAGGTGATCCAGCCACCGGCGCAGTGCCGGACGCCGCAGCGCCGGAATGGCGCGCCCCGCCAGGGTCAGCGCAGCGTGTGCCCAGGCCGGGCGCGCCGCCGTCACCGCCAGCACGACCACGCCGATCACCGTGCCCACGCCCAGCAGCACGCCCACCACGCCGATCTCCAACCCCGCCGGGATCAGCGCCAGCGTCAGGCCGATCAGCGCGAACACCATCAGCGTATCCAGCAGCCGCTCGACAACAATCGTGCTGGCCGAAGTCAGCACCGGGACCGGCGGATCGACCCGCGCGGCGAGCACCGCCCGCGCCACTTCGCCCACCCGCAGCGGCAGCACCCCGTTGATAAAATAGCTCACGTTGAGGATGTGAAAGCTGCGCGGCAGCGCCAGCCGCTCATCCAGCAGCACCCGCCACCGTACCGCCCGCAGCCCCAGCCCGGCCACCGACACGGCGAAGAAAGGGAACAGCATCCAGTAATTCGCGCCGCGCAGCTCATCGTGAATGCCGCTCAGGTCGCGGCGCAGCAGATAGCCGAGCGCGACCGCGCTCACCAGCGCGCCGATCACCAGGCTCGGCCAGGTCCGTGTTTTCATGCGAAGATTTACCTGCTCCCAACACCAACATTCTGCCCACAGGTGGGCCGCGCGCCATTATACCGGCTGATGCCGCGCCCTTGCCAGAGTGTGATACACCGCCGCCCGGCGCGTTCCTCACTTCACAGTGAACCGGGGCGGCTGCGCATGCTGTGCGCCCCACCCCGGCAGAACTGTAACATAAGAATCTGTGCCCGACCTATCCCAGGAAGCCCTGCATCCACCCCAGCGCCGAGTCGAACGAAGGGGCCGGGCCGTTGAGCGTGGCATTGATCGGCATGGTATCGGGGAAACCCGGCGGATCGCCACCCTGCAAGACGGTGGTGCCCAACACGGCGTTGGTCTTCGGATCCAGCGCCGTCAGCGTGTAGTCCACCCGCATCCGGTACACCGTCGTCAACGAGCCATCCCTGCGGGAATACAGTTCCTGCGCTACCGGCGTCAGCGAAGGCAACACCGTGATTACCACGCGGGCGCTGGCCCGGCTGGTCGCCTTCAAATCCGGCGGCACCAGCGCATTCCACTCGGCGAACTCGATCCACAGGCCCTGCCCGCCGGAAGACGGCTTGACCGGGGCCGCGGCCTGTCCCGCTGGCGATACCGGCGCGGGTGCCTGCACCGGGATCGGAATGATCGGCGGTGCCTCGGCGGTGCCCACCAACGCACAACCTCCCCGCTCGTCCACCTGGTCCTGGCGGACCCACAGCTCCGCCGCCGCCGATTCCGGTGCGACGGCCTGCTTATCCAGTTGCCACCACAGCGAGCCGTCATCCGCCTCGGCCATGCCGGTCACCGGGAACCATTCTCCCGTCGGCAGCGAAGAGAGTTCGGTCCGGTTTTCGCCCGGCCCCACCCGCAGCACCGCGCCCCATTTGACCTGGGTGCTCACCTCGCACGGTTCATCGCTGAGGGCGGCCTGTTCCGGCCTGGGCCGATCCCACGTCGCCATCACGGACTCGGTGACAGCGGCGAAATCATCCAGGCTGCCGGTTGTCGAAGCGGTCACCACGCCCGCCACGCCATCGGCAAACATCAGCGCCACCACCCGCGAGCGGACCCTCCCAAACACGATTTCGACGCCCTGCCCTTCGCGCTCACCCAGGGCCACAGCGGATGGCTCGCCCCGCGGCACGGCATCCGTCCCGCTCAGGAAGCCCTCCAGCGCCCCCTCCAGCGTCGAGACATCGGCCCCCAGGCCCGTCAGCACTTCCGGCGAAAAGAACATCATGATCACGTCGCGGACGCCGGGCTGACCGCTCGCCAGTGCTTCAGCCGTGTTCGAAAGCGCCGCCAGGCCCATTGTATCGGTCTGCACAACCCAGCCCGCCGGATAACGAAACGTCATGCTGCCGTCTTCAGCGATATACTCCCCGCCCAGATCGACCTGGGCGAGTGCTGCCCACGGCTGCGCCGCTCCGATCAGCACCACGGCCAGGACGGCCACCGCTCTCCAGATGGTTTTCACCCTCATCGTTCGCTGCCCCCTTTTCACTCGTGACACGCGCGGCTCATGATCCTCCGCTGCCGCTAGTATAGTCCCATTTCGCGCCGCCGCCTCGCCGGAGGCTGATGGACTTTGAGAAAATAACCGGCTATGGTGACCCGCGAGAGTCTGGCCTCACCCCCGACCTGCGCGCCTCTTGGGAGGCGCTTGGTCTGCC
>DAOUFU010000350.1:0-54371 GCA_034429275.1 Anaerolineae bacterium | reverse complement strand
TATACACGATAATTTTATTTTGTGTTTACACTTTAATGATTCAGGGCGGAAATTCATTCCGAATTCACGTTTTTCACGATTTCTTTCATCAACCCGCACGGCATCCCTCCATGGGGCAGAGTCTGCCAGTTCGCCCAAATCAGTGTATACTTCACTTTAGCAGTCTGTTACCAGCGCGGCAGTTGGGGCGCAACCGCGCGCGGCACTATGCGTAATGTGTGCATAATGAACAGGCTCACGCAGGAGCATGAGTGAATGACTGAAACGACGCGCACATTTCCCCTGGCCCGGCTCATGCAGAACCGGCTGGCGCTGTTTTTGATCCTGTTGGTTATTGAAGCTCAGTTTTTTGTCATCAACATGCTCAATAGCCAGTTGCGCGCCCCGACGGATGGCTGGGAGCTGATCATTCCCGCCATCGATAATCACCTGTCGCCCCAGGGAATCTGGTTGATCCCCTATATGGTCGGGTTCGTGCTGACGGCAGCGCTGCCTTTTTGGGCGGCGTTTGTGATGCCCAACAAGCTGTTTCGCCAGTTTGTGTTCAGCATGGCGTTTGCGGCGCTGGTCAGCTATGCGATCTACATTGCCGTGCCGACCTATGTGACCAAGCCCTCGCCCCAAGAGGTCCACGGGAATGACCTCTTTTCAGTGATGCTGCGCAATTCCTACAAACTGGATGCTGCCGCCAGCACGCACAATGCCGCGCCCAGCCAGCATGTCTTCTACGCGATCATCAATATGTGCTACATGATCCGCTTCCGGCCCCGGCCCCGCGTGTTCATCGTGTGGGTCACGCTCGGCACACTGATCAGCGCCTCCACACTGATGACCATGCGTCACAATTCGCCCGACCTGATCACCGGCTACCTGCTGGCACTGCTGGCCTACAGCGTTGGGCTGTGGCTCGGCGAATGGGTCACCGCGCTGTTGGGTGATGAGCACGCGCCCATCCAGCGCCCATCGCTGGCCAGCCTGGGCATCCGCCGCCGCGCGCCGCGCAGATTGCGCAGGCCGCGCTTGCGCCGGGTGAGCGTCGAGACGCCGGGCATGGAGTAACCCGCCCTCGTCAGACAAACCCACCGGTGCATACCGGGCGAACGTGTGGTAATCTACAGCCTGTCGTGATTATAGATCAAGTCCGCGCCGCGCGCCCCGGTCGATCAGGGGATCGCCCGGCGCGTGCTGTGCGCTTCAGGAGCACCGGATGAGCAGCTATGATTCCCCGCGTTTTGTGGTCCCGGAGAATACTCTGGTGCCGCCGCATCCTTACCCCAGCCACCAGGCCGATATTCCGCCCTCGCGCATGTTCGTGATCAAGCTCTCGCTCAACAAATACCGCGAGAAATATGGGCCGGACGCCGTCATCTATGATGCGTCGCAGGGGGACGGCGGCGCGTCGCTGCCGGGCGTGCCCGAAGCACTGCTCGACCGCGCACATGAGCTGCTCAAAGCACATGGGACCGCCTACGATTTCCCCTACGGCTCCGATGACTTCCGCCGCGCCACCGCCGAGCAATATTGGAAACTGGACCCTCGCCTGGGCTGGGGACCTCAGAATGTGCTGTGCACGGTGGGTGGGCGCGATGGCCTGGTCAAAGCCTATAGCGCCATGATCCAGTTGGGCAGCGGGCGCGTGGGGGATGTGCTGCTGCTGACTCGTGTGCCCTGGGTCAGCTACACCTGGGGGCCCTATGCTCTCGGCACAAACGTCATGCTGGCCCCCGGCGACGAAGCGTCTGCCTGGCAGTTCACGCCGGAGACCATCCGCGCCTCGGTCGACTATGCGCGGAAAAAGGGCGGACGTCAGGTGATCGGCATCGTGATCACCTCACCCGATAACCCAACCGGCCATGTCATCCCCGTCAAGCAGCAGATCGCGCTCGGCAAAGCGGCGCTCGAAGCGGGCATTCGTTTTGTGCTGTACGACTGGATTTATCACTACATCACCGAAGGCGCGCCGATGGACGCCAACGTCCTGCTGGAAGCCTTCTCACCCGAAGAACGCGCACGACTCATCATTCTCGACGGGCTGACCAAGTCGCTCGGCGCCTCGAACGTGCGCAGTGCCCACCTGCTGGCAGACCGCGCCGCGATCGACTTCATGAGCAGCCGCGCCTCGCACAGCGTGGTCCCCCACTATTATGGGCAGGCCGTCGCCCTCGCTGCGTATGAGCAGGGATTCGCCCAGGCCGCCCAACCGATTGTCGGCCCGACCAATGCCAGCCGCCGGGTGATGCGCGACTTTCTGACCCGGCACGGCTACCAGTTCATCATGGGCGATGGCGGCTACTACGCATTCATCAACGTGGGGCGCTGGATGGATGCCGCCGGCTTCGCCAGCAGTTTTGAGATCGGCGCATACCTGGCGGAAGAGCACGGAGTCGCAGTGGTGCCCGGCGGCGCGTTTAGCGACGAGGGAGATCGGTGGATTCGCTTCAGTTACGCGCTGCCACCCCAGGTCACGGCGGGAGCGGTCGCGCGCTTCCACGAAGGGCTGGCGACGTTGGCACACAGCCCAACGGATTCAGTCTAGATTTTACCCTCAGTTCCGATATAATAGGGGCGCTGGCTCAATTCTCTGAGCTGCTGTTACGCTCACAAACCTATCCCCGACGACTTGCCGTTGGGCGATAGTCGAGTTTAAACGGGGAGGTGTTTTGCCATGAAGGTACGTTCATCAGTACGCTTGATGTGTGACAAGTGCTACTTTGTGCGCCGCAAGGGCCGCCTGTATGTGATGTGCGCGGGTAATCCCAAGCACAAGCAGCGTCAGGGCTAAGAGTCATTCGAGCGAGCGCGCCCAGTCACGCGCAGAAACGAGCCAGGCGGCTCGTTTTTGTTTCCCCGGATTGCTCCCCCTCTGGCAGCAAACGACCATCAAAAAATAAAATAGCATTAATGTTGCATGGCGATGTACAATACTCATGCATGTGAAGATCAGCCCGGAAGAAGCCTATGGCCCACATCCCTTCCCCCCCGACGATGCTCGAGGATCGCCCCGGCATTGATAGACTGCTGCAGCCTCCGCCACGCCGCATTCGTTTTTCTCTGCGTGCGCAGATCGTCCTGGCAACAGTGGTCATCATGGCGCTGGTCGCGGTGCTGTATGCCATTTTGCGGCGCGAAGTTCTGACCGGCTTTGACCATCTGCAGAGCGAATTCATCGAGCGCGACACACAGCGCGTCGTCAATGCGCTCCACAGCGAGCTGGAGGCGCTGGATCAGCTGGCGCTTGAGTGGGCTTCGTCGCATGAAGTAGCTTCGGCCACCCAGGGCGACAGCAGCGTTGTGCTCGATCGGCTCAGCGATCGTGCAATGGACAATTTTGATCTGAATCTTGCGCTGATCTTCGATCCTCAGGGCCGACTGGTGTTCGGTAGAGCCTACGATACCTCCAACAACCAGGGTATGTCCCTTTCGCCCATCGTCGCCAATGCCTATCTGATGCTGTCGAGAGTCAACCTGCGGTTGGCAGACGTCGCACACTACTCTGATGGCATCGTGCCGCTGCCGGTCATCCCACTGCAAGACCTGCAGGCGCAGGCCCAGACGATTGTGCCCGAATTGGAGCAATTTTTGACCAACAGCGGGGAAGAAGCGTGGAGTGTCAGCCTGTCGGGCAATACGATCCTGATCGCGCACGAGATCATCTACGAAAATGGGCCGGACAGCCCCATGCTGGGCACGCTGGTATTGGGACGATTGATGCCCGCTTCGGCATTTGAGCAACTGGGACAGATCACCCAAACGCGGTTGAAAGTGGCCCAGGTTGACGACCTCGCCTCGATGCCCGATGATTTCCGCGCTGCCCGCGAAGAACTCCTGTCCGGCAAATCGATCGTGGAAAAAAACCTGAGCGCGAACACCGCCGCCGGGTACATTGTGCTCAATAACATCCAGGGAAAACCGGGCCTGATCTTGCGCGTCGAGGTGGAGCGCCACATCACCCAACAGGGGATGCGAACCGCCAACGCGATGTACGGGATTTTCGCCATCTCCGCGCTGGCATTGACAGGCCTGATCCTGCTCGTGCTGCAATCCACCGTCATTCGCCGCGCGCAGCGTCTCAGCCGCTTTGTGCGCAGAGTGAGCGAAAGCGGCGATGTCAGCCTGCGCTCGCCGCTCGGCGGTCACGACGAACTGGCCGACCTGGGCGCGAATATCAACGCCATGTTGGCCTCGTTGCAAGAATCGCAGCGGCTGCTCCTGGAAAATCGCCAGCAGCTCGCCCAGATTCTCGACTCGATCAGCGACATCGTGTATACCGTCGTGCTGACGCCCCAGGGGGAGATCATCAGCCACCACATCCCCTCGCGCCAGATCGAAGCGCTGACCGGCTATCCCACCGCCAATTTCGAGGCCGATTTTAGCTTCTGGGCCTCGCTGATTGTGCCCGAAGACCTGCCCAAAGCCTCCGCTTATCTCTCGCACCCGGTCGCCTACGAGGATTCGCGGGTTGAATATCGCATCCGCAATGCCGCCGGGGACCTGCTCTGGGTGCGCGATCACCGGCACCTGCGCCCGATTCCCAACAGCGACCGGCTGATCGTCTACGGCGTGATCGGCGATATCACCGCCCAAAAGAACACCGAGGCTGAACTGGCCGCCGAGCGCAACCTGCTGCGCACCGTGATCGATACCCAAATCAATTCCGTCTATGTCAAGGATCGCCAGGGGCGAGTCTTGTTGTGCAACCCCACCGATGCCCGCTGGCGTAATGTGGCCCGGCCAGAAGACGCGCTCGGCAAGACGGAT
Organism: Anaerolineae bacterium; assembly: GCA_034429275.1. Classification (GTDB taxonomy): domain Bacteria; phylum Chloroflexota; class Anaerolineae; order Aggregatilineales; family Aggregatilineaceae; genus DAOUFU01. The sequence continues at coordinate 49,613 of DAOUFU010000350.1, read as the reverse complement.
GACGACTTCTATCCCCCCGAACTGGCCGAAAAATACCGCGCCGATGATTTGTACGTGATGGAAAACGATCAGCCGGTGATCAACCGCGAGGAAATCGTCGCGGCCCCCGGTCAACCGATGCGCTGGCTGCTGACCAATAAGGTCCCGCTGCACGACGCCGAAGGCCGCGTGATCGGGCTGGTTGGCGCAGGTCAGGACATCACCGAACGCAAGCGGATGGAGCAGGCGCTCGAACGCGCCAACAACGAGCTTGAGGAACGAGTCGCCCAGCGCACCGCCGAAGTCGCCTACGAGCGCAACCTGCTGCGCACCCTGATCGATGCCCTACCCGATAATGTGTTCGTCAAAGATGCCGAGGGGCGCTTCCTGGTCATGAACCGGCCCACAGCCCTGGGTTTTGGGCTGGCGCACCCGGATCAAGGGCTGGGCAAAACGGATCAGGATTTCTTTGATCCGCCGTTGGTTGAACAGTTCCGGGCAGAAGAACTGGCCCTGATCCGCGGCGAAGTGTCGATCGTCAGCCGGGAAGGCCCGGCGAACAGGACCTCAGATGGCACGCCGGTCGGGTGGTACTGGACGATCAAAGTACCCTTCCGGCAGCCGGATGGTAAGGTTGTCGGCATTGTCGGCATCGGGCGCGATATTTCCGAGCGAAAGCGGATGGAGGAAGAACTCCGCCAGGCCCATGCTGAACTGGAGCAGCGCGTCAAAGAGCGCACCGCCGACCTGCGCACCGCGTTGATCGAACTGCGCGCCAGCGAAGAACGCTTCGAGCAGGCGTTCACCTATGCGCCGATGGGGGTGGCGCTGTTGGGGCTGGATGGCCGCTTCCTCAAGGTCAATCCGGCGCTGGCCGAGATGCTTGGCTACGAAGCGGAGACGCTCGAAACACTGAACCTGGCCGATGTGGTGATTGCCAACCAGCGCGAAGAGACGGAACAATACCTGGCGGCTGCCCGCGAGGGAAAAGAAAACATTCACCACGCCGAAAGACGCTATCGTCACCGCGACGGGCGGATCATCTGGGTCTCGGTCACGTCTTCGCTGGTTCGCGAAGCCGATGGTGAGCCGGGCTACCTGGTCGCTCAGATTCAAAACATCACCGAGCGCAAATATGCCGAGGCCGAGCGCGAAGCCCTGATCCAGAAGATTCAGGCCCGCGCCAACGAACTGGCGACGGCGGCGGAGATCAGCCGGCAAGCCACCACCATCCTGGATGCTGATCGGCTGCTAGACACAGCCGCCAATCTCATCAAGCATAACTTTGGGTTTTATCACGTATGCATTTTCCGCCTCGATGAGTCGGGCCAGGTCCTGGTCCCGGCAGCGGCCAATGACGACATCGGCAAAGCGATGACCGAGGGCAGCATCACCCTGCCGCTCTCCGCCGAGATCAGCCTGGTGGCCCACGCGGCGCGTTCACGCCAGATCGTGCTCGCCAACGATGCCGTGCACGACCCGGCCTACCTGCCGCACCCACTGCTCTCCGATACGCGATCCGAACTGGCCATCCCGATGCTGGTAGGCGACGATCTGCTCGGCATTCTCAATATCGAAGACGATCACCCAAATCGCTTCACGACTGACGACGTTAATATCCTGGCGACTCTGGCGGCGCAGCTTGCCAACGCGCTGTATAACGCGCGCCTGTTCGCCGAGAATGGGCGACGGCTTGCCATCATCGAACAGTCGGCAGACCTGATCGCGCTCGGTCAGTTGGGCAGTGATAACCCGGTAGTTTATATCAACCCGGCGGGCCTGCGCATGATCGGCGCACATTCCCCAGAGGATGTCCTCAACCGCCCGGCGATCAGCTTCTACCCGCCGGAAGTGCGGAAGCACCTACTCCACGAGATCATCCCCTCTGTGCTGGCCCAGGGATCGTGGCGCGGCGAACAAATCATCCGCCGTCTCGATGGCACCACCTTCCCGGCAGAACAGACTATCCTGGTGATCCCTGGCGCGCCCGGTCAGCCACCCGACATGGCGACGATCGTCACCGACATCACCGAGCGCAAGCAGGCCGAGACCGCCCTCTTCCGCGCCAACCGTGCCTACCGCGTGCTGAGCGACTGCAACCAGGCGATGGTCCACGCCCAGGACGAGCAAAGCCTGCTGGATGAGATATGCCAGATCATCGTGCGCGCCAGTGGGTATCACCTGGCCTGGGTCGGCTACCCGGACCGGGAGCTTCCTCCCGACGGGCGCTTCGACGGGGAACTCACGATCCGAATCGTCAGCCAGGCCTGGATCGACGCACAACCGGAAAAGATCGTTGATTTTGTCCTGACTCAGGACCAGATTGACGCCGGGTTGTCGTCGAACGGGCAGGTGCTCCAGACACGTCAACCCGTGGTCATTGATCATATTGCCGGGCACACCCCGCTCGCACCACGCCGCCAGCAGCTTGCTCAATTGGGGTTCCAATCCTCCATCACGCTGCCCCTGATCATCGATGATCGTCCGGCGGGGGTACTCAATGTGTCCAGCCGCGAGTTCGCCGCGTATGACCAGAGCGAGATCGATCTGCTCATCGAACTGGCGGGCGACCTGGCCTATGGCCTGGCGGCACTACGCGCTCGCGGTGAGCGTGAAGCCGCCCAGGAAAAGCTGCGCGAAAGCCGCGCCAACCTGATCGCGCTGATCGGCAACACCACCGATCAGATCTGGTCGGTGGATACGGCATATCGGCTGGTCACCTGGAATACCGCCTACCAGCAGCAGCATCTCCGGCGCTATGGCGTCACTCCGCAGGTGGGCGAAAACAGCCTGGAGCAGTTGCCCCTGACGCTGCAGAGCGTCTGGCGCGAGCATTACGACCGCGCCCTGACTGGCGAGCAGTTTGTCATCGAGCATGCCGAGTTGTCGCATGATCAGCTCACCATCCACCTGGAAACGGCTTTCAACCCCATCCGGGCCGAGGATGGCACGGTCACCGGTGTGGCCGTCTTCAGCCGCGACATCAGCCGCCGCAAAGCAGACGAACAGCGGCTCCGGCACCTGAACATGCAGTTGGGCCAGTTCAACCGCACGCTGCTCACCCTGCACGAAGTCGGGCGCACGTTGACCACTGCGCTCGACCCCAATACGATCTACGATGTGCTCTATTGGGCGCTGCTCAACCCGCTGTATAACAAGCCCCGTTGCCTGATCAGCCTGGCCGATGCTGAAAGCGATGAACTCACCTGTGTTTATGCTTGCATCAAAGGCATCGATGCCAACCTGGCGGTCGCCCCTGTGACCACCGCCAGTGCAAGCCCGGAAGGCGAAACCATCCGCACCCGGCAGCCGCGCCTGATCCGCTACAACTCGGAAGGCGAGGCCACACCAGACCCCGCCGTGGGCATCTATGTGCCGCTGATGAGCGGCGACCAGGTGCTCGGCGTGCTGGTTGTCCAGCACCACGACCCTACCGCGCTGACTGAAGACGACATTCCCCTGCTCTCGATCATGGCGAACCAGACGGCGGCGGCGCTGCAAAATGCCATGCTCTTCGCTGCCGAGCGCGAACAGCGCACGCTGGCCGAAGCCTTGCGCGATGTGGCAACCACCCTCAACAGCACCCTGGACCCGAACACTGTGCTCGAAACAATCCTGACCTCGGTCCGCCAGGTGATCCCCTACGACACCGCCAGCATCACCATGCTCGATGGCGAGATGGTCGAAATGGTCCACAATGTGGGCTATGCGGGCCGCGTGCCCGATGGCTGGGAAAGACTCTGGCGCGCGCCGATCAGCGCCCTGCAATACATGAGCCGGATGCGCGTCACCGGCGAGCCGATCGTGATCGAGGATACCCACGCCGAACCAGGGTGGACCACCCCCTACAGCCCGGAACACGACTGGATTCGTTCGGCGATCAAAGCGCCGCTGCACATCGACGGTCAGATGGTGGGGGCGATCCACCTGGAAAGCACCAGGCCAGGCGCATTCACCAGCAAAGACACCTCCAAGCTGATGGCCTTTGCCAACCAGGCGGCCAGTGCGCTGCGTAATGCGCGCCTGTACGCTGCCGAGCGCGATCAGCGCACCTTCGCCGAAGCCCTGAGCAACACCGCCGCTGCCATCAACCAAATTCTTGATCCAGAAGTGGTGATGGACCGCATCCTCGAAAACATCGCCCAGGCCATTCCTTACGATGCTGCAACCATCATGCTGATCGACGAAAACCGCATGGTGTGCATCCCGCACCATCGCGGCTATGTCGAACGTGGCCTGACCGAATGGCTGGACCAGTGGTGCTTCCGGCTGGAAGACCTCTCGTTCTGGCCGGAGATCGAGACTTCCGGCGACGCGATCCTGGTGGAAGACACCCACAATGCTGAGCGTTGGGTGCAGCACATGTGCGTGGAGAATGCCTGGATCAGGTCCACGCTCAAAGCGCCGTTGATGATCGAAGGACAACTGGCAGGCATCATCAACCTCGACAGCGCCCAGCCGCGAGCGTTCGACATCCAGGACAAGGCGCGCCTGGGGGCACTGGCCGATCAGGCCGCCAATGCGCTGTATAACGCGCGCCTGTTCGCCGCCGAACGTGAGCAGCGAGTGTTGGCCGAGGCTCTGCGCGATACAACCGCGGCGATCAACAGCAGCCTCGATTTCGACACCGTGCTGGACCGCATCCTGACCAATGTGCAGCACGTGATCCCGCACGACACCAGCGCGATCATGTTCATTGACGGAGACCAGGCGTACGTCCGGGGCAGCCGAGGATTCGAAGCGTTCGGCCTGGCCGATTGGATCGCCCGCCTGCGCATCCCCATCTCTACCACCTACGACTTCCGCATGGTGCTTGAAACCGGGCAGCCCGTGATCACGCCCGACACGGCCAATAATCCCCACTGGCTGCACTTCCCCGAAACAGAATGGATACGCTCGCACGTCACCCTGCCGATCCAGGGGGGCGGGCGCGTGATCGGCTTCCTGCTGCTGGACAGCACCCGGCCCAATTACTTCAACGAAAGTCATATCGGTCCACTGAGCGCCTTTACCGACCAGGCGGCGACGGCCATCACTCACGCGCAAACCTTCACCGCCGAGCGCGAGCAGCGCGCCTTTGCCGAAGCACTCAGCGACACGGCGGCGACGGTCAACCAGGTGTTGGAACTCGACGCGGTGCTGGAGCGCATTCTCGACCACCTGCAGCAGGTCATCCCACACGATGCCGCCAACGTCATGTTCATCGAAGATGGCATCGCGCGGATTGTAGCCGGGCATGGCTACGCCGAGCGCGGCCTGGCCGAGTGGATTGAACAACTGCGCTTCAAGGTGGATGAGGTCCCGGTCTGGCAGCGTATGATCGCCACCGGTCAGCCGTTCACCGTGACCGATACCTCTCAGGACGCGGACTGGATGGCGCTGGTCGGGCCGGAAGAAGCCTGGATCAAGTCAACGGTCAAAGCGCCCATCCAGATCGACGGCACGCTGATCGGCATCCTGCACATCGATAGTGCCACGCCTAACACCTTCGATGACAGCCACGCCATACGTCTTCAGGCATTTGCTCACCATGCCGCCACCGCCATTCGCAACGCGCGCCTGTTCGCCGCCGAGCGCGAGCAGCGAGCCTTCGCCGAAGCCCTGCGCGACAGTGCCGCTGCCATCAACAGCACGCTCAAACACGACGAGGTGCTCGACCGAATCTTGATGAATGTCGAACAGGTCGCGCCCTATGATGTGGCGGAAATCCTGCTCATCGAAGGGGGCGAAGCTTATCTGGCCCGGCACCGCCGATCGCAGCCGGGAGAAACGGTGCTGGACAACCCAACGCAAGACGCCCCCCGTCTGAAATACCGCGAAATACCCAATCTACGAATCATGGCCGATACCGGCCAGCCGTACATCGTTGACAATACTCGCTCACAGGAAGGATGGGTTGTGATTCCCGGCTGGGAATGGATGCGGTCGCAAGCTGCCGCCCCGATCAAGCGCCAGGAACGTGTGATCGGCTTCATCATGCTCGACAGCAGCCATCCCGCCTTCTATGCCCCGGCGGTTGCTGAGCGCCTGCAAGCCTTCGCGGACCAAGCAGCGCTGGCGTTGTTCAACGCGGAGGTATACGCGCGGGTGCACAATTATGCCGAAGAACTCGAACAGGCCGTGCAAATCCGTACTGCTGAATTGGCCGCCCAACATGCCCAGCTACAAACCATCCTCGACACGATGGCCGAAGGTCTGATCTTCAGCATTGATGATGAGGTGAAATATGCTAACCGGGCCTGCGAGCAACTGCTCGGCGTGCCGGTCAACCGGCTGCAGGGCGGGATGAGCGAAGTTCTCGACCGCCTCAGCCCATCGGCCAGCAACCCGCCGGATGTGCGCGGACGGATCGCCCGCACGCTCGAACGTGGGCGCGCATGGCAGGGCGACCTGACACTCTTGCGCGCGGACGGGCACGAATTCGACGCGGCGGTGAGTGTGACTCCGGTGCCGGGCCTGACTCAGCACCTGCCTTCCGGCCTGCTCACCATGATCCGCGACATCAGCCAGGAAAAGGCGCTGCAAGCCCAGCGTGACCGCTTCATCGCGCACGCCTCGCACGAGCTGCGTACCCCGCTGGCCAATATCAAGACGAGACTGTATCTGCTCAAAAACCAGCCCCACAAGCTCGAACAACACATGCAGATTCTTGAGCGCGTCTCAAATGATATGAACGAGCTGGTCGAGAACCTGCTCGATGTCTCGCGCTTCGAGCGCGGTGTGATCACGCTGTCGCTGCGCCCGATGGTGCTGCAAGACCTGATCCGCGATACCGTGTTGGTCCAGCAGGCCGAAGCCGAACAAAAGCGAATCGCGCTGACGGTGGATCTGCCCCAGACTCCGGTCCATATCAAGGCCGACCCGAACCGGATACGGCAGGTGTTCACCAACCTGATCACCAACGCAATCAACTACACGCCCGAAGGCGGCTCGGTGACCATCAGCCTGGAGGATGACCCGCAGCAGCCCGACCAGCGCGTGATCTGCCGGGTGCGCGATACCGGCATCGGCATCGAGCCATCCCAGATCAGCCATGTGTTCGAGCCGTTCTTCCGCGCCAACCAGGGCACAGCTACCGGGACCGGGCTGGGCCTGGCCATCGCCCGCGAGATCGTGCTGTTGCACCAGGGCGAGATCATGGTGGACAGCGTGCCCGGCGAGGGCAGTGTCTTCAGCGTGATTCTGGATCGTTTGACCGATTAGCGGGGAATTTGCCGGAACGGGGCACAGCAGCAGGCTGCGCCCCGTTTTTGTTTGGACTCACTTGCCGTAATAGGCCAGCAGGGAATCGCCCAGGGCGGGCAGGCACGGCGCGATGTCGTACCACAGCGTGCCGGTCCCCACACTCCACAGGTGGAATCCATCGACATACGGGTCTTCTTCGATCTGGTAGGTGTACTTCAGCGCGTCATCGATCACCAGGTCGCAGCCGGGGAAGGTCTGCCCGCCGCCGATGCCCAGTTCGGTGATATAAACCGGGACACGCAGCGCCGGCGGCAGTGTCACTGAAAGCCACTCGGCGATCACGCGGTGGCGGAAAGCCGTCCACTTATCGACGCTGGAGACCGGCAGGCCGTCCTGCATACTGTAAGCGTGCATGGCGATCCCATGCAGCCGCCCGTTCGCGCACGGGTTTTCCAGCGCGTAGCGGTAGGCGGGCAGCATCAGTTGGAAGGCCTCAATCGTCGAGGGTTCGCTGCCAAAATACAGGTAGCTCAGCACGCAGCGGCCTTGCTCGTTGGCGATGCGCATCGACTCGACCGAAAACGCGGTCAAAAATTCGAGCGGCCAGCCGCACTCGTTGATCACTTCGTAGTAATCCGGCGTCACCTGGTCCCAATAGGGCTGCAGTTCGCTGATCCACGTGCGGGCGACCTGGGCGGGGTCCGGCGAAGCGGAAAAATCCACCGACGGGCAGTCGTCGATGCCGCCCACACTGCGCAGCAGCGAACGGTAGACGGTCACCGTTTCCGGGGAAATTTGCTTGATCTCGTTGAGCATGGCCTCGGTGCCGTTCAGCCCTTTGATCGTGCCCACCGGCTTGCCCGCAAACGCCATGCGGCGTACAAACGCCAACACAGCTTCGATTTCGGTATCGTTGAGCACGTGCAGACCGAGCAGCGTGGTATCGGGGGCTTCGCCGCGCAGGATGGCGCAGCGCCGCACATCGTGCAGCCGGGCCACCAGGGTATTGTTATCGATCAGCGTGATCCAGCCGCCAGGGGTGCGCGCCCAGCGCGTACCGGCGGCGGTTGCCGCCGCATCGTCGGCAGTGAATTCGAGCACCTGGACGGTTTCCAGGTAGCCAGCCTGCCCGGTGACCGCCGCGTTTTTGTCCGGCGCGGCATACAGAGTCGCCTGTGGGACGCTGACTACTGCGCTGCACATTTGCTCGCTCACCACGGCGGGCAGAGCGGTTTGCAGCGGCTCCGGCGTATAGTCGGACCCGGTGACCGGGCCAAAGGTGACGCCTGGCGGCGGTGGCTGCGGCGTGGGCAGCGGCGTGATCATATCCTGGCGCGCCTGGCTGCTGGCCAGCACCGTCTCGGCAGCAGGCAGCCCGCCGGAAGTCTGCGGCAGGGCAGTCGGAGTCAATTCGGGCGTGGGCGTGACGTACACCGGGATCGGGTCGGGATCGCCACACGCCGACAGGGCCACGGCCAGCATGCCCGCCGCGATCAGCAGCAGGGCCGCCGCCGGGCGGCGTTTGAGTGAAAGAGTAGTGGTCATCATAACGATAGAGTGTATACCGGCTGGCAGCAGGTTCCAAAAAGAATCGGGCCTTGTGGCCCGGCGATTGCCCGGCGTTTGCCCCACGATTTTAACGCTCAGCCAGGCTGCGCGCGATATCATCGGCAACAGCGCGCCCGGTGCGAAAGTATGCATCATCCAGGCGGGCAGTCACCGGCTGATCCGGCGCGAAGCGTCGCACGGCGACAGCGGCGGAAGGCGGGCTGCCATTGGCCATGACGTAGTACAGCGCGACGGTGGCCCCATCGGGCTGTGGCCATTCCTGGCTGATGATCTGGAGGGCCGGGCTGATGGCGTGGCGCATCCCACCGGCGATGTGCTGCCAGGTCTGCGGTGGAAGCCACAGGCGGCGCTCACCCAGGACCAACACATGAGCCAGCCCGCTCTGCTCGACCAGCGGACCGTGCAGGCGGTAGGGCGACACATTCACTGCCGCGATAAGCAGGCTGCGCACGGCCTCAAACTCGCTGACAATGCCCAGACGCCCGGCACGCCGCCGGGTTTCGCACATGTCACCACGCACCTCTGCGCCAACCAGCAGGCGGTCGAGTGTCACCATCGCGTGGCGGCGCGCGGCGACATCCACCACCAGCACCAGGATATGCTGCTGGGCCAGCGCTTCCAGTTGGTGTTCGCCAGGGTGCTGAACCGTGACCAGCGCGGCAGTCCGCCCTGTTGGATCGACCAGGATCACATCGGGCGGGGCCGCCTGGGTGACGGCTCGCCGCTGGATGTGCGCGACGCCCTCCAGCAGATCGGCGCGGTGCGTTTCTCCACACAGCGCGCACGTCCAGGTGAGATCCACAGGCTGACCGGCAGCACGGCGCGCGCGCAGCGCGTTTTCGAGCCAGCGGCTGCCCACAGTCCGCGCGACTTCTTCCGGCGTACAGCCTGGCGCGCCCTGGTCATGATCGGGCCGCAGTTCGTAGGCGAAATGGTGCTGCTTGATGTCTCCCAGCCGCGCGACCATGCGCTGCCCGGTGATGGGGCAGCGATACGCGCCGCCGCGCTGCGCCTGGCTGATATGCACCGGCTCACCGTGCGCATCGAACGCCCAGTCATATTTGGGGAGGGGATGGGAGATGGGATCGGGGGACGGGCGGTCGGTCATAGGTCCTCGTGCGCGAGTCAAGGCGGCAGGTACATCGCCGCCACACCCAGTATACCGCCAGGATGCAGCCGCGTCTGCCCCATTTTTGAGGTATCCCGGTTGGTGAGAACACAAACGGGCGTCTTGACAGGTGCGGTGCAAGGGGATATACTCGCCGATATGAATGAGCGTTCGTTCTTTTTTGCGCCAAAAGCGAATGAACGTTCGCACATGTACCATCTCCACCGAAAGGAGTCACCGGCATGAAGGAGTCGCTCTCCAAAGGCGACCAGGCGCGCGCCGACATCCTGGCCGCCGCGCGCGAGCTGTTCCTGAGCAACGGCTTTCACGGCACCAGTATGCGCGCCATCGCGCAGGCGGCGGGCAACCGGGCAGTCGCCGGGATCTACAATCACTTCCCGACCAAAGAGGCCATCTTCGCCGCGCTCATCGAAGAGGGCAACCCATACGATGAGTTGTTCCCCGCGCTAGAGCAGGCTCTGGCCGGGGCGCGCACCGGGCCGGAATTTGTGCGGCGTGCGCTGCACACCGTGCTGGGCATCATGACGAAACATTACAGCTTTGTACAGCTAGCCCAGATCGACCTGCGCGAATTCGACGGGCAGACGGTGGCGCACATGCTGCAAACCCAGGTGCTGCCGCGGCTGGGCGCGCTGATCGGCCAGCTTCAAGCGCTGCCCGGCATGAAGCCCATCGAGCCGCTGGTGTGGATTCGCACCATGGCCAGCCTGATCATCGGCTTTATCACCACCGAGCAGATCATTTCCTTCAACGTCTTCGGCGAGCGCCCGCGCGAGGAATGGATCGACGGACTGGCGGATATTGTACTTTACGGCATGGCGGCTGAGCCTGCCCCGGAAAAGGAGTAACTCGTGAGCAGCCTGGCAATTGATGTGCAGGGCGTCTACAAAACATTCCCGAACGGCGTGACGGCGCTGCGCGGGCTGACTTTGCAGGTGGAGCGCGGCGAGATCTACGGCTTGCTGGGGCCAAACGGCGCGGGCAAGAGTACGCTGATCCGAACCCTGGTGGGGTTGATCGCGCCGGACCGGGGCCGCGTGACTGTGCTGGATCGCCCAATCCCCGACAAGACGATCCTCTCTCGCATCGGCTATATGACGCAGGCCTCGGCGCTCTACAGCGAGCTGACCGTGTGGCAAAACGTCGCGTTCTTCGCCGGGCTGATGGGCTGCACCGACCGCGACCGGATCGCCGAAGCCATCGCCTTTGTGGACCTGAGTGCACGCGCCCACAGCCGCGTGGGCACGCTCTCCGGCGGGATGCGCCAGCGGGTTTCGCTGGCCTCGGTGCTGGCGCACCAGCCCGACCTGATCCTGCTGGACGAGCCGACTGTCGGCGTTGATCCCCAGCTTCGCGTCCAGTTTTGGGAACACTTCCGCGCGATGGCTGCGCGCGGCGTGACGCTGCTGGTCTCCAGTCACGTCATGGACGAGGCCGAGCGGTGCGACCGGTTGGGCTTTCTGCGCGCCGGGCAGATCATCGCCCAGGGCACGGCGGAGTCGCTGCGCGCCCAGGCGCACACGGAGACCGTGGAGGAAGCGTTCCTGGTGTTTGCTGAACAGGAAGGGGTGACCAGCGATGCGCGCTAATCGGACAATCATTCTGGCCAGGCGGGTCGTTCTGCAAATCCTCGCGGACCGGCGCACGTTGGTGCTGATCATGCTGCTGCCCGTCATTCTGCTGACCGTTGTGGGCATCCTGATCAATCAAAACACGGGCAGCCTGACGATCGGCGTGGTGAACCATGACGCCGGGGCGAGCATGGGCGCGCTCTCGGTCAACCTGGGTGACCGCCTGATCGAGACGCTGCGCGGCATGGGCGAATTTGACGTGCAGGAATTGGACGATGCCGGCGCGCGGCTCAAGCTGGATGAGGGCGATCTCGATGCGGCCATCACGCTGCCGGAGTCGTTCACCCAGTCGGTCATCCAGACTCGCTCACTGGTGCTGCCCGTCGAGTTCGAAGGGTCCAACCCCATGCTGTCCGAGCGGCTGAATACGATGCTGGAGCGGGTCGCCGTGCAGTCGATCAATGTATTGGCCCTGGCGAGCCTATCCGGTAGCGTGCCAGCCGCCCCGGCTGCCGGTTCCATCGACGTATCGCTGGAGACCACCTACCTGCACGGCGGGCCGGAATATGACACGCTGGATTATATGGCCCCGGCGCTGCTCGCGTTTTTTGTGTTCTTCATCACCTTCCTGCTCACCTCGATTTCTTTCCTGCGCGAGCGCCTGGCCGGGACGCTCGAACGTCTGCAGGCCACACCCATCCGCCCCCACGAGATCATCGTGGGATATATGAGCGGGTTCCTGGTGTTTGGCCTGCTGCAAGGGCTGGTCGCACTGCTGTTCACGGTGTGGGTGCTGAGGATCGACTATGCGGGCAACCTGCTGACGATCTTCATCGTCGAGGCGTTGCTGGTGATGGTATCGGTCAATCTCGGCATCTTCCTGAGCACCTTTGCCCAAAACGAGTTCCAGGTGCTCCAGTTCATCCCTCTGGTGGTAGTGACTCAAGGGCTGCTGGGCGGCATCGTCTGGCAGGTCGAAGATATGCCGGACTGGCTGCAACCCCTGTCGCGGCTGATGCCGCTCACGTATGCGGCTAACGCGCTGCGTGCCGTGATGATCAAGGGGGAGTCCCTGGTCCAGGTTGCGCCGGAGTTAGGCGTGATCGTGCTGTTCGGGCTGTTGATGATTGCGCTGGCCGCGCGCACGGCAGGCCGGGCGAAAATCTGATCCGCTCTTGGCTGCCCATGACCCCCGCCTTGCGAGCCGCACTTTCATAAGGCGGGGGCCGGGCAGATGGCATACCCTGGAGCAGCGCCCCGGCTACGGCTGCCCTGTGGATCACCTCGCGTGACTGGACTTTCACATCGAAGCTGTGTACAGTTGAATTCGTTGGAGAGCTTCGCCAGTGTAAGGCCGAGTTTCGGAGAGAATGGGCGTGATCGAAGGCTTGATTTTGCTCCTGGTTGGAATCGGCGCATTGGGTGCGTTTGTGGTCGGCGTGGCCTTGCTGATCATGTGGTACCGCGCCGGTCAAATGGAGGATCGCCACCGCGAGCCGGTGATCTACGGCAACATGGTGCAGTGCCCGCGCTGTGAGTGGATGAACCCGCTCGATACTGCGGTGTGCCTGAAGTGCCGTGAGCCGCTCCACCTGCCGCCAGGCATTCGCCCGGTTGAGCCACCGGCGACTCTGCCGCCTATGCCGGCGGCCCAGTTCCCAGGATATGTTCCGCCGCCCGCTGGGGCCACCGCGCGCAGCCCCTTCGCGCCGCCGGTGCCCCAGCCGGGCATGGCCGATGGCACGGTACGCGCATCCTCAACGCCTGCGCAGTCGCCCGCCCAGACGGTTGTTACACCGCGCGATGAGTCCCCAAATTCCGTCGCCGGTGAAGCGTGGGTGGACGTGACTGCCGGGGCGCTCAAAGGTCAACGCTTTTCGCTCAACCAGTCCGATACCTTGTTCGGACGTTCGACCCGGTGTGATGTGCAGATTCCCGATCAGAAGGTGTCGCGCAAGCACTTTGTCGTCCGGTACGCCCAGGGCGGCTATTTCCTGCAGGACCAGGGCAGCACCGGCGGCACCCTGATCAACGGTGAGCCGGTCGAGGCGCGCCGCCTGGCCGATGGCGACCGGATCGATCTGGGCGACACAACCCTGGTGTTTCACCAGTCGTGAGCAGCACTCACCACTGACTTTGGCACCCGGCCCGCCGATACCGTAGACTCAGAACAACCCAACCGTTCACTTTATCGAGAAGGGTGGGCAGTATGAGCGTCATGAACGTCGTCATCATTCACGGCATCGGCACGGGTGGCAGTACCTACGCGCGCCCCTTCCGTGCCGGCATCGAGCGCAGTTTCGACCGCGTGATCGAGCGCCTGAAACTGCGCGACGTGAACCACCGGGATTCGCGCGCGGACCGCGCGCTGCGTTTCGAGGTAGTCGATTGGTCGGCAGTCACCCAGGTCTCGCAGGATTCGCTGCTGGACGTGATGGGGATGCGAGCGCGCTGGAATCCGCTGCGGCGCTGGCGCCCCACCCAGGTTTTCCGCCAGAACATGGTCGATCTGCTGGGCGATGTGATCGCCTACGAGGGTGGCGAATACAACGCCGTCTACAAAGAGATCCACAAAGCGATCACCGTGTGCGTGGACCGGCTGAGCGCGGCCAGTGTCACCGAGCGCGATGCCGAAGGTTACGCGCCCCTCACCGTGATCGGGCACAGTCTGGGCAGCGTGATCGGCTCGGACTACGTCTGGGACAACACGCGCTCCACCGAACATTCGCACCTGCTCGGCGAAAAGCACCTCGCACTGTTCAACTTCGTCTCGATGGGGTCACCGATGGCGCTTTACGCGCTGCGCCACAACGCCTATGGCAGCCCGACCAGCATTCGCGATAGCCTGCCCGCACCGATCAAGGTGTTGCCCGATTATGGGCTGTGGCTCAATCTTTATGACCCGCAGGATGCCATCGCCTTTCCGCTCGAACCGATCCGGTCCTATTCGGCGGCGGGCGTGATTGATCGCCCCATCCGCGCGGGCAACTGGGTCACCGGCTGGAACCTGCTCAGCCATGTCGGCTACTGGCGTTGTACGGATGCCGCAAGCTGGATCGGGCGCAAGCTGGCGCTCGACTGGGCGCGGCTGCACAGCGCGGCTTTTGCCGCCGAGCGCCACGCCCAGGAATTCGGCGCGCTCATTCAGGATTTGCGCAAGACGTAGCAGTATATCGCCTGCTACAGCACAGATTACGCCCCGCCGCGTCGCAGCCGATCATACCAGTCGCGGTCCACGCCGGTCAGGTCGTCGATCCGCTTCATTTCCTCTTCGCTCAGCCGCAGCCCGACTGCGCCCAGCGATTCCTCAAGCTGCTCGATGTTGTTCGCGCCGATGATGGGTGAAGTCACCCAGGGCAGAGTATTCATCCAGCCCAACGCCATCTGCGTGATGGTTTTGCCGCGCTCTCTACCCATCTCGCGCAGGACATCCAGCAGCGCGAAGTTCTCTTCGGTCATCAGCCGCTTGAGCCGCTCTTCGTTGCCCGCGTGCCGCCCAGATTCAGGCACGGAGTTACGCGAATACTTGCCGGTCAGGAAGCCGCCCGCCAGCGGGCTGTAGGGGATCATGCCGATGCCCTGGTCGATGCAGACGGCGGCGAGGTCTGGCTCTACCTCGCGGCGGTGCAGCAGGTTGTAGTGGGGCTGGATGCAGTCGTAGCGCGCGATATTGAGCTTGTCGCTCACCCACGACGCCTTCATCAGCAGCCAGGCCGGGTAGTTGCTCGCGCCGAGATAGCGCACCTTGCCTTGTGTCACCAGGTCATCCAGTGCGCGGAGTGTTTCATCGAGCGGCGTATCGAAATCCGGCCAGTGCGTCTGATACAGATCGATGGCGTCGATGTCGAGCCGGGTCAGGCTGTCTTCAACGGCGCGCATGATGTGCGCCCGGCTGAGTCCTTCGCCGTTGGGGCCGGGCCACATGCGCCCGCGAACCTTTGTGGCGATCACAACCTGGTCGCGCGGCTTGGTCTTCAGCCATCGGCCAATGATACGCTCCGAGACCCCTGCCGAGCTGCTGGGTGCCCATGCGCTGTAGACATTGGCCGTATCGAGGAAGTTGATCCCGGCGTCCCAGGCGCGGTCCATCACCTGGAAGGATTCAGCCTCGGTGCTGGTCCAGCGAAAGGTCATGGTTCCCAGGCAGAATTCGCTGACTTTCAGCCCGGTGCGGCCCAAAGGTCGGTATTCCATGCTGTTCTATCCTTTCAATCGTTGCCCCGCTGGGGAAAAGCACAGTTGCTCAGGTTATAGCAAATTCGAGCAGGGTATGTCCGTCTTGTGCGGGGTGTGAGCAAAAGTTGACAGGCAACCCCTTGACAAACCGGGCACGCGCTGGACGGGCGATCTGGCCTCACCCCGCGCGGCCAGGTTTTGCATGCACCCTCTTGTGCCGTGCGCTTTTATGGCGGCCCCAATGGCGGTACAATCAGCGGCAGCGTACCGCTCTGCCCGAAAGGACTCCTGTTATGAACTTCACCGATCTGCTGGCCGAAGTTTCCGGCCTGATCGCCGGGCCACAGACCGACACACCCATCAGTGCGCCGGTGAGCGAAAATGCCCAGTCGGTCCAGCCGGGCGGAGTCTTCCTGGCCCGCCGGGGCGCTTCGGTTGACGGGCACAGCCTGATCCCCGAAGCAGTTGCGCGCGGCGCGGCGGCAGTGGTGGGAGAGCTTTCGCCGGATGCGGTGGATTGCACGCTGCCTTACGCCCAGGTGAGCGATGGCCGGGCGGCGCTGGGCGAGCTGGCCGCTGCCTACTATGGTTTCCCCTCGCGCGAGATGGTCATCATCGGCGTGACCGGGACCGACGGCAAAACCACGACCTGCGCGCTGATCCACAGTATGCTGGCGGCGGCGGGCATTCGCGCCGGGCTGATCTCGACCGTTCACGCCGTCATCGGCGACGAGACGCTCGAAACCGGGCTGCACGTCACCACCCCGCCCGCGCACGAAATCCAGATGTACCTGGCGCGCATGGTCGAGGCGGGCCTGACTCATGCCGTGCTCGAAGCGACTTCGCACGGGCTGGCCCAGGGCCGTGTCAATGGGGTGGAGTTCGACATCGCCGTGCTGACCAACGTCACGCACGAGCATCTCGATTTTCACCGCACCTGGGAAGAATACCGGCTGGCCAAAGCCCGGCTGTTCCAGATGACGGCATCCTCGCGGCGCAAACCGGCCATGCCCAAGGCCGCCGTGATCAATGCGGACGATCCCAGCGCCGAATGGTTCCGCCAGATGGCGCATGGTGTGGATATGGTGCTGACCTATTCGCTCGACCCGGTATCGGTGGTGCCGGTCGATGTGCGCGCCGAGAGCATTGCCTACAGCCCGGACGCCACACGCTTCGTCGTCACCGGCCCTCGCGGCCTGCGCCAACAGGTCGAATCGGCGCTGGTGGGGCCGTTCAACGTGGCCAACACGCTCGCGGCATCGGCGGCGATGTGCGCGCTGCTGGGCGACGATCCCGAACGGCTGCGCACCGCCATTTACGACGGTGTGCGCACGCTGCCGCCCATCCCTGGCCGCATGGAGCGCATCGACGAAGGGCAGGATTACCTGGCCCTGGTGGATTTCGCGCATACCCCCAACGCGCTCAAGCGTGCATTAGAAGCTGCCCGCACCATGATCGAGCCGGATCGCCGCGTGATCGCCATCTTTGGCAGCGCGGGCCTGCGCGACCGCGCCAAGCGCCGCATGATGGCCGAGATCGGCGCAGAACTGGCGGATATTTGCGTCCTGACTGCCGAAGACCCGCGCACCGAGTCGCTGGCGGTGATCTTGAACGAAATGGCCGAAGGATGTCGCGCGCGCAACGGCGAAGAGGGCGAAACCTTCTACCGGGTGATGGACAGGGGCCGGGCGCTGGCGTTTGGCTGCTCGCTGGCGCGGCGCGGCGACCTGGTGATCGCCTGCGGCAAGGGCCACGAGCAGAGTATGTGCTTCGGGGAGGTCGAATATCCCTGGGATGACCGGGTGGCGCTGCGAGCTGCGCTGCACGGTGAGCCGCTGCTGACGCTGCCTACCGCCTCGCTCAAGGCCCGCGATTCGGGGATGCTCTAGAGTGTGTATGCAAACCCTCATCCCCCGGCCCCTTCTCCCCCAGGGAGAAGGGGAGCCGCAGCCCTGACGTTCGTTATCTTGGGGATGTGGCAGGCATTGTACTACTTTGCATACACGCCCTAGGGCAGAAATCCGCCGTGTTTCGCCGGAGGTTTGAGCACCCGGCGCAGGGCGTGAACTCAACGTGAACTCACCTGCATCCGGCATTCCCCTATAAAAATCGGGGCGGATGTGTGGATCCGCCCCGATGATGCCCAATACCTACCGCTGATGGATGAGCGCGGGTCTTAGCGCATCGCCCCACGCCACACCGCGTCCAGCGATTGCAGCGTGACCAGGTTGCGCATCACGTATCCCGTCTGGAGATTTTCCTCATTGGAAAAATCGCCCGGCTCGGTGATCGGGAAGCTCAGGTGCAGGTGATCGTCGCCCAGCCCCTTGTTCGGCAGCGGCTCCAGCGCCAGCCACAGGTTGATGAGCGGCAGATCGTTGTCCTGCGCGATCTTGACGATGATCTGGTTGTAGAGAATCGTGTGATTCCACATATCCAGATTTCCGGGTACCGTGCTCAGGATCGGCACAATATTGTCCGCCAGGGTGATCCGCACGACTTCGCGCAGGTAAATATCGAACTGGCGCGGCGTCATTAGCCGGATGTCCTGCGTGCCGAACATGATCAGCGCCACGCTGGGGTTGCGGATGCGATACTCGCAATCGAGCGGCGACTCGGTCTGCGGGTCGCAGACGTTCGGATCCGTCCAGGTGCGGTCCATCACCGCCCCGGCCAGAAACCCTACCGATGCAGCATAGCTCGCCACCGCCAGGGAGTCGTGATAGTAGTTGATCACGTCCTGCAGATTGGTATATTCGCCCAGGTTATACTTGTCCCAGCCAAAGGGATTGAGGTAATACTCGTGGGCCGAGAAGCAGTCGCCGACTTTGGCCACCACCTGCGGATTGCGCCCCATCGCCTTGCCTTGCCAGAAGATAGCGCGGGCGGTGCTGGTCGGGCGGGCAATGATCGGGATTTTGGTGAGATCGATGCCGGCAACCGAGGTCGGATCGAAGCCGCCCATTTCGATCCCGGCATAGTTGGGGTTGGCACTCACACCGCCGGGCTGCGCCGCACCCCCAGCCGGAGATTCGGGCACGGGCAGAACCTCGGCGCTGACGGGCAGCCAGTGCACCGATCCGCTCAACACGGCGGTATACAGGGCCGCCACCCATCCCCGGTACGCGCCATCTTCGGTGTGACCGAGCAGCCAGGCGGTCTCTTCGTCGCGCGCTTCCAACACCAGCACGGTATTCGGCGGCACGATGGCCACGGTGCCGAACTGCGTGCCAGGGCCGCCGCGCAGCCGCATCTCGTACACGGTGCGCACGGTCACGGCATCCTGCGCCGCCGCCGGAACCAAGCCCGGCACCAGCCATGCGGCGATCAACAGCGCCGCCAGGATCGTCATAAGTTGTTTGCGTGCCATAGCAGTCATACCCTCACAATCCAGACCAACATCATATTCTTGACGGCAATTGTACCCTAACGCGCGCCTCTTCACCCTGCTGCCACCCTGCGCTCGCTGTGCGATCGCTTAATAGGACCGCGCGAAATAGGCCATCTCCGATGCCTCGCCGCCGCAGATGATGCATTTGCCGTGCTCGCCGGGGTGCGGCTGGTCGAGCGGGAAGCACCGGCTGGCCGCCTGGGCATCCTCTTTGACCTTCGCCTCGCACGCCGCCCCACCGCAGAACCAGCTCAATGCCCACTCGCCGCCGTCAATCACTTCGATGAACTGCCGGTAGCTGCCGGTGACTTCGTGCAGGTGGCTGTCGCGGAACTCGGTGGCCTGCTGCAGCAGCCCGGCCTGGATCGAATCGAGGGTGGTGCGCACCACAGCAGCGATACCTTCCTGCGGTACAAACGATTTGCCCTCTTTGCCGGGCATATCGCGCCGGGCCAGGGCGACCGTACCCTTCTCGACATCCTTCGGGCCGATCTCCATGCGCAGCGGCACGCCGCGCATCTCCCAATCGTTGAACTTGAAGCCGGGCGAGAGCGTGTCACGGCTGTCCACATGGACCCGAATACCCGCATCGGTCAGCAGCGCGGCGCAGCGGGTGACCGTCTCCATCACGCGGGCTTGCTCGTCCTCTTTGCGCCAGATGGGGACAATCACCACCTGGTAGGGGGCGAGCTTGGGCGGCAGCCGCAGGCCCTGATCGTCGCCGTGCGCCATCACCACCGCGCCTACCATGCGCGTGCTGAGGCCCCACGAGGTGGTCCAACAGAACTGAAGCTCGTTGTTTTCGTCGGTGAACTGAATCTCGAACGCTTTGGCGAAATTCTGCCCCAGGTCGTGGCTGGTCCCCGCCTGCAGCGCCTTACCATCGCGCATCATCGCCTCGATGCTGAAGCTCGACAGCGCGCCCGCGAAGCGTTCCTGGTTGCTCTTGCGTCCCGGAATCACCGGGATGGCCGCGTCGTTGACGGCGAAATCGGTATACACGCCCAACATGCGCATGGTCTCTTCCAGCGCCTCGGCGTGCGTGGCATGGGCGGTATGCCCTTCCTGCCACAGGAACTCCATCGTGCGCAAAAACAGCCGCGTGCGCATCTCCCAACGAACCACGTTCGCCCACTGGTTGATCAGCAGCGGCAGGTCGCGGTGTGACTGCACCCATTTCTGGAATGCCCAGCCGATGATCGTCTCGGAGGTCGGGCGCACGACCAGCGGCTCTTCCAGCTCCTTGCCGCCGCCGATGGTCACCACCGCCAGCTCCGGCGAAAATCCTTCAACGTGCTCGGCTTCCTTTTTCAAAAAACTTTCGGGGATGAACAGGGGGAAATAAGCATTCTGATGACCGGTCGCCTTAAAGCGGCGATCCAGCCCTCCCTTGACCCCTTCCCACAATTCGTAGCCGTAGGGCTTGATGATCATGCAGCCGCGCACCGGCGAATAGTCGGCCAGGTCCGCTTTCTGCACGACATCGGTATACCACCGGGAAAAATCCACGCTCTGGGGAGTCACACCCTGCTGTGCCACGTTTGATTTGCTCCTTACATACTGACTAATCAAGAGGCGGGTTCACCCCGCCTCATGGTGCGAGCCAACAACCGCCTGATAGCGGCTTATTGTAGCGTATTTGCCCGCCCGGTGGCAGGGAGAGTCGCACGCCGGGCGGCATGGCGAACCTAGACCGGCGCGAGCCGGTGATGCCATTCGGTGACCTGCTGGTAGGCATGAGCGGCACGCAGCACAACGGCCTCGCCAAACGCCGGGCCGATGATCTGCATCCCGATTGGCAGGTGCTGCTGGTCAAAGCCGCATGGCACGACCGCGCCCACGATCCCCGCCAGGCTCGCCGCCAGCGTATACACGTCCGAGAGATACATCTGGAGCGGGTCATCCGTCTTTTCACCGATGCGGAAAGCGGTCGTGGGCGTGGTGGGCGCGATGATCAGGTCCACAGACTCGAATGCCTTGTCGAAGTCCTGGCGGATCAACGTGCGCACTTTTTGCGCCTTCAGATAGTAGGCGTCGTAATAGCCCGCCGAGAGCGCATACGTCCCCAACATGATCCGCCGCTTGACCTCCGGGCCGAAGCCCTGGCCGCGCGTGGCTTTATAGGTATCCCACTTGGCCCCTTGCGAGCGGCGCGGACCGTAGCGCACGCCGTCGAAGCGGGCAAGATTGGCCGAGGCTTCCGCCGGGGCGATCAGGTAATAGACCGGCAGCGAGTACTGCGTATGCGGCAGGCTGATCGGGCGCACTTCGGCCCCCAGCGCGGCCATCTGGTCAATCGCCGCACGCAGCGCCGCCTCGATTTCGGGCTGGATGCCCTGGGTGAAATATTCATCCGGGATGCCGATTCGCAGCCCGGCGATGTCGCCTGTCAGCGCGGCGAGGTAATCCGGCACCTCGACCGGCATACTGGTGCTGTCACGCGGATCGTGCCCTGCAATGACGCCCAGCAGCACGGCCATGTCTTCTGCCGAGCGCCCAAACACCCCGATCTGGTCCAGCGACGAGGCGAACGCGATCAGCCCGTAGCGCGAAACCCGCCCATACGACGGCTTGATCGCGCAGATGCCGCAGAAGGCCGCCGGCTGGCGCACGCTGCCGCCGGTATCGGTACCCAGCGCGCCCGGTGCGAGCCGCGCCGCGACCGCTGCCGCGCTGCCGCCGCTGCTGCCGCCCGGCACGCGATCCCGGTCCCACGGGTTGCGCGTGGTCACATAGCCCGAATTCTCGGTGGAGGACCCCATCGCGAACTCGTCGGTGTTGGTCTTGCCCAGCATGACTGCGCCCGCATCAAACAGCTTGCGAACTGCCGTCGCGGTATAGGGCGGGATGAAACCTTCGAGGATGCGCGATCCGCAGGTGGTCGGCACGCCCTCGGTCACCAGCACATCTTTGATCGCCAGCGGGATGCCCAGCAGCGCCGAGTCGTCCCCCTGGGCGCGGCGGGCATCGGCATGAGCCGCCTGTTCGAGCGCCTGCTCCGCCGTCACCGTGAGATAGGCGTGAATCTGGTCGTTCAGCGCGGCGATTCGATCCAGGTAGGCCTGGGTCAGCGCCACAGAGGTCAGCGCCCCGGCGCGCAGCCGGGTAAGCGCCTCGGTCAGGGTGAGATCGGTCAGCATCGGGTTTTTCCGTGAGTAACCATGCGGGCACGCCAGGCGCGCCCTGCTCGACAAAACCGGGTATTACCCGCAGGCAGCGCCCACAGGCAACGCCCGGAAGTATAGCACACCGTGCGGCGAACGCACTGGCCAAAACGCCTAATGAGCGGATCAGGTGCCGTAGCTGATTTGGGTGACGACCAGCGACATCAGCGGCTCGCGGCGTTCATCGGGCGTGCCGGCGTGAAGCACCATGAACCCGCGCTCGGCATCGACGAAGTTGTACAGCGAGGCCCGGCGCTCGTTAAAGCGGTCGCGTAAGGCCTGGAGCAATCCTGCAAGATCCGGCGCGAAGGTAAAGATCACGAACTGCCCCTCATCCGGCGTGCCGATGAAGTCGTTGGGGGTGCCCCGCTCACCGATGACCTCGGACAGCACGTGTGCGGTCAGCGCCAGCGCCTCATCGGCGGCAATGAACCCGTAGGATTCGCGGAACAGGCTCAGGCCGCTGAGTTGAATATCCAGGTGATACCAGCCAGGAATATGCGACAAACGGTCAAGCTCGGCGCGCACCATTGGCCCAGAGGGCAGCCCGGTGCGGCGTTCGTGCAGATGATCGCGCGAGGCCCGTCGGATCGACCCCTGAACGCGCAGGCGCAGCTCTTCGATGTCAAACGGCTTGACCACGTAATCATCCGCGCCCAGTTCCAGACCGGCGACTTTGTCGGCGCGGCTGTCGCGCTGGGTGAGAAAGGTGATCGGGATGTATTTGGTCAGCGTGGAGGTGCGCAGCGCGCGGCATACTTCGAAGCCGTCCATATCGGGCAGCATGACATCGAGCAGGATGAGGTTAGGGAATTTGGACCGGCTTAGCGCGATCCCTGTCTGTCCCTCTTCTGCGTGGAAAACTTCATATCCCTGGCTCTCAAAATAGGTCGCCAACATCTCCGATACGTCAATATCATCTTCGATGATCAACAGGCGTTTTTTCGCCATAGAATGTTTCGCCTCCACAGGGATGCCGGGCCAGGATGCCTACACCGGGCACATGCCGCCTTGTTTCTGCCTGTAGTTTACCAGACAACCCGGCAGAGGCGAAATGGGACCTGAGGGGCACACGGCGTCGATCCATGTGCCCCCGTGAGGTCAAACACCGCTATCCGTTGGACCCATCTGATTCCAGCGAGTCGCAGTAGTGAGTAATGGCCTCGCGCAGGAATTCGGGCAGGTCGGGGTGAAGCTGGCGAAATCGGTTGGCGAAATCCGGGCTGTTCACGTAAAGCTGACCCAATCCGCGCAGAATCTCGACGGTTGGCTCATAGAAATGGCGAATGTTCTGGTGCCACTGGGCCACCAGCGCCTGGACCGCTGCGCTGGATGCGCCCTGCGGCATGGCATCCACCAGGCCGGTGTAGATGGTCTGTCCTTCAGCCATGATGTCGGCTTTCTTCTGCGGGCTGTAACTGTTCCAGCGCTTTACGGATTCGTTCACCCTCTCGGCCCCATAACGCTGCCGAGCCTGTTCGGTGTAGTATTCCTCTTCTTCGGGGGTAAACCCGGCGAAAAGCTGGCTGTTACTCATCGGTTGTTCTCCTGTCAGGTGCATGATGGTGCGGTCTACGGTAGCGATCAGGCGCGTCAACCGCTCGATCTTCTCGCCCAGGGCGCGGCGGTGACTGTTCAGCGTCGCGACGACATCGAACTCCGGCTGGTCGAGAATGGTTTTGATCTCCGCCAGGCTCAAATCCAGTTCGCGGAAGAACAGGATTTGTTGGAGCCGGAGCATGGCCTCATCGCCGTAATAGCGATAGCCGTTGTCGCCGATCCGTGTGGGCTTGAGCAGCCCGATGGCGTCATAGTGATGCAGCGTGCGCACGCTGATCCCTGCCAGCCGGGCCAGTTGTCGAACGGTCACCATGGGTTTCGCTCCTCGATGCTGGCCGTATGATAAACCATCACGTAACGTGAGAGTCAAGAGGGTGTGGCGCACCTGGCATCCGGCGATACACTTGGCGGCATGGACCTCGCGCGAACCGCGCGCACCAGGAGGCTGATCCCATGATCGACCCTTCTCGCGGCCCCAATTCGCCTGATCTTCAGGAACGCGGCGCGTTGATCTCCGACCACGCCCACCCCAACGCCCTGATCTGGCGGCTGATCGCGATCGCGGCGGCGGCTGGGCTGATCGGTGCAGCGGGCGCGGTGATCGGGCTGCTGGCGCTGGCGATCATTCATGGGCTGCCGCTGATGGCCCTGATGGCGGTCTTCCTGGTGGCGATGTGTGCGCCGCTGCCGCTGCTGATCGTGCTGCACCCGCGCGTGACCGTCTACGAGCGCGGACTGTGGCTGCGGCCCGCGCTGGGACGCGGAGTCTGGGTACCCTGGTCCGCCGTGCGCGGGCTGGCCGATCACACGCTGATCCGGCGCGGCACAACCCGGCGCGGCCAGCGCGAACTCACCGGCCAGTTGGTGATCGCGGACGGCCTGCCGCGCGTGTTTATGATCGTGGGGGTGATGGCCGGGCTGGGTCGCAGGCATGCGTTTGGCATCGCCAGCCACAGCCACACCGACTATCCCGCCCTGCTCAATGCCATCAAAAAACATAAGCCGCGGGTGTGAAATTAAACCACCGGGGCCGGATCAGGTTGATCCGGCCCCGGTCTTTTTTGTGCGCTGCTTCCCTCACCAGAGGGTTACAGGTTCGCCTTCAGCATCCAGATATGCTTCTCGATCTGGCCGCTCAGGTCATCGAGCAGGACAATCGTCCCACGATCATTGGCCTTCTCGGCGGTCTCGGTCAATTTGTGGATCGACGTCACCAATGCCTGAAGATCGGCGATGGTGTTCTGGATGAATTCCTTCTCGTTCTTGGGCAGGTCCGGGTCTTCCTTCAGCGATGCCAGAGTGAGCACCTCGGCGAGCGTGCGCGGCGGCTTGCCGCCAATGGTCAAGACGCGCTCAGCCACGTCATCGAGCACCAGGGCGAAGTACTCATAAAGCTCCTGGAACTTGGCGTGCAGGCTGAAGAACTCCTTGCCGGAAATATTCCAGTGATAGTGGTGCAGTTTTTGATAGAGCACCATCGCATCTGCCGCCAGGCTGTTCAGCCCTTTGGTCACTTCTGCTGACATGGGAACCTCCTCATCATGGGAAAATGAACCGCTGTCCAGACTTTCATCACTCTTACGATTGTAGCAAAAACCGCTGCGGGCATTACAAGAAGCGCGTAAGAAACAGCGCGGCGCGCCCAACAATTCGAGCACGCCGCGCTGCTATCCTATCCCGCGCGGTCGAGTGTCAGCGTGTATTCGCCACGCCCGCCGAAGCGGGTCGCTTTGATCGTATACACGCCTGTCGCAGGCAGCGCATATTCCAGCCGCGAGTCGCGCGGGCCGAGAGTCTCCACGCCTGGCGCATCCGGCGCAGCATCATCGTTCTGTGCGACCTCACGGCCCTGGCTGTCGGCCAGAATCACCAGCGGATCGAGCAGGTCTGCCCCGGTTGCGTCGCGCATGGTGACGATGATCCGGTCGCCTGCCGTCCCCTCGAAGGTCCAGTTGTGCGATGGATAGAGGTTATTGAGCGTGCCGCGCACCGTCTGGCCATAGCTCAACGAGCCGCCGCCGCGCGCCGGGTCGATCGGGGGCAGGCCCTCCGCTGAGGCGGTGTCGGCAGCCGGTGCGCCCAGCGGGATCAGACCATCGCCGCTGAAGGTGAAGGTTTGAATCTGCGTGTAGCCGGTGTTGGGGTTGGTCTCCGTCCAGTAGATCAGCCCGTCCTGCCCGACCATCAGTCCACCGGGGTTGAGGTACTCGCCCGCGAAATAGGCCCCGCCGCGGCTGCTGTCGAAGGGGATGCCGAACATATCCAGCAGACGCCCGGCCACGCTTAGTTCGAGCAGCCCAAAGCCATCCAGCCCTGGCGCATTGAGCGCGACCACAATGTTATTGTTTGGCGCGACGGCAATAGCGACCGGGGTCGTGCCTGTAAGCACGTCCTGGGCCAGATCGATGGCCAGCGCGCGCCCGCTGCCATCGACGACGTTGAGGTTGCCCGTCGCTCCGATGATGTACAGGCCGCCGGTTGCCGGGTTATAGGTCAGCTTCGCGCCCGACAGGTTCGGGTTGATCTCGGCCAGGTCGATGGTCATCAGCAGGTTGCCCACCTCGTCAAATTTGTACAGGCGGTTCGCGATCCCGGCGCTGTGACCTTCGGAGATGGTCCACACATCGCCGCCCGCATCTACCGCGATGGTGCGCGGCATCCCAGGCGCGAACTGCCCATCTCCGTCGCCGCGCTCACCCCAACCGCGCAGCCAGTTCCCGGCGCGGTCCACGACCATCACCGCGTTGAGCGTATCCGGCGCGACGTTGGCCAGGTAGAGCTTGGTATCCGGCCCCATTGCCACATCCACAAAATCGCCTCCATACCAGGGCCCCATGTAGCTGATACGGCGGCTGGTGCTCATCTCCAGCGCGGCGATTCCGCCCGGTCCGGCTGCCATATACATCAGGTCGAACATGTCATAGACGATGCCGCCCGCACGCACGACGCGCCCTTCCGGCTGGGGTTCCTGGTAATGCCGAATCACGCCGCCGTCGTTGGTGGTCAACGACGCGATGTATTCCTCATCCCGCTCCGGCGGGTTAAACTCCAGGGACTGAATGAGCGCCTCAAACTGCGCGCCCGCGCCCGCATCCCAGGCGGCGACCGGGGCCAGGCCACGCAGCAGCGCCACGCGCCCGCCAGGAATCGCCAACAGGCCAACCCGCGTCGTATAGCCCTCGCCGGGCAGCGAGGCCACCAGCTGGAATCCCTCTGCGCCACCCCAGATTACCGGCTCCGGCGTGCTCACTGAACCCTCGCCGGGGACCAGGCGGGTCAGCAGCGTGGGAATCTGGGTCGCGTCATCAATGCCCAGCTCGTTGAAAGTTCCTACAATCGCGCGAACCACCAGCCCGGAGGGCACCGCGCCCGACTGTGCCGCCTGTAGATCGTCCGGTGAAGCCGCGATCAGGCCGTTTTCGCCCGCGCTAACCTGCCACCCCGCCGGGAGATCAAACGCCATGCCCAGGCCGGGATTGCTGTAGCGCTGGCCTGCATCCTGTGCCAGGACATGCTGCACGCCAGTGTGCAGGCTACCTGCCAATGGCAGACTGCCCGCCACCGGCAGACTGCCTGCCGCAATCAGTACCACCATGCCCACCACTGCCCACCGGTAGAATGCTGTCTTCATGAATTGCGTCTCCCATTGCCGGAAATGATCTGCCAGGGCACGATGTACCCCGCGCACGCCGATCATACCATGCCGCGCGCGCACCGTCCCATTTTACCGCGTGGGAAGTTGACCGCCGCCGGGCAGTGGGCAAGCGCCGACCAGGCGGCGGATAACCGCTGTGTTTTGGAGAATTCTGCGATCGGAGTTATCTGGACTTATTTTGCCCCGGTGGGTTGCCATTGTTGCCGATGCCCGGATTGGTGCCGCCCTGACCCGGCGGGTTCTGCCCCAGGCCGGGAGTCGCCCCATGACCGGGCGGGGTGCGAGTCGGCCCGCGACCGGGTGTGCCCGTGCCCGGTGAGACAGACCCTTCAGCAGGCGGGGTCCCTGATGGGGTCCCTGATGGGGTCAATGTCGGAGTAGGGGTTAACGTTGGGGTCGCCGTGGCGGTCGCCGCCGCTGGCTGCGCTGCGGGTCGCGTTGCAGCCGGGGAGAGAGTCGCGGTCGCCGACGGCGTCGCCGATGCCGTCGTCGCCGATGCCGTCACAGTGGCGGTGTGAGGCGGCGTGAGTGTCTGAACCGGCGCGGGGGGCGCGGTGAGGGCCTGAATCTGGGCCTGGAGGGTCGCACTCTCGGCGGCATACTCGCGCAGTTGTTCCCGCTCCGGCTCCGATGCCAGCCGTTCGGCCTGGGCCACCAGCGCAGACTGCTGACCGATCAACTTCTCGACACGCGCCTGAGCCGTCACCGGGTCGCCATGACCGGCAGCCAGCAGCGCCGCCGCGCGGCTCATCTCTTCCGCTGCGTCGTCCAGTGCCGGGAGGTAGACCTGGTCCCGACTCAGCAGCGCCGCGAATTCATCTACACGCCGCCCGGCCAGTTCCAGCCGGAGCGCGGCCTCGCTCTCGTCCGAAACCACAGCCAGCCGGACCCCCTCGATGGCGCGCTTGAGTGGGTACAGGGTATCGCCGGGCAGGCTGCTCGCCGAAGCGCGCGCTGCCCCAAGCAAGCCCACCACGATCACCGCCAGCAGCGCCGCCGCCAGTGTGCGCCAGCCGGGCAATGCCCGCTGACCGGCCCACCACGACCGGCTGCTCTGCATCCGCGAGCGCGCTTCCACAATTGCGGCATCATCGGCAGCCTGGCTCGCGCCGTGAAGCTCGGCCACGCGCGCGCGGAGCCGCGCCTCGATGCGCGCGTGCGCTTCCGGAGACAGCTCTACGCGTGGACCATCGGCGAACCGGCGAGCCGCCTCGACCAGGGGAGCCAGCGCAGGATCAACGGTTGCCGCGGCGCGGTCCGCCGGCGCTGCCGGCAGATCATGAGGCGGCAGCACGCGGTCCAGATGCTGCATCAAGTCGCGCTCGTCGGTGGAATCGGCGCTCATTCGGACGATTTCCCTCGGATGTAGTGACGCACAGATTTCTCGGTGCCCAGCAGCCGGGCCAGGCGTTTGAGCGCGCGGTGCTGGGCTGTGGCGATGGCGCGCACGCTCTTATGGGTAATAGCAGCCACCTCTTCGTGGCTTTTGCGCTCGACAAAACGCAGCAGCACGATGGTTTGCTGTTCGTCGCTGAGCTGACTCAGGGCAGATCGCAGCGCTTCAAATTCCTCGTGCTGCTCGACAGTCATCTCCGGTGAGGGCTGGCCGGTGGGTACACTCTCGCTGAGCTGCTCCTCTGGGCGGCGGTGCTGCTGGCGGTAGTAATCGGCCACGCGCGCCGCCGCAATCCGGTAGAGCCACGCCTCAAACGGCGCTCCAGTGATAGTGTAATGCGGCAGTCCTTCCACCATTCGCAAGAACACCTCGGCGGGCAGGTCTTCGACCAGGGCGGCGTCGGGCACCCGGTACCCCACATAACGCGCGATGGCCGGGGCGTAGTGCTGATACAGCGCGGCCACAGCATCGGCATCGCCCGCCTGGGCGCGGTGTATCAAGGTATCTTCCGGCGGTGTGGTCATCAGGCTCGGCCAATGAAGATAACTGGACGGGGGCAAGCAGATCTCCATTGTACCGCAATCCTTCGGCGGGGCAATGTGATTGCCCCGCCGGACCACGAATCCGCCGCTCAAGTTATTTCTTCTTTTGCTGACCGGGAGCGTTAGCGCTGCCGCCGGGGCCGTCATTACTCTTCTTCTGCTGGCCGGGGGCATTGGCGCTGTTGCCGGGCTTGTTCTGGTTCTGCTCCTGGCTTTCGCCTTCGCCGCTGTTCTGCTCTTCTTCCCTGTTCCGTTCGCGCTCCTCGGCTTTGTTTTCATGCTTCTCCGCAGAGATCACGCGGCCCGGAGCCAGTGACGACGGGTTGACATCCAGTTCTTTGACGATGTTGCCCCAGCCCATGCCATCCTCGCGCATGGCGAGCACATCCTCGGCGGCCATGTCAGTTTGTTCGGCCAGCAGCAGGGCACGCGCGATTTCGCCAACACCGTAGCCATCGCAGAAATAGCCCATGACCACGTCATATTCCAGCTCAAATTCATCCGCCAGGGCAGTGATGACCGGGTGATCCTCTTTGCCGCAGGCCAGAGGGGTGTCGTCCGGCTCATCTACAGGTTCTTCAACGGGTTCTTCGCCGGGTTCATCGGCGGGCGGCTCGACGATCTCCAACTCGGTCACCTTGATCGTGTCGTCGTTGAGCATCACGCCGTTAAAGCGCACCATGTCGCCCTCGCTCAACATCGAGGGGTTGAACGATCCCGCCGGTGCCAGAATGAACTCGACGCCTTCCACATCAACCACAATCGCCTCATCGGTGATCGACACCACCACGCCCTCGAACTCGAATTCGAGGCCGAATTCGGGGTCGTCTTCGTCTTCCTGCGCGACAGCCCACGAGCCGGGCAAAGCCAACGCAGCCACGACCAGGATCAGCAATATCCATTTCATACGGCTAGCGATACGCATTTTTCGCTCCTTAAGATCACAACCCAACGTGCACAGATGCTCGATCGAACACTCTACACAACATACCGCCGGGATGTGCCACATTTTACAGGTGAAGCAAAAAACCGGGACCATTCTCCCATCCATACAAACCAACAGGGCGGACCCTGTGGCCCGCCCTGCCGAAATTTGTGACTGCTGCCTCTGCAGATTTGGCGCGGGATTCCCCCGCGCCGCGAGTTATTTGACCTGCGCTGCCGCTTTGACCTGCGCCTCGATCCAGGGATAGGTGCGCTCGATGCCCGCCTTGAGATCAAACCGCGCCTGCCAGCCGATCGAATAGATGCGCGCGTTGCTGAAATTGCGCGAATGCACCCCCACCGGTCCCTCGACATGCTTGACATTGATCCGCTTCCCGGCCACTTCTGCGACGGTCGCCACCAGCTCGTTCACCGAGACGTACTGCGGGCTGCCGATGTTTACCGCGCCTTCGAGGTCCGACTGCATCAACATGAAGATGCCCTCGACCATGTCATCAACATAGGTATACGAGCGGATGGCCGAGCCATCGCCCCAAACCTCGATGGTGCCGCCGTCTTCGACCTGGGCGATCTTGCGGCAGATCGCAGCGGGGGCCTTTTCGCGCCCGCCGGTCCACGTGCCTTCGGGGCCATAGCAGTTCTGGAAGCGCGCGATTCGCACGGTCATGCCCCGGTTGCGCCCGTAGGCCATCGCCATGCGCTCGGCATAGAGCTTTTCCCAGCCATATTCATTATCGGGGTTGGCGGGAACCGCCTGCGCTTCGGTCATTTCCGGCTCGCCAGGCTGCATATCGCGATAGACACACACCGACGACGAGAAGAAATAGCGCGGCACGCCCATCTCGGAAGCACTGTGCGTCATGTGGATGTTGATCAGTGCGCTGTTGTGCATGATCTCACACTCGGCAGAGTGGATGAAGCCCATGCCGCCCATATCTGCCGCAAGCTGGTAAACCTCGTCGAAGGTGCCGCCCTTCAGTGCGAGCGCCTGCCGGCAGTTCGCTTCCTCGCGCAGATCGAGCAGCAGGAACTCATCGGCCTGGGTCTGGGCATATTCGTGCTGCTTGATATCCACCCCGCGCACCCAGTACCCCTCGCGTTTGAGCTTCTTGACGAGGTGCCCACCAATGAACCCACCCGCGCCACAAACGAGTGCTGTTTTCATAAGTCGTTCTCTCCCCTTCCATGAGTCTCTATCGGCGGCTGCCCTTTGTGCTGGGGTATGATGTCGAAAAACGACAGCGCCAGCCAAGTATCCCCCCCATCTGCGGTTTTAGGCAAATTGCCGCACCCCTGGCGTGCTGGCTCGCCGCTTGCGTATTGACCAGGGCCGGGCGCGCCGCTATAATGGCCGCACAGGATGGAGAGGTAGCATAGTCTGGCCTAATGCGCGCGCCTGGAGAGCGCGTGAGCGGTCATTCCGCTCCGTGGGTTCGAATCCCACCCTCTCCGCCAGCTTTCATACGGCAGGGATGCATCCCTGCCGTTTTTGATTCCCCTGCCCAAACGCAGCACCCGCCGGTAACAAAAAAAACACCGGGTCGCACGACCCGGCGTCAGCAGATGAAGGGAACACCGCCAATTTTGGGAGCCAGCCGTGACCTTACTCTTCTTTTGAAGAAGAGCTGCTGCTTTTCTTGCTGTCGGTCACATAAAAGCCCTTGCCCTTAAACACGACCCCGACCGGTCCGATCAGGCGGTGAACCTGCCCATGACATTCGGGGCATTCGGTGAGCGGCGCTTCGTCGAAGTGCTGCATACGCTCGAACCGCACGCCGCATTCATCGCACGCATACTCGTACCGGGGCATAGAACCCTCCTGCTATCCTCCCATTTTTCACCACCAACTATTATAGCCAGTTCTTATAAGATTTGTATAAAAAATGCATAAACGATCCGGCGGCGGCGCGCTGGCACAATCGTCCAAACTCCGGTATCTTGAACAGGTGCGGATGGCTCAAGCGTGCAGGATGAATTCTCGATGATCGAACTGCCCCGCCCCGGCAAAGATTCGGTGGTTGTCCAGAACCCGGTCATGCCCGCCGCGGGGATGCTGGGCTATGACGGCACGGCCTACCGCGACGTGATCGACCTGGGCAAACTGGGCGCGCTGGTGACGACTCCACTGACCTGGAAGCCGCGCCGGGCGGCGCGCGGTCCGCGCGTGGTTCCCATTCCTTCCGGCGTGCTCATCCACACCGGCCTGCCCAATCCCGGCGTAGCGCGCGCCATCAAGCAGTATGCCGGGCGATGGGCGGGCAGCGTCGTGCCGGTCATCGTTCACCTGGCGGCCACCACGCCCGAAGATGTCGCCCATGCCGCCGCCGCCCTGGATCGCGTCGAGGCTGTCGCGGGGATTGAGCTGGGCCTGCACGATTCCGTCGCGCCCGCCGATGTGATCAACCTGGTCGGCGCGGTGCTGGATAACACACAGCGCCCGCTGCTGGTCCGCGTGCCGCTCCATAACGCGCTGGCGCTGGCCCTGGCGGCTCAGGAAGCTGAAGCTGGCGGGGTGGTGGTGGCGTCGCCACCGCGCGGAACCGCGCGCGATTCGGCCAGCGGGCAGTTGGTAGGCGGGCGTATCTTCGGACCCTGGCTGCATACCCTGACTCTGCGGGCGGTCGGCCAGGTGGCGCGCGCGCTAGACATTCCCGTGATCGGCTCCGGCGGGGCGCACTCGGCGGACGACGCCCGCGAGTTTATCGCGGCGGGCGCGGTCGCGGTGCAGATCGATACGCTGGCGTGGACCCAGCCGCACCTGCTGGAAGTGATCGCGCGCAACCTGGGCGGGCTGGAACTCACCCGGCAGGCGGGCGCGCTGGCCGATGAGTGGGAGCCGGGCATCGGCGAGACGATGATTCGCCGCCGCCAGCAGCCCTACGATGGCCCGGATGCGCCCAGCATCCCCTCGCCGCGGCCTCCCAGCCTGCCCGAAGAGGATTTTTTATAGGCGAGCCTCGCGCCAATCACGCCGATCACAAACAAAACAAGACGATGAGCACCCACAAAGGACTCATCGTCTTGCTGGTCAACCGTGCTTTTGATGATCCGCAGCCCGGTTACGCCCGCAGTTCGGCCCCCAGGCGCTTCTGCGCCGCGCGCACAATCTGCGCGTGGACCTTCGCCACCTCGTCATCCTTCAGCGTGCGGTCGGGCGCGCGGTAAGTCAGCGCATAAGCCAGCGACTTTTTGCCCGCCGGGATCGGCTCGCCGCGATAGACATCGAACAGGCGCACGTCCTCCAGCAGATCGCCACCCGCGCCGCGAATGACCGCTTCGACCTCCGCCGCCGCGATGTGGTCCTCGACCACCAGCGCGATGTCCTGGAACACGGCGGGCTGGGTGGGCACCGGGCGAATCTCGCGGACGGTGGTCATCTCGGCCAGCAGGGCGTCCAGCTCCAGTTCAGCCGCCAGCACCGGCTTCTGCAGATCCATGCCCAGACCAAAGGTCTCGCGCACCAGCGGATGCACTTCTCCCAGGACGCCAACCGACCGCCCATTGATGCGCAGTTCCGCCGTGCGGCCCGGATGGAATGTGCTGTGCTGGACCGGGACATACTCTACCGGGCCGGGGATGCGCAGATCGCGCAGCACCGTTTCGATCACCCCCTTGAGGTCAAAGAACGTCATGACGCCCGGCTCAGGATCGCCGGTCCACTGCGGCACACCGCGCGGCCCGGTCATGACAATGCCCAGGTGCGGCGGCTCGGCGGGCAGGCTTTGCCCGGCCACCGGCAGATAGACCTGGCCGATCTCGAACAACACCTGGCGCGCCGTGTGGCGCGCATTGGCTACCAGCACATCGAGCAGGCCAGAGAGCAGGGTATGGCGCATCACGACCTTGTCCGCGCTGATCGGGTTCGCCAGCGTGATATAGGGCGCGTCCGGCCAGTTGGAGGATTGGCCCGCCGGGGTTAGGCGCGCCTCGGCTTCGGGCGTGGTCAGGCGATAGTTCACCACTTCGCGCAAGCCCGCGCGCACCAGCGCATCGCGCAGCGCCTCTTCGCGCACCAGCGAAACATTGGTGCGCTGGCGCGGAAGCTGATCGGCGATGACCGTGGTCGGCAGGCGGTCGTAGCCATACACCCGCGCGATCTCTTCGATCAAATCGGCCTGGCCGGTGACACCGGTGCCGATGTCCATGCGGTGATCGGGCACGGTGACGCGCAGCACCCCTTCCGCCTGTTCTTCGACGGTGAATTCCAGCGCGCGCAGGATGCGCACAATTTCCGGCTGGGGAATGGCGAACCCCAACAGGCGTTCCACTTCGCGCACCGGCAGATCGACAACCACCGTAGGGGCAGGCAGCGGGTACTCATCGACGATGCCCTGGGCGATGACACCGCCCGCCGTCTGGCGAATCAGCTCGATGCAGCGGCGCAGACCGCGCTCGGCCATCGCCGGATGCACGCCCCGGCTGAAGCGCATCCCGGCCGCGCTGCTCATCTTCTGGCTTTGCATGGTGCGGCGAATGTTGATGAAGTTCCACGACGCGGCCTCTAGCAGCACGTTGCGCGTGGTGGGACGGGCGTTAGCCGTCTCTGACTCCTCGGAGTCGCCGCCCATCGTGGCCTCGTCCCAGATTTCGCTCTCCAGCCCGCCCATGATGCCGCCCATGCTCAGCGCCCCGGCGCGGTCCGCAACCAGGATGTTGAAGTCGTCCAGGGCGTGGTCCTGGCCATCGAGCGTGACCAGGTGCTCGCCCGGCTCCGGCAGGCGCGTGATGATGACCGGCGGCTCTCCGCCCGCGCGCCTCACCAGGATGTCCCAGTCGAAGGCATGGAGCGGTTCGCCCAGTTCGAGCATGACATAGTTGGTAGCGTCCACCACGTTGTTGATCGGGCGCATCCCGGCCAGCCGCAGGCGGCGCTGCATCCACTGCGGTGAGGGTTTGATCTCGATGTCGCGGATCAAGGCCAGCGTGAAGCGGGGGTTGAGTTCCGGCTCGCGGATGTCGATGCTCACCTGCCCGGCGATGGGCGGCCCGGCCATCTCGACAGCCAGCGAGGGCAGGCGTAGAGTCTGGCCCAGCAGGGCCGCGACTTCGCGCGCGACGCCCACAATGTTATAGGCGCGGGCGATATTGGGCAGCATGTCGATATCCAGCACGACATCGCCCAGCACATCCTGGAAGGGAGTGCCCGGCGGCAGGTGGCCAAATTCGTCCCAGTCCAGCAGCATGATCCCCTCGTGGGAGTCGCTGAGACCGAGCTCTTTTTCCGAACATACCATGCTCTTGTTATACACGCCGCGCAGCTTACGCCCCTTGAGGATCATGCGGCTGCCATCGTCGGCGTGTCCGTCGAAGACCTCTGCGCCTTCGTGGGCAAAGGGCGTCAGCAGAGGCGGATCGATCGGCCCCTTCCCCTTATGTTCGAACAGGTTGGGTGCACCGGTGACGCATTGCTCCAGCTCGCTGCCGCCGTAATCGACCATGGCCAGCACCAGCCGGTCAGCGTCCGGGTGCGGTTTGACCTCGCGGATCGCGCCCAGCACGATCTTGTCGCGCTGCCAGACCAGGTGATTGGACGGCGGCAGATTGATCCCGGCAGGCGGCTGGCCCTGGGGCACGCCGATATAGGTGATCTCGCCCACTTCCAACCCGGCCAGCGTCAGCCGCTCGGCCAGTTCCTCGACAGAGATCGGAATATCCACATAATCCTTGAGCCAGGAAATCGGAACTTTCATTGCAGCGAACTATCTCCTCATCATGAGTCGGGGCGCAGGACTTCCCGCGCCCCGGTGGTGACTGGCAGCCAAACTCGCAGGGTTGTTCTATTGTAGTTTATTGCAGGGTCTGCAAATAGGCCCAGATCGCGCTCAGTTCATCATCGGTCATGCGCGTGTAGTAGTTCCAGGGCATCTCCTCGTGATCCAGAACCTTGCCGTAGGGGGTGACGCCGGTGCGCATGGTATTGGCGAATTCCGCCTCGGTCCAGCCGGCTAACCCATCGCCTGGCCTTAGATCCGGCGCAGCAGGCATAAGGGGCGATACTTTGCCGTCCAGTTTTTCACCGTGACAGTCCTGGCAGGCCGCAATGGTCACCAGGTACTTGCCATATTCTGCCGTGACGCCTGGTTCGACCGCTGCCGGGCGATCTGCCGTATGGTCAATCGCCTTGGCCGGCAGGTCCATCACGACACCGGCAATGATGGTGCCCAGCGGCCCCAACTTAAGCGGTTTGGTTTCGCGATCCACCGGCGGCACACTCTGCACATAGGCAATGATCGCCACCAGGTCATCATCGCTCAGTTGGTGAAATTTGTCGGAAGGCATGAGACGGATCGAGGTGTTATCCCGCTTCACCCCATGCCTCAGCGCACGAACCCAGTCGTCGGTGGAATAGATACCCCCGATTCCGCCCTGCCCAGAGGTCAGGTTGGGCGCATCGCCGGAGCCAAAGATCGCCTGGTCGAGGAAGCTTTTGCCCCCCAGGTCATCGCCATGACATTCAGCGCACAACGATATGGCAAAAGCCAGATGCTCGCCGCGCGCCTGGGCCGCAGCAAACGCTTCCTCGCTGTCGAGCAGTGGCACTCCTTCCGCGGTGACATTGGCATAAGTCCGGTTGAGGTTGTTACGGCCTATGACGTAGAGCACCACACCCGCGATCACCACTATCACCACGAGCAGAAGCAGCAAAATGCCTATCCACTTCAAAAATGTGCGCATCATGATCTCCTTGTGCTACAGGTGAAGAACTCCGCAGATTTGCGGTATTAACAGATGCGCTATCATAACCCTTGTTACTACCCGGAGGCAAATCACCCCGACCGCCGCGCGCCGTTCATTGGGGGGATTCGAGCGCCCGCGATGCCCTTTGCAAGGCACGCCCCGCGACCAGGCGCGCCATCGCCGCGCGATATTCAGCGCTGCCCCAGTGATCGCTGGGTGGGTCGAGTTCGAGCGCAGCCAGCGCCCGTTCCAGGTCGCCCGTGTCGTCCCAGAGCCGCGCCACAGCGGGCTGTGGAATCGGCAGCGGGGCCACGCCCGACAGCGCCAGCGATGAGCGCTGCCGCCCGTCCTCACCCCGTTCGATGCACGCCACTGCGCCCACAATCGGCAAATCGGCGGGCGTGCGCGAGACTTTCTCGAAAGCCACCGCCGCTTGTTTCGGCCCACGCAGCAGCCGCACATGGGCGATCAGCAGGCGCTGCAAATCTTCGCGCGCGGCCAGCCATGCCGCCGCCGTGAAGTGCATCTCAGTATCCAGCCGCTTGATCACCGCGCCCAACACCAGAAACAGCGTCAGCGTGGGCGACTGGGCCGGGCGCTCCATCAGCAGATCGCCCAGGGTCAGCGTATTACGCAGGGTTTCGGGGAATTCCGCAGCCAATGCCTGAGCAATCGCCCCCACACGCGGGGACTCCTCAGCGCGGGCAGCGCACGCCTTCCGCGCCTGTTCGAGCGTGAGCATCGCACCCAGCCGCAGGTTATTTTCGCTGTCCTGCACATAGTCCAGACCCAGGCGGCTCAGATCAACAACTGCGCGCACATCGGCGCGCGGGTGGCGATGCAGCGCCGCGCCCCCATACAGCGGGAAGGTCCCCGGCTCGGCCAGCAGCGTGATCGCATCATCAAGCGTGGTCGGTTTATAAACGGTCTTCAAGTTAAGCAGCATAAGTATTTTCTCCACAGGGACTCAGTCCCACACTTCGTGCCAGGGGCACAGCACACACAGGTCCCAGGCTCAAGAGCCTCGCGGCCAGGCGCGAGAGTGATCGGCTGGACACCATCGAGCAGAAGGCGAACGCGCACCAGCGGGATAGCAGCCTGGGCAAAAGTGAAGCGGACATGGCATGTTCCCATTGGGCAACGGAGAACAATCTCTTGACTGGGCACGATTTTAGACGAAAATACGTGGTTTTGCAGCATTTGCCACACCACTCTCAGCGAGGTCATGATGCACCCTCATCAGGTCCGCCAGCGCGCGCTGCAACTGCGTGCGGCACTCGCCATCGTCTGGCACAGCGGCCCGTTCTGGATGATCGTGAACATCATCCTGGTCGTGATTCAAAGCCTGCTACCTCTGCTCGCCCTGGTCGTGATGAAGCTGATGCTCGACGCCATCACGGAGCGGCTGGGTACGGCTCACCCCGCCGACGACTTCGAACCGGTGGCGCTGTTGATCGCGCTCGCCGGGCTGATCGCGCTGCTCAGCGCCGTAGCCAGCATCGCGGCCCGGCTGGTCAGCGAAGCCCAGGGCGAGGCAGTCACCGACCACGTGCGCGATATTCTGCACGCCCAGTCTGTGGCAGTAGACCTGGAATATTACGAGAACGCCGAATATTACAACAAGCTGCACCGTGCCCAACAAGAGGCCCTGTATCGCCCGGTGCGAATCGCCAACGGGCTGATGCAGGTGGTCCAAAACGGGTTTTCGCTGCTGGCGATGGCCGGGCTGCTGCTCTCGCTGCACTGGGCGGTATCGCTGGTGCTGTTTGTGACTGTTCTACCCGGCATGGTGGTCCGACTGCGCTACTCGCGCATCCTCTATCGCTGGCGACGCGACAGCACGCCTGCTGAACGCCAGTCCTGGTACTATGACTGGATGCTGATCGACGGCGGTCATGCCAAAGAAGTACGGCTGTTTAACCTGGGCAACCTGTTCATCGAACGCTACCGTGCGTTGCGCCGTCAGCTTCGCCTGGAACGGCTGGCCATCGTTCAACGCCGGTCCATCGCCGAATTGGTCACGCAGTTGAGCAGCACGGTCGCGATGTTCGGTTCCTATGCGTTCATCGCGTACCGGGCACTGCAAGGCGCGATCACGCTGGGCGACCTGGTGATGTACTTCCAGGCATTCCAGCGCGGGCAAGGGTTTCTCACCGAGATGCTGCGCGGCCTGGCCGGACTCTATGAGGACAGCCTGTTCCTGGCCTATCTCGATGAATTCCTCACGCTGCGCCCCACAGTGACCACACCCGCTGCCCCACAGCCGGTTCCACACCCCATGCAGCACGGCATCACTTTCCACGATGTGTCGTTTCGTTATGCAGGCAGCGCACACGATGCGCTCAGTCACATCAGCCTGACGATCCACCCCGGCGAAGTGATCGCGCTGGTGGGGGCCAACGGCGCGGGCAAGACGACTCTCGCCAAGCTGCTGTGCCGCCTGTACGATCCGTCGTCCGGCCACATCACCCTCGATGGCGTGGACCTGCGCCAGTTTGACCCGGTGACTCTGCGGCGCGAGTTCGGTGTACTGATGCAGGATTTCCAGCGATATAACCTGACCGCACGCGAAAACATCTGGTTTGGCAACATCGAACTGCCGGCGAATTCCACTCATGACGATCAGATCGTGGCGGCGGCGGAAAAATCCGGCGCGCACGAAGTGCTGAGGGCGCTGCCGGAGGGTTACGATACCATTCTGGGCAAGGTCTACCAGCAGGGGGAAGAGCTGAGCATCGGCCAATGGCAGAAGGTGGCATTAGCTCGCGCCTTCCTGCGCGATTCGCAGGTGATTGTGCTTGACGAGCCGACCAGCGCCATTGACCCTTTAGCCGAAGATGAGCTGCTCCAACGCTTCCGCAGCCTGATCGGCCACCGTGCCGCGCTGCTGATCAGTCACCGGCTTTCGACCGTCAAGAGCGCCGATCACATCTACGTACTCGATCAGCACGCCATCGTCGAGCACGGCACCCACGACGAATTAATGGCACACGATGGCCTCTATGCCCAACTATTCCGCGCCCAGGCTCAGCACTACCTGTGACGCCCCCGGTAGGCCGCTCAACGTGTTCAGTCAGCCTGAGCACAGTCTTCGAGCAGTTGGGCGGGGGGTTCGATCACCGCGCGAACCTGGGCCAGGCAGTTGCGAGGGGCCAGGACTAACAACTGATCGCCTGCACTCAACATGGTGCTGCCGGTGGGCACAATGAATTGGTTGGCGCGACCGATCAGCACTACCAGCGTGGCTTCGGGGAAGTTGATTTCGACCAGCCGCTGGCCGACCACCGGGGACTGGGCCGGAACGGTCATCTCGACCAGTTCGCTGGCGAGGCTTTCGTTGGGGGTGAATTCAAATGGGCGAGCGGCGCGCGGCTGTTCCGGGGCATCCACGCCCAGCCTGCGAGCTACCAGGCTCAGCGTTGTACCTTGAACCAACACCGAAGCCAGCACGATGAAAAACACCAGATTGAACAGCGTGCTCGCATCCGACACACCGGCCAGCAAAGGGAAGGTCGCCAGAATGATGGGAGCCGCCCCGCGCAGCCCTACCCACGAGACAAAGGTTTTTTCCGCCCAGGTCATGCCCGCCCGTGCCAGCGCGATGAACACGCTGATGGGCCGGGCCACCAGCATCAGGAACAGGGCGATCAGCAGCCCCTCGTCGACAATTGGGGTGAGTTCGGAGGGGAAGACGAGCAGGCCGAGCGTCAGGAACATCACGATCTGCATCAGCCATGCCATCCCCTCGTGGAAGCGGCTCAGGCTGGCTTTGTGGACAAAGTTGCTGTTGCCCACCATCACGCCGGTCAGGTAGACGGCCAGAAATCCGCTGCCGCCTACCACCGTTGTCGTTCCATACAGCAGCAGGATCAGCGCGATCGTCAGCACCGAGTACAGGCCGTCATATTCCAGGCGCAGGCGGTTGATCACCACCACCATCAGGCGGCCCATCCCCAGCCCCGCCGCCATGCCGATCAACATCTGCTCGGCGAACAGCGGGATAAGCGACAGCGGCGACAGCGACGCGCTCCGGACCAGTTCGATCATGCCCAGCGTCAGGAAGATTGCCATCGGGTCGTTGCTGCCCGATTCCAGTTCCAGCAGGGGTTTGAGATGGCCCTTCAGGCCCACGCCTTTGCCGCGCAGCACCGCGAACACGGCGGCGGCATCGGTGGATGAGACGATCGCGCCCAGCAGCAGGCCGCTCTCCAGCGACACACCGAGCAGCCACGACGTAAACGCCCCGACCAGCAGCGCGGTACACAGCACGCCGACGGTGGCCAGCACCAGCCCTTTTCTCAGCACGGGCCGGATGTCGTCCACCCGTGTATCCAGGCCGCCGGAGAACAGGATGAACACCAGCGCTACCACGCCCATAAACTGCGACAGCCAGGGATCGTCGAAGAAAATTCCGCCCGGCCCCTCAGAACCGGCCAGCATTCCGATGGCCAGAAAAAGCAGCAGGGCCGGGATGCCCAGATAGGTGGAGACTTTGCTGGCGAGGATGCTCAGCAAGAGCAGCAGCGATGACCAGACCAGGATCGCTTCAATCGTCATCCGCTATTCAGGTCCCTACATGCGGCGGGCACGGCGCTCAGGACCCTGCTCCATCGCGCTCGGCGCGCAGCGTGCGATAGAGGGCGTGCAGGTTGGCGAGATGCAGGTCCTGCACCAGCCCATTGAGCGGAATCCGGCTCTTGCCGCAGCTTTCAATATCGATCGTGTTGAGCGCTTCGACGGGCAGCCCTTTGTCCAGTGCGCGCTCGACGTGCTCGCGCAGCGTCGCCAGATAGTCGAGATCGCCCTGGATCACTTCCTCGACTTCGCCGCGCAACACGACCTCGCCGTGCCCCTGGACTACATTCTCATAGCCGCCATCGCGCAGCGCGTTGAGGCTGTTCACAAAGTCGTCATAGCTGCCATCGACAAAATAGGGGATGGGCATCATGGTATCGGCGGCGAACAACACCCGGTCCTCTTTGACCAGCGCCACGATCGAGTCTGGGCTGTGGCCGGGGGAATGGCGCAGCTCAACGGTTTTGTTGCCCAGGTGGATGCTCAGGGTGCCGGTTTCAAAGACCATGTGCGGCAGCACGATGGTGACATCGCGCAGTTCGCTGCTGCCCTGCTTGGCGGTCTCCAGTCCTTCGCGCCCGCGCGTGTCGAGCAGGTCATAGCACTTGGTGTGCGCGACGATCTGCGCATCCTCGAAGAAGCAGCTTCCGTAGGTGTGATCGGCGTGGTAATGCGTGTTGACGATATAACGCACCGGGCAGTTGAGCCGGTTTTCGAGGAAATGCTTGATCCCGCGCGCCTCTTCGGGGAAAACCAGGGTGTCGATCAGGATCGCGCCCTCAGGGGTGATCACGGCCCCGGCAGTAACTTGTGCGTAGAGTTCGCTGGTGAATACATAGATATCGTCGGCGACACGTTCTCGCTGCATAGGCGTTTTGAGGTCCTGTGCCTGGATCGTTAACTGGCGCGCCGGAAGTATAACCGAACTGGATGGACAGAATCAAGACCGCGTGAAAGCTGCGCCGGCTGTAGGGCGGCTGGTAAGCGCTGCGTGCGCGTTCCGCAGCCGTAGGGTGACGGCATAGCACCCGCAGGTTGGCCCGTGATAGAATCATGGCGACCTGGGGAGATAGTT
This sequence comes from Anaerolineae bacterium, assembly GCA_034429275.1. Classification (GTDB taxonomy): domain Bacteria; phylum Chloroflexota; class Anaerolineae; order Aggregatilineales; family Aggregatilineaceae; genus DAOUFU01. The sequence continues at coordinate 7,023 of DAOUFU010000350.1, read as the reverse complement.
TGTCCCCGCCCAGTGGGAGACTCTATGCGCAGCACTTATCCACCCTATCCACCCGCCAATCAGCCGCCGCGCCGGTCCAAATCGTCACACGAGCGCCGGGGAGCATCGCCCAACGGGATGCCAGGCGCGCAGTATCCGCCAGGAGCACAGTACCCGCCGGGCACACAGTATCCACCGGGGACGCCTCGCACGCCCGGCCAGCCCGTGCCGCCCTACGCCGGGCAGCAGCCCTACCAGGGTTACCCTGGAGGAACGGGCTATCCGCCGCAGCGCCCGCGTGCGCGCCGCCGCTGGAAGCAGAGCTGGATTCTGGGGCCGGGCTGCATCCTGGGCTGCATCGGCATCGTGGGCATGATCATGATGGTGATCCTGGTGGGTGTGCTGCTGATCTGGACACACTACAGCAACCGGCTGGAAGACGAAATCGACAAGCTGGACGACCTGGCCAATTACCAGTCGTTCGAGACCTCCGTGATCTACGACCGCAACGGCGGCGAGTTGTACCAGATTCTCGGCGAAGGCTACCGCACCAAGATCACGCTCGACCAGATTCCCCAGCACATGATCAACGCCACAATTGCGATCGAGGACGATACCTTCTACGAAAACGAAGGGATCGACCTGCCGAGCATCGCGCGCGCGGGCTGGCAGTATCTCCGTCACGGCTATATCGTCTCCGGCGGCAGCACGATCACCCAGCAGTTGATTCGCAACGTGCTGTTCACCGAAGAATATAAATATGAGCAGTCGCTCAACCGCAAGATGGACGAAGCGCTGCTGGCGATGATTCTCACCCGGCGCATGAGCAAGGACGAGATTCTCGAAATGTATCTCAACGAGATTCCGTATGGCAACCTGGCCTACGGAATCGAGGCGGCGGCGCAAATTTACTTTGGCAAACCCGCCAGCCAGCTCACCCTGGCCGAATCGGCGCTGCTGGCCGGGCTGCCACAAGCCCCCGCCGGGCTGGACCCGCTCAATCCCGATCCCAATGTGCAGCGTCAGGTCAACGAGCGGCGAAAGCTCGTGCTCGACTTGATGGTGGAAGAGAACTACATCACGCGGGCCGAGGCCAATGCCGCCTTTGCCGAGCCGCTGGCCTTTGTGATGCCTGATATCGCGCTGGATTCCGCGCCTCATTTTGTGCTGTATGCGCGCAGCGAGCTTGAGTCGCTGCTTCAGCAGCAGTTGGGCTTCGCGCCGGATGAAATTCAGCGCATGATCGCCAATGGTGGGCTGCGAGTCTATACCACCATCGACATGAGGTACCAGCAGATAGTCGAAGCGACGGCACGCCAGCAGGTCTCGCAAATGCAGGCCGGGCACAATATGAACAATGCGGCAGTAGTCGTGCTGCGCCCGGAGACCGGCGAAATCCTGGCGATGATGGGCAGCGTCAACTATGGCGACGAAGCGATCGACGGCAACGTCAACGTGGCGATTGTCGCGCGGCAGCCGGGCAGCGCCATGAAACCGTTCACCTATGCCTCGGCCCTGGAACAGGGCTGGTCTCCGGCAGCGGTGATCTGGGATACGGAAATGGAAGTGGGCGCACCGGGGCAGCCGCCCTACCGCCCCGTAAACTATGATGGGCAGTTCCACGGCCCGGTGCGGATGCGCGAGGCGCTGGCGAACTCATACAATATCCCGGCAGTGCGCACGCTGCGGAGCGTGGGGGTCGATTACCTGCTGTGGATGATGCACCGGGTGGGTGTGCGTAGCCTGGGCGGAGACGCGTCGCAGTACGGCCTATCGCTGACTCTCGGCGGCGGTGAGCTGACCCCGCTCGAACTGACCACAGCCTATGCCGTGCTCGCCAATGGCGGCTACTACATTCCGAATACGTCGATCCTGTGCGTGACGAACTCGCAGGGCGAGATCATCTACGAATACGAGCGGCACTGCCCCTCGACTGCGCGCCTGACTAATAGCTCCAAGAGCGTGCTGGTCCAGGGTCAGCAGGTGTTGGATGCGCGCATTGCCTTTGTGCTCAGCGATTTCCTTTCCGACAACGCGGCCCGCACCCCGGCGATGGGATCGAACAGCCCGCTGTATACTCCCGGCATCCCCACTTCGGTGAAGACGGGCACCACCAACGACTTTCACGACAACTGGACGGTGGGCTATACACGGAATATCGCCGTCGGCGTGTGGACGGGTAACACCGACTACACTCCGATGAACAACGTCTCCGGCCTGGATGGGGCCGCGCCGATCTGGAACAAGATCATCACCGGCATTTACGGCGACCCGACGCTGCTCGATTCACTGGGGCCGCGCCCGGCAGACGATGCCCATCTCCAGCCACCCGGTGGCGTCTCGCGTCATCAACTGTGCAATCTCTCGCGCACTGCCCTGCGCGATCCTGCGACCGGCTGCGCGTCGTCCTTCAGCGAGTGGCTGTTCGACAGCCCGGTGCTCGCCCCCGATTCGAACGGCATGTTGGTTCCCGTGATGCCAACACAAGCGCCTCAGTCGGCCAACGGCCCGCAGTTGATCGAAGTTGAGCCAGGATTGATCCGCGTGGCAGCCTTCCCGGTGAACCCGGACCTGGCCAACGCCATCGCCGCCGCCGATCCGGGCGGGCAGACGGCTCCGCCTAAGTACTGCATGGTGCCCATCGAGATCGCGGCCCAGGTTCCCGGCGTGCAGGACCTGCTGTTCATTGCGCCGCCCGAATTCCCCGATGACGCGGTCCGCGCGCGGGTGTGGGCCAACAACAACGGCGTGCCGATCCTGCCCCAGTTCGCCTGCAACGAGCAGATGATCCAGGCCGGGCCGGGCGGCGGTTATGGGCCGCCGGTGGTCACCGCCAACATCCTGAGTCCGACGCCGGGCCAGGTGTTCTCGACGGCGGACGCCATCAACATCATCGGCAACGCGATCTTCACGCCGGAACAAGCCTGGTACTACAAGGTCGAGATTCGCGGCGGGCCGTTCGGCGACTGGGCCACCATCGGCAACGTGGACCAGCCGCGCAACTATGCGGGCGTGACCAACGGCGTGCTGACGGAAATCGGGCCGTATGGGCTGCCGCCGGGGAACTACACGGTGCAGTTGATCATCGTGGGCAACGATGGCAACTATCTGCAAGCGCCCTACCAGGTGTCGTTCAGCGTGCAGTGAGGTGGGGCGGATCGCCTGAACGATAGTCCGAACAAAAAAGGGGACGGAGCATCACCGGAAACTCCGTCCCCGCGCGTTTTTGTAGCAGCAAATTGCGCCCTGGGGTGGCTGTCCGCTACAGCGGCTTGTTGCACTCCGCGCAGGCGGCGACCCCTTCCGCATAGGTCAGGCCGCAGGTAGCGCAGGTTCGCGTCCCATTCGCCAGGTGTGGATTCACCAGCGCGAGCGCGGCGTCGCGGTCGATGCCAGAAGAAGTCAGGTCGCGGACGATATACTCCACCGGTACGCCCATCCGCAGGCGCGCCGGGATGGCATTGATCTGCTGAGCGAGCAGCGAGGCTGCCGCAGGCCGCGCCGGGCGTTCTACCTTCTGCTGCAAAACCTGCATCTCGAACATCGCCCCGCAGCCCTGGCACTCGATGAACTCGCCCATCTTGCCCATCGGCACCACAGGGATGAAATATAACGTGAAATAGCGCGTCGCCTGTTGGTGCTTATAGGGACGCATGGCCTGGCAGCGCGGGCAGAAGAACTGCCCCTCGCCCACCGTTTTGTGCTTGGGCCTCATGCCAAAAATGATCATGTGATGGCCTTCCTGGGCGCACTCAGCGCCCGGTTGCCATGGGCATAATGACGTGAATGAAATCATCACGCCCGGCGGGACGCACCCCACCCGGCGCAGTCGGCCCGCTGGTTTCGAGCACCACCTGGTCTTCGCGGATCACGTTCAGCACATCGATCAGGTAGCGGATATTGAACGCCAGCTCCACCGAACGCCCTTCTACGCTGGCATCGAGCGGCGCTTCGGCGTCGCCCTTTTCCTGCGACTGCCCGGCGACGATCACGCGGCCCGGAACGGTGTTACTGCCGCTCGGCTCGATCAGGATGCGGGCGGTGTTGGCCGAATCTTTGGCAAAAACCTCAGAGCTTTTGCAGGCCGCCAGCAGGTCATCGGTATAGGCGAGCACGCTGGTTTCATAGGTGCGCGGCACAATCGCCTGATAATCGGGGAAGGTGCCCTCGATCAACTGCGACACGACCAGCACACTCTTAAGATTGAACATCACCTGGCCACGGCCATCGGGCAAGCCGATCAAGACCTCGTCATCTTCCTCACTGATGATGCGGCTGAGTTCCGCCAGCGTGCGCGCGGGCACAATGATCGGGGCCGGGGCGGTATCGCCCACGCTGAATTCAAGCTCGGTGGTGCGCACGGCCAGCCGGTAGCCATCGGCGGCAGCCATGGTCAGCGTATCGCCCTGGAAGCGCATCAGCACGCCGGTGAGAATCGGGCGGTTGTCTTCACGGGCAGCGGCAAACACCACCTGGTCGATCATCTCTTTGAAGACCATGGCGGGCACGGCAATAGCCCGCGTGGCATCAAAGGCGGGCATCAGCGGGAAATCGGTGGCGTCCATCCCCTTGATGTTGGCCGATTTAGCTCCGCAGCGCAGCCGCAGAGTCAGCGTGCGCACATCCAGGTCCATATCAACGCGCTCCGGCGGCAGTGTGCTCACCAGCTCGCGCAGGGTACCGGCAGGCAGTGTGATCGCGCCATCGCTCTCGACCTGCGCGCCGATCCAGGCCGTGATGCCCAGCTCCAGGTTGGTCGCCGAAAGCTGAAGCCGCGCGTTCTCGGTCGACAGCAGCACATTGGTCAAAATGGGCAGGGTTGGGCGCGCCTGAATCGCCCGGCTGACAATACTGAGGCCCTTGTGAAGATTTTCTTGCAATACCGAGACGCGCATACTACCCTCTCTTGTCATCGCGTTTTGAATCGATTCAAGGGGGGTTTGCGAGAACCCCCCACCGGCTTCGATGCCTCAAGCGCTGCACCGGGTCCACATGTGCGAGCGCAGCGCCAATTATACTGAGGTCGCCCGCCCAAGCCAAGCCCGCAACAAACCGGGCGGCGTTCGTATACTTTACACATAGAACATGTTTTACGCGATTTCGTCAGACCGCGTTATTATAGGGATGTGAGCCGCATTCTATGGCCGATCATTGATGCAATTTCGCGCATCATTGTGCAGAAAACACCATACAAAGAGGAGACAGCTTTCGATGCCAAGCAACAAACGTTTGATCGTGTTGTTGGTCTTCGCATTGATCGCAGTGCTGGCGCTGGCAGCCTGCGGTGGCGATGACGACAAAGAAGAATCCCCCACGGCGACGGTGGCCCCAACAGCCACTGAAGAACCCACGGCTGAGCCGACCGAGGAACCCACGGCTGAGCCTACTGAAGAACCGACGGCTGAACCCACTGAGGAACCCACGGCTGAGCCTACTGAAGAACCTACGGCTGAGCCGACTGAGGAACCCACCGCTGAGCCAACCGAAGAACCCACCGCTGAGCCGACTGCCGAACCAACAGTCGCCCCGACGGCTACTGCTGCGGCGGTGGCGATGGCCGGCGGCGAACTGGGCGTGATCAAGGTCGGTACCAATGCCGAATATCCGCCCTTCGAGTTTGTGGACGAGAGCGGCGCGATCGTGGGCTTCGATGTGGACCTGATGGACGCCATCGCGGAGAAGGCGGGCTTCGAGGTCGAGCGCATCAACACCCGTTGGGACGGCATCTTTGTCGCGCTCCAGCAGGGTGAGTTCGATGCGATCACCAGCGCGGTGACCATCACCGAAGAGCGCGAAGAGATCATCGACTTCTCGAACCCCTACTTCAATGCAGGCCAGATGATCGCGGTCAAGGCCGACAATCCCAAGAACGTCCAGTCCCCCGAAGACCTGCCCGGCCTGCGGGTGGGCGTGCAGAGCGGCACCACCGGTGACATCGCCTCCAGCGAGATCGAGGGCGTCGAGGTTGTGCGCTACGACGAAATCACCCTGGCTTTCCAGGCGCTCGCCAATGGTGACATCGACGCGATCGTGAACGATGGTCCGGTCAGCGCCGACATCATCGCCAAGAATCCCGAACTGGGCGTGATCCTGGTCGGCGAGCCTTTCACCGATGAGTTCTACGGCATCGGCGTGCGCCAGGACTTCCCCGAACTGCTGAACGCCATCAACGATGGCCTGGCGGCAGTCATTGCCGACGGCACCTACAACGAGATCCATAACAAATGGTTCGGCATCGATGCGCCTGCGATGTTCCAGCCCGGCGGCGCTGCACCCGAAGCGGAACCGGAAGCCACCCCCGAAGCCGAGGCTATGAGCCTGCTCGACCTGGCGACGGCTGATGGGCGCTTTGGCACGCTGCTGACCGTGGTGGACCTGGCGGGCGCGCGCGAGACCCTCTCCGGCGAAGGCCCCTTCACCGTCTTCGCCCCGACGGACGAGGCGATGAGCGCAATGATGGCCGATGCCGACCTGGTCAACGTCATGCTCGCCGACCCCGAACTGCTGAAGGCCGTGCTGCTCTACCACGTGGTTGAGGGCAAGGTGCTGGCGGCAGACGTGGCTGCGCTCGAAAGCGCGACGACCCTCGAAGGCGAAGACATCGCCATCGCGGCGTCGGATGCCGGTGTCGTGCTGAATGACAGCGTGAACGTGGTCGAAACCGACGTGATGGCCTCGAACGGCGTGATTCACGTGATCGACGGCGTCCTGATGCCCCCGTCGGTGGTGGAAAAGCTCGCGGCGATGGCAGCGGCCCAGGCCGAACCCACGCCCGAACCCCAAGCCGAGCCTGAGATCGCCGCCCCAGAGGGCCTGATCGACTGCGAGGCGTATGACCTGAGCGACCTGAAGATCGGCCTGGTGACCGACGTGGGCGAGATCGACGACAAGAGCTTCAACCAAAGCTCGTGGCAAGGCGTGCTGGCAGCGGAAGCCTGCGGCGCGACGGTGGACTATGTCGAGACCCAGAAGGCCGCCGACTATGCCGATAACATCGCCACCTTCGCCGAGAACGACTACGACATCATCGTGACGGTCGGTTTC
>DAOUFU010000349.1:0-6605 GCA_034429275.1 Anaerolineae bacterium | reverse complement strand
CTGGTTAGCCGGGGCGGTGCGATCGTAGTCGAATTCTTCGCCCGCGCTGACCTCGCCGCTGCCGTCCCAATCCCACGAATTGTCGGCCCCGATCATGATCACGCGGATCAGCGGAGTTTGCGCCGGGTAATCGAAGTAGTATTCTGCGCCATAGAGTCCCTGCGCATTCATGCGATCGGGGCAGTACCGGACAAAATCGCCGATGTAGCCGTTGAGCTTATTCTCGTCTTCATGATTGCCCATCACAATCTCGAAGGGGTAGGTCGGCCCCAGGGCCTGTTGAATGGTCGCACACCACTGCTGCTCATCGCCGACGCTCTGATAGCTCAGGTCGCCCAACCCCAACGAAAACACGGCACCGGTATTGGCAAGCGAATCCAGACTCGCCAGCAGACCCGGCGAATCATAAGGGCCGAGATCACCATGCGCGGTGAACACGAACGGCTCTACTTTTCCCCCAGGCCCCGATGCGTTCACCGGGTGGCGAATCGCCGCCAGCACCAACAGAGTGACCAGGACCCACCACCCGATCCTGGCATAAGCTTTCTTTAACGCCATTCACCCCTCCCCATCTTCCGAGTCACCCCACGGACCTTCCTACCCCACGGCTTTTACAGCAAAGATTCTGAGCCGGACAGCTGCAGGCGGTCGATCACCATCCGCACATCTTCCGAGCGGTCGCGGCGGCACACCAGCAGCACATCTTGAGCGTCCACGATCACGATGTCATCCAGGCCGATTGTGGCCACCGGGCGATCGCTGAAGATGAGAGTATCCCTGGTGTCGAGCCGGATGTGGTTTTTTCCCTGTCCGCGGGCAACATTGCCATCGTGGTCCCGTTCGAGCACCTCAAACAGGGTCGCCCAACTACCGATGTCGCTCCACCCAAAATCTGCCGGGATCACGGCCAGGTCCTCGGCTTTTTCCATGATCGCATAATCAATCGAGAGGCGCGGCATCTCGCCCCACACTGCTTCGAGCACGGCCTGGTACGACTCCTGGCCGATTGCGCCCTCGATCTGCTTCACCAGCGCCCACATCTCGGCCTGCTGCCGCTCATATTCGGTCAGCAGCCGCCTGGCCGTGAAGATGAACATGCCGCTGTTCCAGCTATACAGCCCGGAGGTCAAGAACTGGATGGCCGTGTCCAGGTCGGGTTTTTCGGTGAAACCGGCGGCATAGAACGTCTCAAACTCGCCCAGCGTTTCCAGCGGCCCACCGCGCCGGATATAGCCATAGCCCGTTGCGGGGAACGATGGCGAAATGCCCAGGGTGACAATGAACTCTTTGCGCGCCAGTTCACCGGCGGCTTCCAGCACCCGGCGGAATTTGGGCCTGTCCGCGATATGGTGATCAGCCGTCAGCACCGCGATCACGGCGTTGGGGTCCCGCTTTTGAATGTGGATGGCAGCCAGCCCCACCGCCGGGCCGGTATTCCGGCCATGAGGCTCGACGATGAAGTTCTCCGGCGGGATTTGAGGGGCATCGCGACGCAGCCCTTCCACCTGGCTGCTGCCCGTCACGACCAGGATATGATCGGGCGAGACCAGCGGCTCCAACCGATCCACCGATATCTGGAACATGGTGCGGTCTTCGACCAGCGCCAGCATCTGTTTGGGGCGTTTCTGACGGCTCAAAGGCCACAACCGGGTTCCACCCCCACCGGCCATTATGAGAGCATAAAAGTTGTCCATGAGTCCTCCCTGTCATTTCCCGGCATATCGAACGTTCAGGGTGCCGGGCATTTCTAGCCTGGGCCGAGACCTCGACCTTTAAGGGGCCGGGGTCTCGGCAGGTACGTCTGTCGGTACATCGGTCGGCACTGGCGTGCCGGTGGGCACATCGGTCGGGACAGGTGTGCTCGTCGGAATCGGGGTACTTGTTGGCACATCCGTCGGGATGGGCGTGTTCGTTGGCACGTCGGTCGGCAGCGGCGTGCTGGTGGGCACCGCCGTAGGCGCCGGTGTGCTGGTGGGCACCGCTGTCGGCGGCTGAGGCACATCCAGGATCAGCAGGTCGTCCACCCATGCCCCCAGCGTTGCAGCGCCTTGCGGGAGCGCCGCTGTCGTGTCGAGCCGGAAGCGCAGGCGAATCACCTCACCCGCGTATGGGGCCAGGTCGATGGTCAGCGGGGTCCAGTCGGCCACCAGGCTGCCGGATAGACTCACCACACCCCACGAGCTGTCCCCATCGGCGCTGATCTCCAGCGCGAACATGTCCACAGGCGACAGCGCGGTTTTCAGCCACAGGCTGAGCTGGGGATGCAGCGCGCCGCGCAGATCAATCAGCCGGTCGCTGCTCAGCGTGCTGTTCACGCTGCGCAGGGTGCTGTTTGCGACCCAGCCCGCGCCGCTGTGCCCGCCCAGGGCATCCCACTGCCACCCTTCGCCGGCTGTCCAGCCCGACGGAGTCTCGAACGACTCTATCCAGGGCAGCGCCGCAGGCAGCGGCGTGCTGGTCGGCAGGGCGGTTGGCGCGGCTTCAGCCGCGGCTTCAGTCGCGACTGACGTCGCGGCCTCGGTCGCGAACGGTGTCGCGGTCACCACGAAGGGCGTCGGCGTCTCGGTGGAGACTACTTCCGGCGCGCCCGGCGCACTGGTGGGCGTGGTCTCGATCAGCACGTCCACTCCAAACGCGTCAATGGCGATAGTCCCCACGCTGGGAACCACGCGCAGCGTATGCGTGCCATCGGGCAGGCCGACGATCGCGGCGCGCGATCCGAACACGCTCTCCGGCGCAGTGGTGATCACCTGCTGCACCGGCAGGCCATCGATCTCGATGACATAGCTGCCCAGCGCCGGGTGCTGCACGTAGACCACTTCCGCACGGGTTCCCTGGAAGGTCACGGTCAGCGTATCGGCCAGGCTGCCGCTGCTGAAGATGTAGCGTCCACCGCTCGCCAGTGCACTGTCATACGAAGTCCATGACCCGGCGCTCAGCACGCGCGGATCATCGGACTCGACGATCTGCAGGTCCGGTGCCGGAACCGGCGTTGGCGTGTTCGCCAGTGTCGGTGTCTCGGTCGCGGTTGGCGCTGGCGTGACGGTCGGCCATGGCGTCGGTGTCTCGGTCGCTGCCTGCTGCTCGATGGTAAAGTCCGCCGACATCGGCGCGAACATCATCGACTGCTGCGACGAACCGGCGAATTCCAGCACCAGTTGCGGCGGGTTTGCACCCTCGCGGCTTGAGAAGCTGATGGCCGTATTGCTCGGCGTGATCAGCGCCAGGCTGACCAGGCTGCTGCCGCTGAACAGCGAGGTCACATCGACGGCTGTCCAGGTTCCGGCAGAGAACGACCCGGATGACCCGATCACGCTGCCCAGCGCCGGGGCATTCGCATAAGTCAGCCCTGACTCGCTCCAGGTGGTATCGGCCACGGCGCGCACGCTGTAGCCTGCGCTGGAAGCACTGTTGGCATACACCCGCAGGGTCGCGCGTGTGACTGAGCCGCCCATGCCCTGCAGGTCAAAACGTAGATAACTGTAGGTGGCCGGCGTGGCATCTGCACGCAACTGAACATTGCTGCCGTAATTGGTGCTCGCCGAGGACGCATAGACATAGGCATCTGCCACCGGCGCGAGCGTCACGATCGACGGGATGTCGGTGGCGGTCGGCGTGGCGCTGGGCACCGGCGTGATCGATGGCGTCAGGGTAGCCGTGGGCGTAGGCGATGGCCCGTCGGTCGGTGACGCGCTGGGCGTCATTGTGGGGGTGCTGGTCGCGGGCGGGCCGCCCTGAACCACCACCACCAGCACCGGCGGGTTAGCCGTCTCGCGGCTGGCATAGCTGATCGCGGTGTTACTGGTCGATGTCATCACTACGTTCACTTCGCCGCCGCCGGTCACCCACCCGGTCAGGTCGATGGTCGTCCAGGTGTTCGCCGTGATGCGGCCCGAACTCCCCAGAGCTGTACCCGGTGCCGGGGCATTGGCAAAGGTAATCGACGTTTCGCCCCACCCACCAGCCGTGCTGTAGACTGCGTAGCCGATGGACGAGGTGGAATTGGCATAAATCCGCAGCGTGGCGCTGGTCACCGTCCCGCCCAGGGGCGGCACCGTGAACCGCAGGTAGCTGCGAATGACCGGCGATGCATCGGTCCGCAGCGTGCTGCTTCTCCCGTAGTTGCTGTTCACGCTCGATCCGCTGACATACGCATCGGCCACCGGATTCAGATTCAGGGTGGTGTCGGTGATCGGCGTGTTCGTCGCCGTCGGCGTCTCGGTCGGCGTGGATGTGGGCGTCTCAGTCGGTGTGGACGTGGGCGTCTCGGTCGGTGGCAGCGCGCTCTGCACCACTACCACCAGTTCCGGCTTGTTGATCGTCTCGCGGCTGGCGTAGCTCGTCGCGGTGGCGTCGGTGGAAGACATCACCAGATTGATCTCGCCGCCGCCGTCGCTCACCAGGGTCGTGACGTCTACGGTGGTCCAGCTTCCCGCAGTCACCGGGCCAGAACTGCCCACACTCGCCCCAAAGGCCGGGGCATTGGCATACGTGAGGGTGGATTCACCCCATCCGCCGTCTGTGCTGTGAGCCGTGTAGCCGATGTTCGAATTGGTATTGGCGTATACGCGGAGAGTTGCGCTGGTCACGTGTCCTGATATGGGCGGAACCGTGAAGCGTAGATAGCTCCGCACAATCGGCGACGCATCGGTTCGCAGCGTGATGCTGCTGCCATAGTTGCTGGCCGGGCTGGCTTCATTGATATAAGCATCGGCCTCGGCAGTCAGCGTCAGGGTCGTGTCGCTGACCGGTGTGCTGGTCGCGGTAGGGGCAGGCGTCTCAGTCGGCGTATTGGTCGGCAGCGGGGTCACCGTGGCTGTATGAGTCGCTGTGGGCGTAGCGGTGGGCACAGGGGCCGAGTGTGCGATCAGGTTGATGGTCAACCTGGGCGGGTTGGCTCCCTCACGGCTGGAAAACGTCGTCGCCGTGTTGCTGTTCCCCGTCATCACCATATTGAGAACGCCGCTGCCCGTGATCAGCGACGTGATGTCCAGAGTAGCCCAACTGCTGCTGCCGAATGCCCCGGAAGACCCCAGGAATGTCACCGGCGGCGGCGCATTGGTATAGGTGAGCGTCGATTCGCTCCACCCATCGCTGACGGTATACAGGTTATAGCCGCTGCTGAGACTGGTCAGGGTGTACACCTGGAACGCGGCGCTGAGGACATTGCCCGGCAGATAGGGCACGTTGAAGCGCAGGTAGGAACGCTGCACGGGCGATAGATCAATGCGCAGAGAGCTGCTCGTCCCGTAGTTGCTGCCGGGACTCGTCTCATTGGTATAGGAATCGGCTGAGGCGTAGAGCGTCAGGGTCGCCGATGTGGGAAGGGTGACCGCGGCGGTGTTCGACACTGCTGAATGGTTGCCTGCCAGGTCGAACGCATCCACCGTGTAGGTGTACGATTCGCTCAGGTCGACCATATAGTCCGTATAGGCCAGAATACCGGCCTCCGTGGAACCGATAGCGGCCCCGTTGCGATATACAGTATAACCGGCGACTGCGGTATTATCCGATGATGCGGCCCAGCTCAGAGTCACGCTGGCCGATGCCGCAGCGGTCAGGTTGGATGGGACACTCGGCGGCGTAGTATCGGGACCGGCCCCGCTGCACGCGATCGCGCCTGAATCCAGCAGCGCCCCAAACAGGTTAATGTACTCAAAGGGCATGCCGTTCGGGTTCAGCGCCAGCCGCAGCGATCCCAGTGCAGAGGGGGACGTATCCAGGCCCACCGCCACACGGGGATCGGAAGAGACAAACGGACGTACGCCGTGCCCGCCCGCACCCGCCACGAAGTGAGTCGCCCCGTTCGGGTCCACGTTGCCGCTGGCGTCCATCGGCAGCCACCGCTGATAGGTGTGGTCGTGGCCGGTCAGCACCACGTCAACGCCGTTTTGCACCAACAATGGCCACAACTCCGCCATGCCGGTAGAGACCCCCTGGCCGCCGATATTGAACACCGGGTGATGAAAGAAGGCGATAGTACAGGCACTCGTGTTGTTCGCCAGGTCCTGTACCAGCCATTCATACTGGGGTGTGCCGGGCTGGGTCTGGTTATACTGGGTGGTCGAGTCTATGGTGACAAAATGCCAGCCTGCGGCATCGAAGCTGTAGTAGTGGGGCACATTATCCCAATAGTCAAAATAGCCGGGCGCTTCCCCGTTCTCGTATTCATGGTTCCCCAGGGCAGGGTTGGTGATCTCGCGGAACTGGCCGAAATACTCGGTGCTCTGGCCGTACCAGTTATAGAACTCGGTCATGGTCCCTTTGTCGTAAACATCGCCAAGATACAGGACCATGTTGGGGTTCCAACTCGCCATCAAGTTGGTGACTTCCGGCCATTCACCGCTCGCACCGTCTCCGGTCGCCGCCACGATGAACGGCTGTCCGGGCGGCGGAGTCGTCCCCACGCGGGGGGTAAAGGTGTTGGTATTGACCGGCGGGGTAGTAATGCCGTTGCTGAAGGTCAGGTCGATTGAGGCGCGCTGCGTGACCCGGCCATCACCCATGCTGGCTTCGACTGACAGGGTATAGGTGCCGTCCACAAACTTGGTGGTGGGCAGCTTGAACGAATAGGGCGACTTGAAATCGGTCAGCAGGTATTCGTT
>DAOUFU010000348.1:0-2975 GCA_034429275.1 Anaerolineae bacterium | reverse complement strand
CGGTTTTGGCCGCGCGGGGGTGAGGCCAGCCATTCGCCGCCCTCATATCCGATCACGTGGCCAAAGTGCATCAGGGGCAAGCGATGCGCTTCAACCAAAACAGCTTTTTTGATGCGTTTGCCCTGGTGAATCTACCGGTTTTGGCCCCATTCCACCGGGTACCGGGCGTAAAACGTCGTGCCCGCCCCTGGTGCAGTCTCGAACCACACCGTGCCGCCCAGGTAGCGCTCACTGAGCAGCTTCATGCTGTAGGTGCCCAGCCCGCGCCCGGCCCCCTTGGTCGAAAACGAGCGCCGGAAGACCTGTAGCCGCACATCCTCCGGCATGACCGCCGGGTTGTGCACGCTGTAGGTGACGAATCCATCCTCCACCCGGCAGTCGAGCGTCACCGTCTCGCCGTCGTTGCACGCTTCCAGCGCGTTCTTGATCATATTGCCCAGCACGCGCCCCAGCAGCCGGTCATCAGTGACCAGCCGCCCACCCTGCGCACCAGGGGCCAGCTCGATTGTCCGATCCTGGGCCTGCCGGAAGAACCGGCTCACTTCCTGGATGTCGGTCAGCACCTGCAGCGCATCCACCACGCGCGGGGATGCAACCAGGTCGTGCTGCTCGGCGGCGACCAGGTCGCGCTGCGCCTCGATCTCCGCCACCAGCCGCCGCGACTGGCGGTAGAGCGCCTCAGTGTACTGCGGCTCCGGGTCGAGCACGCCATCGTGAAAGGCTGACATGTACCCGACAATTGTCCCCGCCGTGTTCAGCACGTCGTGAAAGAAGATGCGTTCCAGCGCGCGGCGGCGCTTCTCTGCGCCGATGTCTTCCAGCGCAAAGATGACATAACGCCCGCCGTTCCACTCAAACGGCGTGGCCTGCACCCGCAGATCGAGCGCGTCGCCGTCCCGCTGCGTGATGCGGCATTCGCTGGCCGCCTGCTCCCCATCCAGGCTGGCGAGGATCGAATTGACCGCGCCGCACGTCCGGCAGAATTCCGACGTGCCGCAGCCGCCGGGGTTGATGTAGGCATTCGTGCAGTTGAGCAGTTCGCCGGGCCGCATCCCGTAAACCAGCGTGCGCGGCACGCCAAGCTGCTCATAGAGTGCCTGGTTGGCAAAGATCACCTGGCGCTGGGGATTAAGCATCAGGCAGATGGCGGGCATGGCATCCAGAAACGTTGCCACGTGGGGGAACTGCTCAAACAGTTGCGCGTCCCGCTCAATCTCAGCCTGGGATGCGCGCTCGGCGGAGGCATACTGGGTGAATAGAGGCATCGATGGTGTCTCCCTTCAGGCGGGTCAGAATGGCACGCCTGAATCCATGATACCTCAACGTTTTGGATCAAACAACAATGCTTCGTTAATGATTTCGCCGGGCGATCATTCCTCGTCCTCGCCCAGGTGAGCCATCCGCTCGCGGATAGTGCGCTCATAGCCGATGCCTTTGGGCTGGTACCAGCCGGGCGGCTCCATGCCCACCGGCAGATACTGCTGCGCCACCCATCCGCCGGGGTGATCGTGGGGGTATTGGTACTGCCCGCGGTTCCCCACCGCCTCTTCAAGCGTCTGCCGATATTGATCGCGCGTCTCGCCGTGGAACTGCTCTGTTTTGTCGCGCAGATAGGGCGGCACGTCGCCGGGG
Organism: Anaerolineae bacterium; assembly: GCA_034429275.1. Lineage (GTDB taxonomy): Bacteria > Chloroflexota > Anaerolineae > Aggregatilineales > Aggregatilineaceae > DAOUFU01. The sequence goes on along the minus strand of DAOUFU010000348.1, from coordinate 1,343 downwards.
CCAAACTGCTCGATGTGTGCCAGCGCCTTCCAATACGCCCCTGCGCTGTTGCTCTTGGGTGCGGTCGCCAGGTAGATGCAGGCGTGCGAGAGGAAATACTGCCCTTCCGGCATCCCGACCCACTCAAACGCCTGCGCCGCCGCGTTGACCACCACCAGCGCGTTCGGGTCGGCCATGCCGATATCCTCGCTCGCCAGGATGAACAGCCGCCGCAGCACAAAGCGCGGGTCCTCGCCTGCGTGCAGCATCTTCGCCATCCAGTACAGCGCCGCGTCCACGTCCGAGCCACGCACGCTCTTGATGAACGCGCTGATGGTGTCGTAATGCTCGTCGCCGCTTTTGTCGTAGCGCACCGCCCGCCGCTGGATGCTTTCCTCGGCCACTTCCAGATCGATCAGGATCGCCCCGCCGGGGCCGGGCGGAGTCGTCTTGGCCGCCAGTTCGAGCGCGTTCAGCGCGCTGCGCGCATCGCCGCCCGCCACCCGCACCAGGTGCGCCATCGCTTCCGGCATCATCCGAATCGGCAACCGCCCCAGCCCGCGCTGCGGATCGTCAATCGCGCGCTGCACAATGGTCATGATATCCTCATCCGTCAGCGGCTGAAGCTGAAAGACACGGCTCCGGCTGAGCAGCGGGTTCACCAGGCTGAAGAACGGGTTCTCGGTCGTCGAGCCGATCAGCACCACTGTGCCATCTTCGACATAGGGCAGCAGGCCGTCCTGCTGGGCTTTGTTCCAGCGGTGAATTTCGTCGATGAACAACACCGTGCCCTGGCCATACATGCCCATGCGGTTCTGCGCCGCCGCGATCAGATCGCGCAGTTCCTTCACGCCCGCCGTGACCGCGTTGCGCCGGGCGAAATGGCGGCTGGTGTGGTGGGCGATGACGTTCGCCAGCGTGGTCTTGCCGGTGCCGGGCGGCCCCCACAGAATGATCGAGCTGAGCTGGTCGGCTTCGATGGCGCGGCGCAGCAGGCAGCCCTCGCCGACAATATGCTGCTGGCCGACGAATTCGGAGATATTCTGCGGACGCATCCGCACGGCGAGCGGGCTGAACTGCTGCTGGCGTTGGGTGCGGGCATAATCGAACAGGTCGGACATGGCGGGTCACCTCGCGGGCACTGGGGGAACAAAGGTATGCCCATTATACCCGATCCGGGGATGATCGGGGTGCCAGCCGCCATGTAGGGCAGGGTAAACGCATCAAAAAACTGTTTCGGTTGATGCGCATCGCCTGCCCCTGATGCACTTTGGCCAATTGATCGGATATGAGGGCGGCGAATGGCTGGCCTCACCCCCGCACGGCCAAAACCGGGCCACTTCGCCCCCTCTCCGAAAATTTTC
>DAOUFU010000347.1:0-1721 GCA_034429275.1 Anaerolineae bacterium | reverse complement strand
ACCGGCTGGCAGGGGTCGGGCCGCTGGAATGGAACGCCATCTGTGACCCACACGCGGCGGCCATCGTCTACCGGGCACCGGCGGCGGTGCACCGCTCGATCGGGCTGGATGTCACCTGCCAGGTGGTGATGGATGCGGCGCAGGTGCGGCAGCGGTTCCAGACCGGGCTGCTGCGCCCGGTGCTGGATTTCGCCGAGGTGTGGTTTGCCGAGCGCGACGTGATCACATTCCACGATCCGCTGGCGGCAGCGACCCTGTTCGACGACTCGATCTGCACGTTCAGCCGGGGCACGGTCGAGGTGGAGCTGGCCAGCGCGCGGCTGGCGGGGATGACTCACTGGCAGGCGGGGCAGGGGCCGCACGAAGTCGCGCTCTCGGTGGATGTGGGGCGGTTCTTCGATCACTATTTTTCGACGCTGGCCGGGTAGCAGTCAGAGCGTCTTGAGGAAGTTGAAGAGGACCACATAGAGCAGGCTGGCGACCAGGCTGGAGATCAATACCACGGGGACGCCGGTAGACAGCCATTCGCGGTCCGAGATCGGGCGGTCGGTGCGCTCGCTGACGGCGATCACGACCACGTTGGCGGTGGAGCCGATCGAAGTGGCGTTGCCGCCCAGGCCCGCGCCGAGCGCAATCGCCCACCAGATGGGGCGGATATCCACACCCTGCGCGCCGAGATTGAGCACGATAGGGATGACGGCGATGGTCACCGGCACGTTATCGATGAGCGCCGAGAGCAGCACCATCGCCCACATGATGATCAGGCCGAGCAGGATGGGCGAAATATCCTGGAAGGTGAGCAGGCTCTCGGCGACCTGGTCGAGCACGCCCGCCGCTTGCAGCCCGCCGACCATCACAAACAGCCCGGTAAAAAAGAGCAGCACGTCCCACTCGATCTCTTTGAGGATGTCGTGCACGCTGACCTGGGTCCAGCCGAGCGCGATGCCTGCTCCACCGAGCGCGGCAAAAGCCGGTGTGATCTCCAGCGAGCGTTCGAACATGAACAGGACGATCACCCCGGCGAGAACCCAGAGCACACGGCGGGCGGTGCGGCGGTCGGTGAGGGCGGCGCGGGCATCGAGGCCGCGAATGGCTGCCTGGCGCTGGGCTTCGGGGCCAGACGCGCGAAGCTGAACGCGGAAATGCCAGCTCAACGTAAAAAAGGTGACGATCCAGACGGCCAGCACAATGGGGCCGAGATGGGTCAGGAAGGTGTTGAAGCTCAGCCCGGCAGCTGCGCCCAACAGGATGTTGGGCGGGTCACCGACGAGAGTCGCCATGCCGCCTGTGTTGGAGAAAATGGCCTGTGAGACCAGCAGCGGCAGCGGCGAGACATCGAGGAATTCGGCGATCAGGATGGTCATGGGGGCCATCAGGACGACGGTGGTGACGTTGTCGAGCACCATCGAGAGGATCGAAGGCGTCAGGCCGAGCATGAACAGCAGGCGGATCATGCTGCCGCTGCTGTTGCGGGCGACCAGGATCGCCACGTCCTCAAAAAAACCGGTGGTGCGCAGCAGGGCGACGAGGATCATCATGCCTAGCAGCAGGGCGAGGGTGTCGAAATCAATGGCTTCGACGGCGTGCTCATCGTTGTAGAAGTTGAACAGCAGCCCGGCGGCGACCATCACCGTTGCGCCGACGCCGCTGACAACCATCCGGTGCCATCGCCGAGAGAAGATCACTGCCAGGGTGACGACAAAAATCGCCGCAGCGATAAA
>DAOUFU010000346.1:0-5148 GCA_034429275.1 Anaerolineae bacterium | reverse complement strand
ATTTGTCCTTCGAACAGGTGGGAGCGGAATCCTGACCGTCGATCAATATCTTGGCGCATTCCAAAGTGAGCCGGAAAAAATAGCTTTCATCCAGCAAGTCGTGGCAGATTATCATTTTATGGGCCGGGTCTCGCGGGAATGGAATGTGTGGGGTGAGACCTGGGGCGCAGATACCCAGTGCCCCGATTTCGTATACATGACTGTGGGGAGCCACGTTTTTCTCGTTGGATCAGAGGATGAGGCAGTCGGTTTTGTTGCCGATACAAACCTTCAACAGGCATGGATGGACACAGCCGATAATCAGACGGTTGAAATCCTGGAATCATCCCCATCAGTTTTTTCCGCGCGGCGTACGTTTGACAGCAGGTGTGGCAAACTTGTGCAATATACCAGCGCAGGCCACATAGGGCCGTTTGTCGTTGAGGCCGACATTATCGCCTATGCAAACGTCCGCGAAGGAGATATGTGGGGCAAGATGGACAAGATAAATGCACTTGTGATGCAGCGGTTGGGCCAATTGCTCTCGGTGAGCGCGCAGCCGGCGAACAACGACTGCCCTCCGACTCCCGGTGTTCTTCATACCTTCAATGTGTATGCCCGGTCTGCCGCGGACGGTCCCACCGTTGTCAACAGCGGCGGCTCGTATTGGATCCGCATGTCGATCGGTTATGGGGCGGAAGGTGAGGCTGAAGCGCGAGCAGAACAGCCCGATATTTCGCTTTCAGTCACAATGAATGGCATTGAACTGCCCATGGCCGGTCCTACACAGGTCGAATACAACGATGGGGCCGGAATTTGGGAAATCAACTCGTACCACTGCACCGGGCCGTTAGCGCCAGGGATTTACAGCATTGTCGGGACTTCCTACAGGGGTGGTGAAGTCGTCGACTCTGCATCATTTGTACTGCTCGCAAAACCAGGATAAGTCCAACTGGCATTACACAGGGCAGCACCATGAGATAACGGGGTGCACGATTGTTATAGCTCTCATCCCGTGCCTTTCCCCTCAAGGGGAAGGGCACGGGGCCTTTGAAGTCCCTCACTCTGAGAGGGATTTAGGATGAGGGATAAATGGCGCGTTGCCTGTATTCTTTTCACTTGAAATTTCAAGGTGGTTTTTCGGCGTTTTTCAATGTTGAGCGAGAGAATATGTTATTCGCACTCGTGCAGGCAGCCGTTTTCTGTCATTCGAATTTCAACTCTATTCAATATACTACTGCGCCTGCTATTCCCTTGCATCGAAAACTCCGACGTGTTATTCTGAGTACAGCCTGTGAAAATGCAGGCGCACCAAAAACACCTTAGCTCGTGGGTTTTAACCCGTAAATTAGTACCCCCCCCATTATGGTAGAGAAGGAGGTGGTAGGCGACCTGAATCCTCCACATTGTTCACGTAGATCACTGTAAAAAGTGCCACACGGTTGCCGGTGAGACACCGGATCTCTATGGGATTGACTACTTATTTCTCGAGGAGTGTACTCGCAATGAAGCTTAACCGTTTTAGCATCGTCGTTTTGCTTCTCGTGGCGTTGATAGCCGGTGCTACGACACCGTCTATCGCCCAGGAGACCACCCTGCCGCGCAATGAAACCCTCTATTTCAACGGGCAGCAGTGGGGTTCGGTTGTTGGCTGGAACCCGTATTCGAACAGCAACAACAACGCGATGGCTATCGCGCAGCAAGATAATGCCCGTGTGCTGATGTTCGAAACGCCATACCTGTACAATATGCTCGACGGGCAGGTCTATCCGCTGCTGGCCGACGGCCCTTATTCCTGGAACGAGAGCCGTACCGAGCTGTCCTTCAAGCTCAAGCCGGTAGCCAAGTGGAGCGACGACACCCCGGTGACGGCGGAAGATGTCGCGTATACCTGGGCAACCCACGTCAAGTACAGCACCCCGACGGCGGCTGCCAATATGGACTACATCGAAGATATCGTTGCCACCGACCCGCTGACGGTCGTCATCAAGGCCAAGCTGAACGAAGCGGGCGCCGCCATCAATCCGCTGCTGGTACAGGCGTATGTCAGCACCAACTATGTGATCCAGAAAGCCTGGACGCAGAAGCTGGAAGAGCGCGCCGGTGGTGATGCGACGGCCTTCTTGGCCGACCCGGCTGAAGATGTCGTGGCCTCCGGTCCCTATTACAAGTACTTCGCCGACGACTCGAAGGTTGTCCTGATCCGCAATGACAACTATTGGGGCCAAGACCCCAGCATGTGGGGCAAGCTGCCGGTTCCGAAGTACCTGGCCCATACCATCTTCAAGGACAATGCCGCCGGTACAACGGCGCTCAAGGCCGGTGAAGTGGATGTCAGCCAGCAGTTCAACGCCAATGTCCAGAACCTCTGGCTGGAAGACGGCCTGCCCATCTCCACCTACCTGCCCGAAGCCCCTTACGGCATCGGTGCCAGCCTGCCCACCGCCTTCTATAACCTGAAGTCGCCCGGCCTGGACAATGTTGTCGTGCGCCGCGCGATCGCGATCGCGGTGGACTATCCCACCATCATCGCCAACGCGATGACCAACCAGTCGGCCACCTTCGAGCAGGTTCCGCGCTCGCTGATGAACCCGACCGCCGGTGAGCAGGCGCTCTATGACCACGAGGCGGTCAAGGACCTGCAGTGGGCGGGCAACGATGTCGAGACAGCCAATGCGATCCTCGACGAGGCTGGCATTGTCGACACCGATGGCGATGGCTGGCGCGAACTGAACGGCCAGAAGCTGAGCTATGTCGCCACCTGCCCCAACGGCTGGTCCGACTGGCAGGCGGCCATCGAAGTGGTTGCTGCCGCCGGTAAGGAAATCGGCATCGACATCACCACCAACTACCCCGAATGGTCGGTCTATCAGACGGTCGTCACCAAGTCGGATGCCCCGCTGCCCGCAGGCTATGACATCTTCATGATGTGGAGCGATGGGGCCGGCCCGACCCAGCCGTGGAGCCGTATCCGCAAGCTGATGAGCTCGGAATTCATCGGGATGCCGAGCAACTGGAACGGCAACTGGGGTGGGTATTCCAACCCCGAAGCCGACGCGCTGATCCAGGCCATCCCGCAGGAAACGGATCCCGCCAAGCTGAAGGAAATGTACACGGAACTGGTCCGCATCTACCTGACGGACATTCCGTCGTTCACCCTGATGTATCGTCCGCAGTCCTTCCACACGGTGAATGAGAGTGTGTGGACCAACTTCCCGTATGAAGGCGACGGCACCAACCCGCCCGTCCCGCCGCTCAACCTGATGGACGGCTGGAGTGTGGCCGGTCTGTATAACCTGGAACTGGTCAACCCCTAAATAACTGACTCTGCAGATGCAGGTGGCAGTCACGTCATCGCACAGGGCACGGTCACTGACCTGAACGGCCAGTGACCGGCCCATCGAGGTGACTGCCACCTCATCGGCTTGTTCATCTGGTTTCTTGAGGAGCGTCGCGTTGAAAGAATATCGGAACTATTACCTTAAGAAGCTCATCTGGTTTGTTGTCACTTTGCAGTGCGCCTTCATCCTGAATTTTATCCTTCCCCGCCTGATGCCCGGAGACCCTGTAGCAGCCATCGTTGCCCGGATGGCGCAAGGCATGTCCAACGCCACCGGGGTCCAGGCCATCTATCAGCAATACACGGAATTGTTTGGCACCGACAAGCCCATCGTCGAGCAGTTCTTCATCTACGTTCGCAACGTCTTTCGCGGCGATTTTGGCTACTCCATCAGCCAGTATCCGCGGACAGTGGCGGACGTCATCGAATCGTCGATCTGGTGGACGGTGGCCCTGCAGTTTCCGGCAATCATTGTCGGGTGGGTTGTGGGGAATACGCTCGGCGCGCTGGCGGCTTATCTCAGAAAGGGCTTCGATAAAGTCCTTCTGCCAATCAGCATTTTCCTCAGCAGTCTGCCTGCCTTTGGGATGGCGGTCGTCCTGCTGGTGATCTTTGCGGTGGACCTGAAGTGGTTCCCCACCTCCGGCGGCTATGGGTTCGACATGATTCCCAACACCAGTTGGGAATTTGTGTGGTCCGTCATCGTTCACTATCAACTGCCGTTCTGGTCGATTGTGCTGATTACTATCGGCGGCCAGGCCATCGGGATGCGCTCGATGTCCATCTATGAGCTGAACGCGGATTACGTCAAGTACGCGCGTTTCATGGGGGTCAAGGACCGCAGGATTATCTGGTACGTTTTCAGGAACGCGATGCTGCCCCAGGTGACGGGCCTGGCTCAGTCGATCGGTACGATGGTGGGCGGTGCGCTGGTGGCCGAGATTATCTTCAGCTATCCAGGGCTTGGCTCGACCATCCTGACCGCCGTGCTAGGGCAGGACTACCCGCTGATTTCGGCAACGACCCTGATCATTACCATCATGGTGCTGATCGCGTTCTTTGTCCTCGAAATCGTCTACGGGTTGATCGACCCACGCATCAAAGCTGCCCAATCCGAATAGGCGGAGATACGACCATGAAGCATTTACTGAGACAGGTCTTTCGTTCGGGGAAATTCGTCGTCGGCTTCGTCATTTTTATGTTCATCATGCTGACGGTGTTGATCTACCCCTTGATTGTCAAAGCGGCCCCGCTGGACATCGTCAGCCGTGGGACCTTTCTTCCGCCAGGAATCTACGTCAATGTTTATGACAGCATGGGTTTTGCTCCCCGCTATACCCTGATCCTGGATGACGCAGCCGCCCGACGAATTGCCAGCAAACTGAGCCATGATGACCGCCTGGCGATGAAGAAATGGCTTGTTGCAAGGGATGTCCCCGAAGAAGAGATCGACATCGAAGACACTGCCGCGCTGCTGGAAATCTGGAAGAACAACTTCGATCCCACCGCACGCATTCCCGGCATGACAAACGCCGATCGCAACTACTATATCCGCCTCAACAAATCGCTGGATGGGTTGCTCGCCACCGAGGGCGCAACCGTCGCCGCCATCAATCCCGAAACAGGTCAGCTAGAGGAAAAATATGTCGTCAACCAGACCGATTATGTGAATGTCGGCCAGGTTCCCAATATCCGCGTGTTGCCGCTTGGCACGGATAACTTCGGTCGCGATGTGCTGACCGAGCTGGTCAAGGCCACCGGCGTATCGCTGTCGATCGGCGTGGTGGCAGGGTTGATCGCCACGTCCATTGGCTTGATACTGGGGCTGT
>DAOUFU010000345.1:0-3683 GCA_034429275.1 Anaerolineae bacterium | reverse complement strand
AGATGTGCAGATTCGAGATGCCAAGTATGATGCGGATGCTAAACAGCTTTTGCTTGATTGCCAGGTGGGCCAAGTTCATGTAGGTGATTTCCGCCTGCAACTTGTCGATTCAAGAAATCCCGATGATGCTCCTGTTTTCGAGCAATATTTCACACGATTTGAGAATTCGCTACGTTTCAGGTGTGAACTCAAAGCGCGAGAATACAGAATTCAGTTATTCAGTAAAGAAGAACCGCTGGAGCTTGAACCATCAGTCTCTCTGCTTGCAGTTGGCAGTCAAATCCCTTCAATTCAGCTCAGCCCGCAAAGGGGTCATCAGTCCGACATGCTCATGCTGCCAGGGTCGGCGTATCAGGGCATGGCGTCAGATCACGACGACCCATTATCCTCGGTCTATCGCTGCCTGGCAGAAATCAACAAACCACTTGATTGGATTCGGACTTATGGACTTCTACCTGCGTGGGCGGTCACCAGTCATCCACTGATGTTAACAACTCGCGAGCATAGGATAGGATTGCCAGTATATCCTGAAATCGCGGCATTTAAAGGGCGTGCAGGCAAAGGATATGTAGATATCAAACTTGAAGGAGATGTCCAGACACGTGTTTATGCCACTTGGGAACCATTGGCCGCAGCGGAAAATGCGCTTTATTCTTCTCAACTCAGACTGATGATTCCGACATCTGAGGTCTTAGGGCCATTTTCTTCGCTGGATGAGTATGATTTGTGGCCTGCTTATCAATGCTCCCGGTGCGGAAAAATCGTTGGAAGTCGCTCTGGAAACTACCTCAAGCTCAGCCCCAGTACCTTGAACACTCATCAACATGGCAAGAAGTATCAGGATAAAAGAGAGCGCTTTAGAGATGTCGTCTACGGTTACGACCTGCATGTTTCGGTAACAAGTCTGAAACGCGAAAGACTGACGTATGTTTCCTCTCCACGGCAAGTAATGGATACGCCGTATTTGCTGGAAAGTCTCAAGAAACCGAAGATCACTCTCTTGCGTGACATAACGACTAACCTCACTACTCCTGACGCGCACCCTCGAGCTACCATGGAATGGGTTAAAAAATACCATACCGGCGATCGTAAAACATTGGATCGGTTGGTGGATGATCCTCGGTGGCGACAAGGGTTTGATCGATTGGAGCAAAAGCGGAATCAAATTACTGACGTGCCATTAGTGGTCGCTACTAATCGCTTGCTAGATGCAATGCGTGCTCGGCCGTTAGAAGACTCATTGATCTGGCTCGATCGAAATATGGTCCTGTTGGCGTTGCAACTGCGTACTTACGAATCAGCACGGCAGACGCATGATAAGTTGAAGAGTGTCAGCGGGTTCACCACCGAGGATCTCGATCAGATGGTTGTTTTGGCTTTGCACGCCTGCCCGTTATTGTTCCAGTGGGCAATCGGCTGGGTAGAGTTATTCCGTGTGCACGCGATCTCGTAGCTTGTTCTTGATTAGGATCACTTTATGAATCCCATTCTTCTTGCCCAACAGCTTCAGCATGTCCTGGTGCGTTATCTGCTCACGACCTTTGATGTCAACCGTGATGGCCAGGAGCCGGAACTTGCCGCAGAGCTAAAAGCGCGGCTCAGTCAGGCGGGAGCCTTGTCTCGTGGCCCCTATCTGGAGCTGACGCCGCCATATCGAACCGGACAATCTTTGCGCACCTTGTGCGCTGAAGGGGTTTTGACACCGGACCTGCTCAGCCTGTCGTGTTTTGAGCAAAGCAAGCCGATTCCGGCGGATGCCCCATTGTTTGTGCATCAGGAACGCGCGATCCGAAAACTCTGCGTGGATGGACGCAGTATTGTGATCTCATCCGGTACAGGTAGTGGCAAAACCGAAGGTTTTCTGATTCCTATTCTGGATGACCTGCTGCGCGATCCTACACCCGGCGTGCGTGCGCTGCTGATCTATCCGATGAATGCGTTGGTCAATGATCAACTGGATCGCTTACGAAGCCTGCTGGCAGGGACTGAGATCACCTTTGGGCGTTACACGAGCGAACTGCGTGCTACTGAGAAGGAAGCGCGCCAGGTCTTACGCGATCCGATGCCCAACGAGGTTATCAGCCGCGAAGAAATCAGGACGGGTCGCAAACTGCCCCAAATCCTGATTACAAACTACGCCATGTTGGAATACCTCTTGTTACGACCGCAGGATTCGTCGTTATTCCAGTCGGGCGCGTGGCGATTTGTGGTGTTGGACGAGGCGCATACCTATGCAGGCGCTCAAGGCAGTGAGGTCGCCATGCTGATCCGTCGTCTAAAACACCGCTTGAGGAAAAAGCCGGGGGAAGTGCGCTGCATTGCCACCAGTGCAACACTCACCGACGATAATGCTGGAGCAGCGGTTGCCTTTGCACAAAACTTGTTTGGTGAGAAGTTTGCCGCAGATGACATCATATTCGGTGAAATTGACCGCGATTTTGTTCCAGAGCAGCCGGATAAGCTTGAAGTTGATCCCGCCGTATACATGGACCCGCGATTGGCTGATGTGCTTGAGGTGATGCGAAGTGGAACCTGGAATAGGGTCGAAGATGTCGCGCAGCAGCTGTTTGAAGTTGGCCTTGTTTCTGAAGAGGTGGTTCAAAGGGCCGGGTTCTACGGCGAGGGGCTGGAGGATTTGCAGGCATTTCTGTATGAGGCACTGCGTAACAACGCTGACCTGATACATTTGCGCCGCTGGATGCTTCAGCGGCTGGATGAGCCGATGCCGGTGGAGACTGCTGCAGAGCAGTTATTTGGCACCATGGATGCAAAAGTCCGCCAAGAGGCACTTTACCGGCTTATTGAGCTGGGTTCACAGGCGCGTCCCGCCCCAGACATGACATCACTGCTGCCGGCTCGTTACCATCTATTTGCGCGATCTCCCCAGGGGGTTTGGGCCTGCATAAATCCCCATTGTGAAGGCCGACAGTCTTCTGAAAACGCTGGCTGGTCACGGTTGTTCACCGAACGCCGCGAGCGCTGTGACGTCTGTGAGAGCCTGGTTTATCCACTCTATGTGTGCCGTCAATGTGGGCAGGTGTATATCCGGATGCAGGAGCAAGACGGGCGATTTGTGCCTGAGGCGGAAGATTGGTTTGGCGATGCAAGGGTTTATTACTTCGCCTGGCGCAAACCTGAAGAAAATCGTTCGCTGGCGGCAGAGGACGAGGAAGAAGATTCCCAGGAAACTCTTGCTGCCTTTGATTATCCGCAGAAGGAAATATGCGTCAGATGTGGCAGCGACCGGCACTGCTCTTGTGAGCACCCTGCGCGGGTCACATTGTACGGTGTTCACACGATCAAAACCGGTAGACACGGGGCTAGATCAGAGCCAATTGAAAAGATGAGTGAATGCCCACGCTGTCGTTCAAAAGCCTTTAAAGACACTGAAATCTCTACACCGATTTCGGTCGGGGGATCAACCCCATTGGCCATCATGACCTATGAGTTATATCGGGCGTTGCCACCGTCATCGAAAGTTGAAATTCGGGAAAAACCGGGCGAAGGGCGTAAGCTGTTAACCTTCTACGACAGTCGGCAGGGGGCGGCGCGGTTTGCTGCTTTTCTGCAGGATGTGGTGAACCAACAGACCTACCGTCATATTGTCCCCAGGGCAGTCTCTGAATTGGTGACCGAAAACGGCTGGTGGCCCAGTTTTTCTGGAGTTAGCGAACGATGCCCTC
>DAOUFU010000344.1:0-8681 GCA_034429275.1 Anaerolineae bacterium | reverse complement strand
TATCGGCGGCTGCTGGTGATCATGGCGGCGGCGGGGGTGATCGCGCTGTTCTTGCCCTTCACCCAGCGCTATATCGACAAGCTGGAAGCCGGGCTGACCAACCGGGACGTGGAAACGCAGATGCGGTTTGGGGAATATAAAGATGCCTTCCGGCTGATCGAGCGGCACCCGGTGATCGGAGTCGGGTTCAGCGGCACGCCGGAGCGCGATATTTACCTGGGCGTGGCCAACACCTCCCTGACGATCGCCTCAAATGCCGGGCTGGTCGGGCTGGCGGCCTACCTGGCGTTGATGGGCAGCGCTTACGCCTACAGCGCGGCGCATTACGCCCGGCTGCGCCGCGACCCGGCGCTGTATGACCTGTGGCTGGGGCTGGCGGCGGGCATTGTCGGCGCGCTGGTGGCGGGCATCTTCGATCACTTCTATTTCAAGATCGACCTGTTTCATGCCACGATGACGGCGGAGTACATTATCTTTGGGTTGATGGTGGCGGCGGTGCGGATCAGTACGAGACAGGTTGGTGGAGAACAGACATGAAGCGCACCAGCGATCAGACCTACCTGCTCAATGAACAGTACCGGGATTCTTCGAACCTGAGCGCGCGCGCAGCCCTGCATACCCGGTTCAGCACGAACAGCTACGGCTGGCACCGGTGGGTGTTTGACCAGGTGCTGCACGAAGCGCCGGACACCGCGCGCGTGCTCGAACTGGGCAGCGGCCCCGGCTGGCTGTGGCGCGAAAATGCTGCACGAGTCCCGGCGGGGTGGCAGATCATACTGTCGGACTTTTCGCCGGGCATGGTGGCGGAATCCCGGCGGGCGGTGGCCAACGACGCGCCCGACCTGGCCGGGCGGATCACATGGCAGCAGATCGATGCACAGGCCATCCCGCACCCGGCAGGCGCGTTTGATGTAGTGATCGCCAACCACATGCTGTATCATGTGCCGGACCGGGCGAAGGCCATCGCGGAGATCGCGCGCGTGCTGAGGGCGGAGGGGTGGTTCTTCGCGGCTACTAACGGCCTCGGACATATGCGCGAGATCAACGACCTGATGAAACGGTTCGAGCAGGCATCGGGCATGGCGCTCGGCCCGGAGTCTCGGTTCAGCGTGGGCGATACCTTTTCGCTGGAGAACGGCGCGCCCCAGATCGCGGCGGAATTCGCGCGGGTCGAGGTGCGCAAATATGCGGATGGGCTGGTGGTGACCGAGGTTGAGCCGCTGGTGGCTTATATCGCGTCGTACCAGCCCGCTGAAGTGCTCACCGAGGGGCTGCTGGCGGCGCTGCGAGCGTTCATTGCGGCAGAGCTGGCCAAAACCGGCGCGTTCGACATCACCAAGGATGCGGGATTGTTCATCGCGCGCAAGGCGTGAGGTGTGCGCTCAGCACACGGGTACATTGAGCTAAGCGAAAACCGGCCTCACCCGCGACCTGCGCGCCTTCGACAAGGTGGCGAAGCGGCCTGTTTCTGGCCGCTTGGGGGTGAGGCCGACCGGCTCATTTGAACGCGGGTTTTTCGCGTGCAATCCTTAGTTTTGCGCCTGTGGGCCTCACGCGTCCCCCAAGACGATTGTGATTTACGGCCCGTTGCCGGTGATTGTCACGCTTACGTCCACGTTGTAGGCGACATCGTCGATGGTGAAGACGGCCCAGGGTGAGTCTTCGTCGGCCCAGGTCAGACTCAGGCGGGTGGGCACCATCAGCCCGTCGAAGGTGCCCCACTGCTCGACACGCACCGTCCACAGGATTTTCTCGCCACCTTTTTCCTTGTAGCGCATGGCTTCCATCGACTGCATCAGGCCGGTTTCGGAGTCGAAACGGACGAGGAATTCGTCCTGGCCGGTGCCAAGCGGAACGATCCAGCGCGCGCTGTTATCGTCTACCGCTTCCCAGCGGAAGCGCGGATCGCTGATGACCGCGGAGGGCATCCAGGCGAACTGCTCGCCCCACAGCGAGAGATTGCCCGCCTGGTCGATCTCCGGCCCTTCGGAGACGCCAAACGGGAGTTCCATTCGCCCGGTACCATCCAGCACGATCTCATTCGCCTTCAACAGCGGGTAACCGAAGATCGTCGATTCGATGTAGTGACGATAGCCACGTCCGCCTGCCTGGAAAAAGCGCGCGCGCGAATTGAAGGTGATGCCCATGATGCGCAGCCGGGCCGGGCCGGAGAGCACGGCGGACTCGGTGAGGGGCAGGGAGTCGCCGGAGGCCACGGTGCGCAGGTGGCGATCCACCGGGGCGGGCAGGCCATCAGGGATGGGGACGGCGGTGAGCGCCTGGCCGCTCTGCGGATAGGGCGGGAAGGGATCGGGCTTGAAGCGCAGACCGATCCAGCCGATCAGGGCCAGCACCAGCGGCACGGCAATCAGAGCGAACACAATGGTGAGCATGGTACGCCTCTTCATGGGAACAGTCCTTTGCATAGGCAGAATTCAGGCGCGCCGATGGGCTTCGAGCCGCCTGGACTGGATGTCGCGCGATTCCCAGAATCTCTGGAACCAGGTCTGGCCGCCCTCGAACCGGCGGGCGGTGTGCACAACGTCGAACAGGTCACAGGTCTCGAACAGGGCCAGTTTTTCTTCGAAGTAGGGCGCGTTATCGGTCACAAAGTGGAACGACGCACCGGGCATCAGCACGCGGTGATAGGCCGCGAGCAGCGCCGGGGTGAGCGTATCGGCTTTGGGCTTGTTGTAAAAGGTGGCGGGCGGCGGGAACAGCAGGTAGATGGCGCTCACTGAGCGGTCGGGGACCCGGACCAGCGCGCGGCGGAAATCGGCGCGGATGAAGCGTACATTATCCAGCCCGGCGGCGCGCACCTGCTCGATCGACTTCCACAGGGACTTCCAGTGATAATCGAAGCCGACGAAATATTGATCGGGACGGGCGGCGGCGGCGTTGACCAGGAAATCGCCGCGCCCACAGCCGAGATCGAAGACCAGCGGGGCATCTACGCCAAACAGTTCGCGGGCGGTGATCGGCGGCAGGGAGTCGGGCGCAAAATGCAGCGTCTCCGACTTGTATTCGCGCAGGAAATGGGCCTGCACTTCGGGCGGCGGCGGCGCGGCTTTGAAGCGCTGAAGCTTGAGACGGCTCATGATGGCTTGGAATAGGGACAGGGCGCTGCCGGCTGAGTGGCGGCGCGGTAGCGCTCGAACGATTCGATGGAGTCCTGGGGCAGGCCGAGCTGTTCGCAGTAGTGCAAGTAGTGGGCCAGATGATAGGTAGCGGTCTCGATCTCATATTTGAACAGCCGGGCGATGCTGCTGTGCTCCAACTGGCCGGTGCGCGCCCAGGCATCATAGAGCGGCTGGCGGTCGTAGGGCACGGCGCGGAACTCGGCCTGCCACGCGCCGTGAGCGGCGGTCAGTAGCAGGTATTGGGCCGCCGGGTTGCCGTTGTAGGGCACGCCCACCGCGCCGCTGTTGAGGAACCAGCGATCGCCCAGGTGATGATCGTAGGGGCGGTGGGTGTGCGCGCCGACGATGATCGGCTGCGGGAACAGGGCGGCGATCTCGCGCAGCTCGGAGTCGGTCAGCCAGGGGCCGAGGCCGTCGCTTAACCCGCGCGGGCTGCCATGCGTGATGTGGATGGCGGGCAGCCCTGGCTCGTCGATCACCAGATGGTGGGGCAGGGTGCGCAGATAGTCAAAATCGTCGGCGGTGAGCGACTGCCACACCAGCCGCGAGGGCAGCCACAGCGCCGTATAAAATTCCTGCGGCAGGTCGCCGTCTTCGTACTTGAGGACGTATTCCTCATGGTTGCCGAAGATGACCGGCCAGCCGGTGGCGCGCACGGCAGCCAGGCATTCGGCGCTCTGCGGGCCGCGATTGATCACGTCACCGTTGACGATCACCCGGTCGGGGGCGCATCGGGCGAGATCGGCCTCGACGGCCTGCCAGGCGGGCAGGTTTCCGTGAATGTCGGCGATGATGGCGATTCGAGTCATGAGGAACAGCCGTCAGAACTTCGTACAAGCAGCCAGCCCAAAACCCAGGGCCGGGCAACGAGCACCGGTATTGTGGCGCAGTTCAACGGCAGCGTCAAGGGTTGGGCAGGCGGGTCAGCAGATGGTATAGTTGGGCGCATTGTGTCTTGAGTGAGCGCCCAGGGGAGGGCTGTCGAATGGCTGAAGTTACCTCGGTGAAGGAAATTTTCGAAAACATGGAGGAAGGGTTCAACGCGGAGAAAGCCGAAGGCGTGGACGCGGTCTTCCAGTTTGTGCTGACCGGCGACAACGGCGCGAACTACTGGATTCGTGTGAAAGACCAGAAGGTGGATGTGCACGAAGGCACCGCAGAGAACCCCAGCATCACGATTACGGCCAGCGCCGATGATTATATGGCGGTGGTGAACGGCAAGATGAACGCGATGGTCGGCTTTATGCAGGGCAAGATCAAGGTGAAGGGCGACATGGGGCTGGCGCTCAAGCTGCAATCTATCTTCGGGATTGTCTAGGGCGCGCAGGCGGCATAGTGGCTCAGCAGGGGCGCGGCAGCGAGACGGCAATGACGCGCCCGTTTTTTACATCACCCCCGCGTAAAGCTGGTAGAGACCGAAGGCTGCCAGCGCAACCGCCGAGAGTCCGCTCAGCGCGCGGCTGATGCGCGGCCCCAGGTGGCGCGCCGACGCGAAGATGCCCACAAACAGCGCAAATGTGCCGATCAGCGCGACATAAAACGCGACCAGGAAACCCACCCCCCACGCGGCAGCGCGGTCCCAGCCTTCCAGCAGCAGCGGTCCCCCGGCGACTCCCCAGAAGATGTACGGATTCGGGTTGAGCAGGTTGACGATCACCGCCTGGCGGAGGCTGCGACGCGCCGTGCCCGGCTCTGGGGTGAGGTCGTGGGCGGCGGCGCGAAAGTCGCGGTAGGCGGCGCGGGCCAGGGTGAGGATGAACAGCCCGCCGAGGATGTGCAGGACGCGCAAGGCGGCTTCCGGCATCTGGGTGAGCACCAGCAGCACCAGCGCGATGATCGGCCCGTCGCTGATGAGCGGCGCGAAGATGGCCGGGATGGCGCGTCGCCAGCCATTTTTGAGCGTCTGCGACGAGAGGTAGGCGTGCATGGGGCCGGGCGAGACGCCCGCTGAAAAGCCTAGTGTGAATCCCTGAAGCAGGTAGACCATTACTCACCGTCCGAGGGGAAGCGTGTGTCCAGCGTGCGCCCGTACTCGCGGACTTCCTCCAGCCAGCGGGCGCGTTGTTCGAGCGTGGAGTTGCCGACATCCAGAAAGTTGATGTAGTGGGTGTGGCGAACGCCACAGAAGCGCATTGTGCCATAGAGCAGTGCGCGTTCCACCGAATTGTAGGTGATTTCCGGCGCGCCCATGGTGGTGATCGCCGTTGCGCTGACCAGGTGAGTCAGCAGCGGGGCAGCATCGGCTTCGCGGAAGGCAAAGCCGGGCAGCAGCACCTTATCCAGCCAGCCCTTGAGCATGGCGGGCGTGACTTCCCACCACAGGGGGAAGACAAAGACGAGGTGCCGGGCCTGGCGGATACGGTCCTGGTAGCGAGTGACGAGCGGATCGAGCACGAGGCCGCGCGTATAACCGGCCAGTTCTTCGCGGTGCATCACCGGGTCGAAGGCATCAGCGTGCAGGTCGATCACATCGGCGTGGTGGCCCGCCTCGTGCAGGCCGTCTACCAGCGCGTTCTTCAGCGCATGACAGAAGCTGCGGTCCCAGGGGTGGTCGAGAACGATCAGGGCGCGCATGAGACACTCTCCGTTGTATTGCTGTATCGATCAGGATCGGCCCGGCCCACAACGCAGCGACTCGAAATAGTCGGCGGTGCGCCTGGCGATGCGGTCCCAGGTAAATTCCTCGGCCAGCTTACGCGCGTTTGCGCCCATCTGCGCGCAGAAATCCGGGTTGTCGGCCAGGTCTTCGATGGCGACAGCCAGGGCGGTGGGGGATTCGGGCGCGATCATGCGCACGTGAACATCCTGCACCAGGTCGGGCATGTCGATCTGCGGGTGGGTGGTGATGATGGTGCAGCCGTGGGCCAGGGCGGCCATCAGGCTGCCGCGCCGGAATGAGACGCCGTCGCGGTAGGGCAGGGCGATCAGGTCGGCGGCCATGAGGTGGCCGCTGACGGCGCTGCTATCCACAAAACCGGTCCAGCGAATGTGCTCGTTGAGGGCGAGCTTATCGACCAGTTCGTCGATCTCGCGGGCGTAGACGATGTTGGAGGGATCGCTGATGCCAGTGCGCCCGCCGATCATCAGCAGCTTGACGGGCAGGCCGTTATTGCGCGCGATGCGCACGCCGTGCAGCAGCGTCTCGATGCCCTTGCTGGCGTTGAGGAAGCCAAAATAGCCCACCAGGATATCGCCGGGTGCACAGCCAAGATCGGCCCGCCAGCGGGCGCGGTCGTAGTTGGGGGGCGGCGAGGGGGTGATATTGGAACCGATGGGAATGTGCGCCATGTTGGCGATGGCGCGCTCGGCAGCCAGCCGACGCTCATCGCCGCGGTTGGTGACGATGACGCCGTCGCTGCTGCGGGCGAGGGTGAGCACGGCCTGGTAGCGCAGCGGCCCGGCCTTGGGGAACAGGTAGGGCACGAGCAGGTCGTGAAAGGTGGTCACCACGCACACATTATCCAGGCGCACGGGCAGGATGTGCACAAAGGCGGCCATGTGAAAGGCAGCGGCCTGGTATTGGATGTTCACCACGTCGAGCTGCTGAGCCTGCGCCCAGCGGCGGATGCGGCTGAGCGTGCCCCAGCCCCAGGTGTGCGCGTCGGCGGTGACGTGAATGGAGTCGGGCGATACGGCGGCATATTCGGCGCTGTCGCGCGGGTTTGGGCTGGGGCGGTCGCCCTCGCTGGGGCGGCTGCTCTCGCTGACGCGGTGGTCGGTGAAGACAAACAACTCGTGGCCGAGCGCGACCAGCGCCCGCGAGAGTTCCTGAGTGAACGCGCCAACGCCCCCTTGCATGGGCGGATATTCGCCGGTGATCTGTCCGATACGCATGAGGCAGCCATCACTCCTCTATGTGGTCGCGCGGCATCACGAGCCGCCGGGTTCGCGGTTGAGCGCCAGCGCGCCGATCACCTGGGCATAGGTGCGGACGCGCTCCAGGCGCATGGCGCGCTTGTGGCCGAGCAGCGCTTTGATCGCTTCCTGCGCAAGCTGCACGACGTAGCTTAGCAGAAGAAAGACCCGCAGGGCAAGGGCAAAGAGCGAGCCGTGATAGGTCCGGTGGTAGCGCAGTTTGCTGTGCTGGAAGTGAATGTGCTTGCGCGCCTGGACCTGCTCGGTGCTTTTGCCGCCGTAGTGGGTGATCTGCGCGCTGCCGACATAGGCTACCCGCCAGCCCGCCAGACGCGCGCGTTTGCACCAGTCCAGTTCCTCGGAAAACATGACGTAGCGTGGGTCCAACCCGCCGATCTGTGTATAGACCTCGCGGCGGGCGAGCAGCGCACAGCCCTGTACCCAGTCCACCTCGAAGATGCCGTCATCGGGTTGATCGGCCACATAGAAGCGGTCGAGCACGCGGCGAGGTGCCCATCCCTGGAGCCAGGTGGATTCGAAGAAGGCGGTCAGGCGGGTGGGGAAGCGGCGGCGCGTGCTCTGGGTGGTGCCGTCCGCGTTGAGCACGCGCGGCCCGGCGATGCCGATTTCCGGGTGAGCATCCAGGTAGCGGACCAGGACGCCCAGCGCGTCGCCGTGTACGACCGTGTCCGGGTTGAGCAGCATCAGGTAGCGGCCCCCGGCAGCGGCCAGGGCAAGATTGTTGCCGCGCACAAAGCCGACATTCTCGCGCTCGGCGAACAGGTGCACCCAGGGATACCGCTCGCGCAGCAGGTCGGCGCTGCCGTCACTGCTGGCCGAATCGACGACCAGGACCTCCACACGCGGTCCGGAACCGCCGGACTCGACTCCATCGGGCGCGACGCGAATCAGGGGGGCGGCGGCGATGCTGTCGAGGCAGGCGGCCAGCAGGTCGCGCACGTTCCACGAGACGATCAGAATCGAGAGATCGATGGGGGATGACGCCATCGCGCTAATTGCTCCGCTGTGTGCCCACAACTAACCGGCCCCCATTGTACCAGGGAATTGGCCCGGCGGTCAGGGGGCCATGCGCCGATTCTCACGGGTGGGGAGGCAGGGCGAAGAGCCGTTCGGCGTTGGCGGTGGACTGGGCGAAGAAGGTCTCATCCGGCACGGCGCGCAGCGCGGCGATTCGTTCGGCGATCCAGCGCACATAGCCCGGACGATTGGGGAAGCGGCCCCGGCGCGGCTCCGGCGTGAGGAAGGGGCCGTCAGTCTCGACCAGGATTCGGTGATCGGGGACGCGCGCGGCGACCTGGCGCAGCGTATCGGCTTTTTTGTAGGTCACCGGGCCGGTGAAGCCCAGGTAGAAGCCCAAGGCCAGCGCGCGCTCGGCGACTTCGGGCGCGGCGGAAAACGAGTGCAGCACGCCGGGGCGTCCGGCCAGGGCGGGCGGCAGGTCGCGCACCCAATCGGCCAGCACAGCCAGCATATCCGCGTCGGACTCGCGGTTGTGGATGATTACCGGCAGGGCGAGCGATGACGCCAGCGCCAGGTGGCCCGCGAGGGCGCGGCGCTGCTGGTCGGGCGGGGTCGAGTCGCGGTAGTAGTCGAGGCCGATCTCACCGATGGCGACGCCGTTGGGATGGGCTGCCAACTCGCGCAGGGTGTGCAGGTCGGCGGGCG
>DAOUFU010000343.1:0-29632 GCA_034429275.1 Anaerolineae bacterium | reverse complement strand
CACCCCTGACGCCTGAATCCAGAATCACGATCACGGACGGCCCCAACAACACGATCCAGATGGATGGGAAGATCAGCAGAACCATCGGGATCATCATCTTGACCGGCGCTTGCTGTGCTTTTTCCTGCGCGCGTTGTCGGCGCTTGACGCGCATCTGGTCTGACTGAATGCGAAGAATCTTGGCAATACTCACACCGAGCTGCTCAGCCTGGATCAGCGCCGCCACAAAACTGGTGACGTCTGGCACGTCCATTCGGTTTGACATATCGCGCAGTGCTTCACTACGCCGCTTGCCCAATTGAATCTCCTGCAGCACGCGCCCAAACGCCAGCGCAAGGTCATCATCCCATTTGGCATACACTTTGCCCATTGCCTGCTCAAAGCCCAACCCGGCTTCCACGCAGATGGTGAGCAGGTCCAGGGCATCGGGCAATTTCCGCACGATGTTATCCTGCCGCCGCTTGATCTGGGAACTAAGCTGCATCATGGGCAGGTAATAACCGAGCATCGCCGCGATAACAGTAGCGATCAGCCCCTTAGTCAGGCCCATAGGCCGCACAAAGAAGAACAGAAAGAACGCACCTGCCCCAAGAACCAGGGTAAGAAACACTCGCTGACCAAAAAACACCACCGGTTCCATCGTCTGAGACTTACCTGCCAGTTCGATTTTCCGGCGGATCGTATCGATCTGGTTTTCCGGTGTGAAGTTCACTACGAAGCGGGCGAGCGCCCGATACATGGGTATGATGACACGTTCGCGAGTGCTGAGCGAAAGCTCCAGCTCCTCAAGGGTCGCGGGCACATCACGATCCCCATAGCTGGCCAGGCGCTTCATCAGTGGGTCTTCGTTGCTATCCTCGCGCATACCAACGAACACCAAGCCGGCCAACAACAACACCCCAATTCCGATCAAGACCAGTATTCCAACCATAGTCGGCCTCCGTAATAGACGGCACGGCGATCCATCAAAGGGAGCAGTCACCCGGCCTAGTATTCGATATCCACGATCTTCTGGATAACGGCGGTCCCTGTACCGATCAGGCCCAAACCACAGCCCAACATCGGCCAACCGCACATCCGGTTTTCCACCATGCCGCCCATATAGCTTGGGCTAACGAAGTACAGAAAGACCGTCAGCAAGATAGGCATCAGTGAAATAACCCACCCTGTGATGCGACCCTGAGATGTCAGCACACGTATCTCGCCTTTGAGCCGGATACGCTCGCGAATAGTATGACCGATAACTTCGAGAATCTCGGCCAGGTTACCACCTACTTCGCGCTGAATGTTCACCGCTGTATTCACCAGGTCCAGGTCTTCGCTTGGCATACGTGTATGCAGATGTTCGAGTGCATCTTGCATAGGGATGCCAAGCTGTGCTTCCTGAACAACGCGGCGAAACTCTGTCGCGGTTGGCTCCGGTGCCTCTTTGGAGATCGCTTCCATCGCTTGCAATACCGAGTAGCCAGAACGCAGAGCATTCACCCATAGCGACAACGTGTCGGGAAGCTGGCCCTCAAAAGCCTGCAAACGCTTGCTTTGCTTACGGGATACATAGAACCGGGGAGCGAAGAAGCCCGCAATCCCGGCCACGCCGCCAATGATGGGCGTCTGGAAAAACATCGTTCCCAACACCCCGGCTACCACCGCAGCGATGACGTGCATCGCCATGAATTCGGTCACGGTAAGCTTTAGGTCTGCCCGCGCCAACTGAACGCGCCACTTTTTGGCAAACTCGCGGTCGGCCATGGCCTCATCGAGTTTCTTGGCGATAACGTTCGCCTCATCGAATCGGCCCGAATCCTCGCTTTCGGTCAATGCCACGTCGCTGTATTCAGGAGTCGCGTACCGCCCCAGGCGCTCTTCGATCTCCTGCTTGCGCTGCGATCGAATCCGGCTTGCGCCGACCCCCAGGATGATGATAGCCAACAACCCAGCTCCAGCTGCAATCAAAACTTCCATAGCGTTTTGGCCTCTCCTGTACAGCTTCGGCGACAACTCTGCAAGATGCGCCTTTTGCGCATCACTATGCCCTCATCGCCGAACTCTGTTCCTTCATTAGCAGAATACAGCCAGGCTTCCACCCCACCTGGAAATCCTCTATCCGAGAGTTTCCGCGTGGCCACATACCGACGGTTCAAGCCCCTGATCAGGCGCGCGCCAGATTTAGTAGCGCTGCATCCCGATTCCAAAGACTGAGGGCGGTAGATGGATGCCGGCATCTTCGATTTTGTCGATGAATTTGGGCCGCAGCCCTGTGGGGCGGATACGTCCGATCACCTTGCCCGCTTCCAGGCCGGTCTGTTCGAACTCGAAAATGTCCGACATCGTGATGACATCACCTTCCATACCCTGGATTTCGGTGATCTTCACGATCTTGCGCGATCCATCGCGCATACGTTCCTGGTGAATAATCAGGTCCACAGCCGAGGCGACCTGCTCTCGAATAGCGCGCACCGGCAGGTCCATACCGGCCATCAAGCACATGACTTCCAGACGAGCCAGCGTATCGCGCGGGCTGTTCGAGTGAGCAGTCGTCAGCGAACCATCGTGACCGGTGTTCATAGCCTGAAGCATGTCCAGCGCTTCACCCGAACGGCATTCACCAACCACGATTCGATCGGGACGCATACGAAGCGAGTTCACAACCAAGTCCTGGATCGAGATTTCGCCGCGACCTT
The DNA here is from genome assembly GCA_034429275.1 of Anaerolineae bacterium. Classification (GTDB taxonomy): domain Bacteria; phylum Chloroflexota; class Anaerolineae; order Aggregatilineales; family Aggregatilineaceae; genus DAOUFU01. Next base: position 26,951 of record DAOUFU010000343.1, on the reverse strand, counting down.
CAATGTTCGGCGGGCGGCTCTCCAGTGATACAACGTGTTCCTGGCGAAGCTGCAGTTCTGCCGCGTTTTCAATCGTCACGATGCGCTCATCGTTGGGGATGAACCCCGAAAGCACGTTGAGCAGGGTGGTTTTTCCAGAGCCGGTGCCACCCGATACGATGATGTTCAGCCGCGCGATTACGCACGCGCGCAAGAACTCGCCGACTTCGGGCGTCATCGTGCCAAAACGAATCAGGTCTTCAACTGTCAGCGGCTTTTTGGAGAATTTACGAATGGTGATAGTCGGACCGCACAATGCGATCGGGCGAATCACGGCGTTCACACGCGAGCCATCTGGCAAACGCGCATCCACCGTCGGTGAGCTTTCGTCGATGCGGCGGCCAAGTGGAGCCACAATTCGGTCCAACACGCGCAGCACATGATCCTCGTCCTCAAATGTCACCGTCGTGCGCAGCAGGTTACCTTTGCGCTCGATATAGACATTGCGAGGGCCATTGACCATAATTTCGGTGATGGTATCATCGGCCAGCAAGGGTTCCAGCGGGCCAAAGCCCAAAATTTCTGCCACGATCGCCTCAAAGAGCCGTTGACGCTCAGCGCGCGCCAACACAATGCTCTCTTCTGCGAGAATGGTCGAAAACAATTCTTCGATGGTCGCGCGCACTTCCGGCGAGTGGGGATCGGCGGTAGTATCTAGTTCAGCCAGCAGTTTGTTCTGAACGCGCACCTTCAGGTCCTGGTAGGTGCTCGCTTCAGACCGCCCAGAGACTGCTGCAGGTGCGCCAGGCGACTGCGGAACCTGCGTCCGTCGGCGCATCTGGTCCAGCTTTCCCTCATCGGGATTCTCCGGCCCCTGCCCGCCGCGCTCAATACGTCGTAACAGTGACATTACTCACCCTCCATGATCAACTGTGCTCGCTCTCGACTACCAATACGATTCTCGACATCTACCCACCAAACAGCGCGCGCAATCCACTGCGCGAAGAAGAATCTTCTTGGAAACGTAACCCGGTCTGATCCCCTTGTGTGTTCACGGACCGGCGAATTGCTTCCGCCAGTTCAACCATTTCGCGCCCAGGAGAACGATTGCCCAGTTTGGCCACCAGGGGAACACCCTGGTTGACCGCCATCAACACCGAGCGATCATCCTGCGGGATCGAAGTCGTGACCTGCAGCTTCAGATGAGACTCGATCGACGCCGCCGGGACAGTGCCGCGCCCTTTATCCTTCTCATTCACCACCCGGTTGAGCACAAACATCACCTTGTCAACCAGATGCGCTGGGGATTGAAGGTTATCAAACACATCGAGTATCTTGCGCACATTGCGCACCGCCGGAATCGTCGGGTTGCACACCAACACGATCTTGTGTGCGACATCCAGCAGCTTCAACGTCAGATCGTCGTATAGAGTGGGCATATCGATGACGGTGAAATCGTAGCTCCGCGCAAGCTCTTTAATCAACAGGCGCACATCTTCCGGCACAATGTCGTACGCCTGCTCAGGATGCGAAGGAGCCGCCAATACGCGCAGCCCGCTGCCATGTGTGACCAGCACGTTGTCGATCAGTTCCTGATCTAGATCATGCACTGCTTTCGACAAATCGGCGATATTCGAAGGGGCCTGCAAGTTCAGAAAAGCGTCTACATCTCCAAACTGAAGGTTGACATCCACCAGCAGCACGCGTGTATTGTCGCGCATCAGCGCCGATGCCACGTTGGTCGCCAGGGTAGTGACCCCTGCCCCCGCCTGAGGACTGTAAAATGCGATGATGTGCCCGGCCCCGACTTGCTTTACCTGTCCGGGCATCGCCTGGGCCTTGACGGCAGCCTGAACCATCGGCTGCGGCATCATCGTCATCTGCTTTTCTTGTTCACGGATTGGGGCATTACGCTCATATACGCGACGGATGGTCGTGTATAGTTCCTCACTGGAGATCGGCTTGGTCAAAAAATCGCGTGCACCGGCCAGCATTGCCTGCCGCAGATATCCCGGCTCACTTTGAACCGACATAATGACCACTGCCGCTGTTCGGACCGTTGTGCTGATGTTCTTGGTTGCCGTGATGCCATCCATATCCGGCATATTGATGTCCATCAGCACCACGTCTGGTTTGGTTTGTTTGGCCAGTTCAATCGCTTCTAGCCCGGTTCCAGCCGCCCCAACCACTTCCATCCCTGGCTCTAGCTTCAAGAGCTTGCGCAGGTTCTCGCGCGTATCGGGAATGTCATCAACAATGAGAACCTTAATCGTCTCGCCAGGAGCTTGACTACTCATCCGTTTTCACCCTTTACACTCACACCACAGTCCCGGTCACAGGTCTATCCAGCCTTGGGCGTCAAGGGACACACACTCCGAGAAACGATCGTCTCAAGTGTATGTCCCTTCCACCTTCGCGCGTTACACCAGGCAGTCCATCATCACTGCGTGGTCATTGAATCGGCAAGAAAATCGAACATCGAGCCGATATCGAACCGGCGCACGCTGGTAATGGGCGGTTCGAGCGAGAATTCCAGTGCATTCGGCGGCTGCGCATTGTAGGTGCGCACCATATAGTCGAGCGTGACCGGCTGTGTGACCGTTTGTGTAAGGTCGCCCGCCTGACGCAAAGCCAATGTGATCGGGATTTGCGCATCAACTGCCCAGGTGAGAACCAACGCATCCTGTGGGCTGACACCCAACGTAATGATGATCGGGGTATACATCGTTGGCGAAGGCAGCGGAGTCACATTCTGCGACGTTTGCTGAGTCTGTTGAGTCTGCTCACCCGGCAGAGGGGTTGGCTGGCTCACCACTTCGATCGGGGTTGGAGTCCGCCCGAACAGCTTACCATCTTCCTCGAAGTGCCCCACATGCACCACCAGAGCGTTTGTGACCGTACGCTGAGTCACCAGGCGTGGCCGCTGCGATATTTCACTGGGGCTGACCATCACCCCCTCAGGAGAAAGCGTGCTTGGCTCGATCCGACCCTGCCGCGGCGCGCCAATGCTAAGCTCGCCGGTCTCAAGCCGCGTGATCACTGAGTAGTTGTTTGGCATACGGGTCTGGAATGCAGGATCCACATCGACAAACAGGAACGACAGGATCACATCGACCCGGTCCCCATCTTTGATGCCATACGCAACCTGCCCAACACCCGAAGGATCGAGCGGAATAGACACCGCAACCGTCCCCGCAGGCTCACGGTTGAGATAGGCGGCAGCATCCGAACCAACGTCGGCCAAGAGTGCTGGCGAATCGACAATCTGGCGAACCAGGATTGGCGCACCACGCGGAATATCGGTACGCGCAAAGCGCCCGACCACCAGGTTCTGCTCATCCGCGCGGTAATAGTTGCCTTCTTCTGGCAACGACTCACGCGGCCACAACTGGACACCGATTGCATCGGCAGGGATGACCATTCCACGGCTGATATTCTGGTAGGCCACCAGGATTTCGACCCCTAGATTGGCCTGCAATGCAACCTGACCATCTCCACTCGGTCGCACAACATCAACCGGAGCACCGCCCACACCCGTCGCCGGTGGGGTGCCTTCAGTCTCGTCATCCTTTTGGCCTTGCTGCATCAGCAAGACAACAGCCAAAATCGCCAGCATTAGAATTACACCCACGAGGAGTATCACTCGTCGCATAAACTGCCTCCCAAACGGTACGTGTCTGCGGGTATTGTCAGCCTAATCGTGCTTCCGATATACCTGATGTTGGTACGTGAGATTGATCACTCAACTTTCTGAGGTGCCGATATCAATACTACCTAGTGTATTCCGATGCGTTGTTTACGCAAACAGGACGTTCGGCCCAGACGTTATAAAAACACAACCGGAACGTCTACCCCTCTGCCTGCCCATCACGACACAGGAATGTCCCTGCACTTATGCTATCCATACGCGGGCAGCACAATCACAAAGCGATTTCCCTGCTCATCCGAACTGGAAATATCTAGCGTGCCACCGATCAGTTCAATGCGTTCTCGCAGTGTACGGAACCCATATGTATCTTCACCTTCATGCGAAAATACGGCTTCCGCATCGAAAGATCGTCCATCCAGTTCCAGCGTAGCTTTCAGACGCTCCGGCCCAACATCCAGCACAATCGTAATTGACTTCGATCCAAATTGGTCGCGCGCGTTGCCCATTACAGTCTGAATGGCGCGGAACATCATCACCTCGATGTGGCTCTGCAAGCGGCGTTCATCCCCCAGGATGTTAAGCTGGCAGTCGATCGATGTCTTCTCTTGAAAGGCATCGATATACCGCCGGATAGTCGGGACCAACCCCAGGTCATCCAGCATCATGGGCCGCAGATCGAAGATAAAGTCGCGCACTTTTTGGAACGTAGAACTGGCCGCTGTCTTCAGGTTGTTCAGTTCTTCCTGGGCGCGCTGTTTGTCCATCTCAAAGAGGCGCTGGCAAATTTCGGCTTGCAGGATGAAGTTGGTGAGCGACTGCGCCGGCCCATCATGCATTTGCCGGGCCAGCCGTTGGCGCTCGTCTTCCTGGGCTTCGACAATACGCACAATCGCCTGGGTAGACAGGTTCCCCTGGTCGAGTTGCCCCATTTGCCCAAGCTCTTCCATTCCTGGCCCGATGGACGGACTTAGCGCCTGAGGAACCAGCCGCTGAACCACAGAAACCATGCGTCCGATGAGCTGCTCAAAATATTGCAGTTCCTCCTGGTTACCGCGCAGCTTTTCCAACTGCCCTTGCATGGTTAACAGGCGGGTTTTCGCTTCCATCGCGTCATCATAGGCCACCTTGATATCGGGACGCGGAATGGTCTCGAAGTTCTCCTCCACCCGCCGCAATTGTGAGGTGATCGCGATGTTGCGCTCGCGCATACGGTCCACTTCGAGCTGGCTCTGCTCGATGAGCTGCTGGTTTTCTTTCAACCGTGCCTTGAGCTGCTTGTGTTCAGACAGGAACTCCGCCAGCAGGTCTTCCATCGAAGTCGCTGCACCCTGGCCCATGTTCTTCGCCTCTCGCTGTTCCGCTTATCCTGGCATAAAAAACACCGATGCCGCCTCTCACCATGCGGCCTGCGATATCTGCTTGCGAGTTACTGGGAGTCTTCGTCTTGACTCTGCGCGCGAACCCAGCCTCGCTTCAACGCATACACTGCTGCCTGAGTACGATCGCGCACATCCAGCTTTTTGAGAATAGAGGTCATATGGTTTTTGACAGTTTGATGGCTGATGTCGAGTGAACTGGCGATCTCTTTGTTGCTTTTCCCCTGCGTCACGAATTGGAGAATCTCCATTTCGCGTGGGCTGAGCGGCACAAAATGCTCATTCAGATCAACCATATATGGACCAGTTGCTGCTTCGACGCCCGCATCTAGCCATTCTTTGAGGCTGTCCCGGTCGAAAGTCTGATCACCTACCACAAAATAGCCGTTCGCCACTTTGCGCACTACGTCAACAATCGTGTCTGGCTCGACATCCTTCGGGCAATAGGCTGCCCCTCCGGAACGCATTGCGTGGAGCACCTGCTCCATATCATCATACGCGGTCAGGAGGATAATGGCAGTGGCTGAATGATCAATCTTGAGCCGGCTGGTTACCTGCAAACCGTTGATCCCCGGCAAATTGATATCGAGCAACAATACATCAGGCTGCAGAGCACGGACCAGGCGCAAAGCCTCTTCCCCATTCGCGCCTTCTGCAATCACCTGGATATCATCTGCCGATTTGAAAACGTCACACAGTCCCTGACGAAACACCGGGTGATCGTCAACCACGACCACACGTATTGGCCGCCGAGGTGATGATGCCCATTCACCATCCATACTGGTCTTCGACCTCAATCCTGACTTGAAACTTTCTCCACCTTGATAGTACTCCCCAAAGCGAGTATACCATAGGTGTGAATCGCCCAGCAAGAATAAACACTGTAACAATTAATGAATCATGACTTTTCCATAAATGAACACCGCATCCCACTCATTGACAATCTGGTCTCCACATCATTCGATAGACCATCATGTTGTCGCCACCTTCGGCCACCACATAGGGAGCACTTGAGTGATAAAGCGGTTTGACCACACGCTTACCGCTTTTGGGATCTGTCTCCCACTCATTTCCCAATCGAGGATCATCTGCCTTTGCCGGGCGTTGATCGGGGAACACCATCAGGTAGACCACACCGCGCTCACACATCAACCGCATCAACGACTCCCGGTCTCCCATCAGCGGCACTATCTCTGGGCTGACCAGGCCTGCCAGGTCAAGAATAGGACGCGGTGCATAATACCCTACTGCACCGATGTCATGCACCGCCAGCAGGTCATCCGGTGGCACATTACGAGCCAACCAATGGGCGGAGTCCACCATTTCGGTATTAATGATCCGCACATCGCGGCCATATTGCCGCGCGCCCAATATCAGGAACGCCCCCATCACCCCCACGGTAGAAAGCGCCAACGTACGCGCCACTATCCGCTGCCAGGGTCGATGACGCGCAGCCCGCAGCATAATCAGCATCCCGCCCACTGCATACAACAGAAGATGGGGCAAGACCGGCATCACATAGCGCCCGTGCTGGTAGGATGCAGGCAACCGCAGCGCGTACGCTGAGAGATTCATCACGGCCCATGCCGCCGGCAGCAAGACTGACCACCGCACTGAAGAACGCAGCGCACGCCTCACTGCTGACGCAATGCCGATCACTGCCCCCGGCAGCAACAGAAACTGGCCACCCACCAGAATCGGCAGAAGCAGGCGAACATATCGCTCCCATAACGGCAGATCGAGCAGACTCGCGTATTCCGCCTGCTTTGCCGCCGATGTATTCGGCAGCAGTGTGCCTTCGATATGGTAGTTGAGCATAAGGTAGGGCAGAACTCCCACCAGCCAGCCAGTAAACACGGCTCCAGACCAGATGGTCCAGGTTCGCCAATGTTCCCGCCGATCGGCCTGGAATCGCTCTAAAGCCAGAGCCGCCCAGGTCAAGGCCACCAGCCCTACCCCTTCCGGGCGCGTCAGCGTGAGCAGCGCACCAGCCACGCCCAGCACAAACCCCTGACGAGCATTTATCCAGAGGTGGTGCGAGGAATCCTGCCATGCAAGCAGCACTATCCCCAGCGACAGCGTGGCGAACAACATCGTTTCCATACCCGATGCCGCCGCCCAACCCAGGTGCCAGGTGGTAACCAGTGCCAGCCCGGTCCACCACCCCACCCGTGCCGGGACAAGGTTGGAGAACAAGCGCTCCGCTAGTCGTGCGCCGATCCATCCCGCTGCCGCCAGGCTCAACGCGCCGATTCCAAATGTCCAGATAAAAAACGGGATTCTCAACACGCGTCCCAGCGCCAGGACTACAGTATAGAGTGGGGAGGTACTTGCCGCGCTGGACTCTCCAGGGAAAAATGCCCATTGACCATGTTCTGCAAGGTTGCGTGCATAGGTCTGGTGAATCCATGCGTCATCCAGGGGGAAGCCCACTTTGTGCATGGAGGCCGCCGCCATGACAAACAAGATCACCACCAGCCCGGCAACCACACCTATCACCACATCGCGCCGCCAACGCAGGAACTTCATGGCGCTTTCTCCGCTGTAACGATCTCAAACAGCCGGTACTCATCGGCAGGGTGATCTGTTCTGCCCTGCTCATGACGCAACAGACGTAGAAAAGGCCGCTGATCTTCCCCCGAAAACAGTCCGGCGAATGGCTCGGTACGGTTATGGTCTAGCAGCAAGTGCGTCACCCCATACCGCTCCGCAAGCTCCAGCACGACGTCCGGGTCTGCCTGAGGTACCACTACCCCTGCAAGGCCGGTGTGATAGTACAGGGCCGGCGGATCATTCACCACGACAACCGCCTCTGCTGGTAGGTCGGCAGTCCAGTCCACGTAAAAGGTGCCATTTTCGTTCAGTTTTGGAATGCGCGCGACCGCCATGCTCATGCTAATGGCTGCAGCCATGACAACAGCCGCCCCACCGAATACACGCCTGGCCTGCCACACCCGCCAGCGCCGCCGCCTGCCAATCCACTCGACTGCGGAATCCAGCCCCACAACGGCGAAACTCGCCCAAAAGGGCAGCAGTGCCGCTGACGAATGGAATAATCCTCCCCGGTAGCCAGGGTAAGCAAACACAAGGGTCATGACCAGATGCAGCGCGATTCCGTAGATCACGACTCCCAGCACAAACGGATCCCGGCGGCGCATCCACAACGCTAGAATCACTAATGGACCCAAAACCACCCACGTCTCAACAGCAATGAATGTTCCCAGGTTGGTGATCAGCGCTTCCCACCGCGAGCGAAGGATATTCTGTGCCCCCCACGCGAAGAAATCCGCCGCGTTAGCGTTGGGGGGATAACTCACCAGCTCATCGTAACCGCGCAGCCACACCGTTTGCAGTCCCGCAGCGGGCAGCGGGCTGCCAGTCTGATCCACCATGCGGACGAACCAGGGCAACATCACCACAAAGTACGCCGTCGACGTCACCAGCGTCAGCCAGAGTCGCCATCGCCAGGATCGTCGGGATTCGACCCAGGGTGCGTGCGGCCACCAGATCACCAGGTACAATACTGCAAGCAGCAGCAAGCCATCCGCTCGTGCCAGGTGCCCGAAGGCGCATAAGACGCCGCCAAGCAAAAACCAGCGGACTTGCCCATTGGCACGCCCCAGGCCCATGACCGCTAACGCCCCGGCACCCGCCAGGCCATACAGTGCAAAGGTGTCAGTTGTCGTCCAAAAGGGAGTGAACAAGCCGCTGAACAACACCAGCAGGGCCGACAGCCAGGCCGTACGTGCATTTTCACCTACGCGCCCCCCGATCCAGAAGGCCAAAGTCACCAACCCGGAGAAGAACAATACGGAGGGAATCTGCGCCGCACCAAAATGCGCACCGTAGAACCACATACTGACCCCGACCACCAGGGACTCAAGCGGCATCCAGTAAGTGTGGCTTGGCCCCGGCAGGCTGTCCGGCGCATTGATGTACACCCAGAGAGCAGCATCAGTCAAGCCGTCGCCCTGTACCCACCGCTGAGCGGCATTAAAGTAATAGTAGGCATCGGTATACCCTGGCTGGCGAATTGCGACAGCCAGCAGCGCACCCCACCCCAACGCAAGGGCAAAAACGACCAGAAAAGCGCGGCGTCCTGGCCCATGGCGTAGAGTATGCTGCCCATCACCCACTGCCCGACCTCTCATTCCGCCATCAATCGACCGGGTCGTTCGCGGCATGATCATCTGTGCCAGGGATCAACCGCCGGAACAATGCTGTCGCCACCGCAACAAGAATCGTTGTGCGCAGAATCACCATCAACACATAAGGAGCAACTAATCCCCCGGTAATCTCCCCATCAGTCGCTGCCGTGCGCATGAACAGGTTAGGGTATTCGACAAAGCCGATCAGAGTGAGCATCAACACAGTCAGCACGCCTGCACGTGTCGGGAAATTGAGCAGAAGCAGGGGCATAAGGATCAATACCCACTGGACGCTCCATCCATGCGCCCATAGGAAAAAAAGCACAATGGTCAAGGTAAAGAAAGCCACCAATGTATGATCATCACGGCGCATTCGCCGCATGAACAGGTACAGGCCCACCACTACGAATGGAAAGCTGCGGATCACGAGAGGGATTGTCGGGGAATTGCCATAAGGTTCGAAAGCATTGTCGGCATCAAAGCGTGTCTGCGGTCCTGGGAAACTCCCCGTGCGCATATTGCCATCGATCAACGCCCACACCGTCTGGTACGAGGCCTTGGCAAACTGAGAAGCCAACGATGCTGTGGCCATTTTGCCACCCCACGCAACCAGGGCTAGAAGTACAACTGCCACACCTGCCCCAGTGATCGCCGTGTACCGCAGCGCACGGCGGCGATCATAGAACTTCCACACCATGGGCAGAATCAGTATCGGGATGTATTTAGTCAATGTGCCCACTATCGTTGCCAATGCGGACGACCCATCACGTCCCTCTAACAAGCACGTGAGGCTCAGCAGCATAGTGAACAACACTATCGGTTCGAAATTCCACCAGGAAAAAATGACCGGCGCGCCCAACAGGGCGTATATCCAGGCCAGGGCCATCGCCGAACGCGGATCATACATCCGCGTGGCTAGCCGCCTCAGCAAATAGAGGTTGCCAATGTCGAATACCAACAGGATCAGGCCCAGCGCCCGCGCCCACACCTGGAAAGTCACTGAGCTGACCTGATCGAGCAGCTCGTACAGCCCGGAGAAAAGCGAAATCCACACGGGTGGAAACTCAAACCACCAATCGCGATAGGGCAGATTCCCCTCGTGCACAACCTCAGCGAATTGGAAATAGTACTGGAAATCGCCGAACGCGCTTAGCCCACGCTCGAAAGTTTCCCGGACTAATACGCCATCCTGGAGTCTGTACGCTTCAAAGGTATAGGGCTGATAAACCATGGCCAGCATCAGCCTGAACCCGACAAAGAGTGCAAGCAGCAGCCGAAAATCCAGCAGCAGGATCGACAGGGTAGGAAGCTGGCGCGACGCCCTAAACTCACTCATTGGTCGCTTCTTCGCTCACAACACGCACAAACAGCGATGAAACACCATCATCAAAAACCTGCTCGCGCCATTGTTCAGGTTGTTCGCGCAGCATGGCCGCCAGCAAGCTCTCATTTTCTATAGCGACAAATCCGATATCCTGCGCCGCCAATTTCTCTTTCCACCCTTTGCGAAGCCGGGTGATGTCCATATATTCGCGCACAAATGCATCGTCATAAAGATCGGTTCGCCCGTCAATAAACACAGGCACATTGGGCGCAGCGAACATCAGGTATCCGCCCCAGTTATACGAGTTGAACATCAAGCCAGGCGGTGGACTTTCATTGAGATAGGTAGCCAGTTCAACTGGCAACAGCGATTCCTGAGCCTTGCGCACCGTTTCGCGGTTGAGTGCGTAGACTACCTTGAACACTGCCGCAATAATGATTACCAGCAAGATCGTCCAGTTGAGCCACATGCGCGCTCCCCGAACGCGCGTCATGGGGCGTATTTGCCATCCGCGATCGGTCAGCCATTGGTTGAAGTGACGCGCAAAAATTGGGGTGGCTGCGATTGCAAACACCGCGATATTCCGCCTCGCCATCAAACCCATCATGGCAGTTCCACTCACCAGAACCAGATCGGTCCAGTCCAGGCGCTTGCTGCTCAATCCGGCAAAGGCCAGTACGCCCAGCAGCAGGATCGCAAAGGGCCACGCCACCGGATCGTGAAAATCGGGTGACGTCCACTCTTGAACAAAATCCTGCAATGCGCCGATCCCGACGGTGCGGAAGGGATAACTCAGCATGGCGACCCCATGGGGATTCAACGCCACCATTGGAACCGAAACAATCGTGACCAAAACCATTTTCTTCAGGCGTGCCCAGGGGACTACGCGCGCATCATCAGCATTGAACAGATTTCCGAGCATTTCACCGGCAATTGAGCCAATAAGAAAGATGAAGCCGATAGCGAATCCGCCATGCAAATTTGCCCACACTACAATCAATGGCGGAATCAACCACAGCCAGTCAGTTTTCTGACGCTTGTACAGATGCAGCAAATACAGTACCACAGCACCCAGGACAAAAGAAAACATCTGCGGGCGTGGCGACCAAAACACCGCAGCAGTCGCTACGCCAAGGATCACGGCCCATGCACGGACATATACGGTCCCATCGCACATCAGGTAAATGAACCACATCCCCAATGTAGCCAGGGCAGCAGTATACAGCCCCAAACCGATATTGCCGGGGTCGCCAGGAGCAGTAGAGCCGCCAAATAACTCGTAGAGGCCATAGATCACGAGCTGCGCGCCCCATCCATGATCGATCCATTCCGCGCCGTTGCGCGTGTGCGAAAATGGATCGCTGGTGAGGATCGTGCGTTCGTGCACCATGTAGCTCCCGCTGCGGATATGCCACCAGGTGTCCGAGTCAACCGGCGTGCGAGCCGCCATCGCAAACAGCATGATGAACAAGATCGCCACAGTCAGGCGCTGTATGGTCAACCGCTGGAGCATTGCCTTCAAGTATCCCGCCTTTTCTCTGGCCACCGCCAGACCAGATTCACGCGTCATACAGGTGCAATCACCACCCGCCGGCTTTTGATCTCCGGGGTGCCCTGGCGGGGCACCCATCAACACTGCGCGCAACATTTGCAGCCATACAACAGCAAGACACTTCTAGCACCGGGAACAGTCAGCGCACATATCAATGCGGTCAGTCCATTGCCGGGTTCGGATTCAGAGTCGGAATCAAAGTTCTGTCTCCCCCAGAGAGCTGAATACTCATGCAGTGATAAAGACCGAGGCCCCATCATCATACCCTACTCCGCGCCTCTGCCAGCCCCTCACTCGCGTTAAGGGAGATCAGTTTCGCCCCAAGTATCACACAACCTGAATCGCATGGCAAAAGACTGATAATCGGCCTAAGATAATCAGTAACTGCACCGTGTTATGGATAGGAAAAATTCCCATGCGTCTACCTCAATGGCTTCGTAAACTTTTCGCTCCTGCTTCACCGCCACCAGAGCGCCCTACTGCCAATCGATCCGCGCTCATACATATCATCGAAAACACCTACGGATTCGAACTGGTCGAGCGTGATTCCAAAGGCAACGCGCGCCCCTGGCATCCCGACGAACTCGCAATACTGGACGAAACACTTCGCCTGCTTGGCCCCACCTTCTATTCCCCGTTCACGCAACGTCCCATCAAACTGTGGATTGACCGCAATCCTGGCGGGGGCAACTATGGTGACGGCTGGCTGCGTCTCGGCGATCCGAAAGGCGATCTCTCAGTGCTGTATCGGGTATTCCTGCACGAGGCCACCCACGCGTCCAACGAATACCGGCAGTGGCCCTACGAGAACAAATTCTGTACCCGCCCTGGCCTGGATTGGCGGCGCGAAGGGGACGCCTGGCGTCACCCACGCCAACAGGGCCAGCCACCCATGCCCGGAGATTGGGAGACTCTGCCGGTCGATTCACGCGATGTGAGCACTGCGCCCGGTGAAGACCTTGCCGAAATGGTACGTTATTTCGTTCATTCTGTGAAAAACGAGCGCGCGTGGCTATGGCCGCTAGACCTCAATCGCCCGGCGACTTATCTTTGGGATACATCGCCCACTCGCTTCATCTATGTACGCGATCATTTCCTTGCCCTGCCACCCGAACATCCCTGGTATAAGCGCCTTGAGCCAGAAATTGAGGCGCAGGTTGCTGCGCGCTTGAACGAATAACCATAGATAGTATTATTCAATGGTTGATAAACAGGTGTGGCATTTCGCTTGATTTCCACAAATGATGCTAGTGGATTGGGAGAGCGAGTATTCTATGCGAGAAACGGCTTATATCGCGATCAATGACGATGGATATGTCACGCTTTTTTGGGGCGATGGCACGGAGGAACACAAAACCATCATCGCGCGAGGACGGCGTGCAGCCGCGGGCCGCGCATTGGTTGAAGCCATTGAAGAACTGACGATGTGGGCAGAAGACAATGGATACCATGTTGTTGTGCCCGCCTACGATCTTCATACTGCCAATATCGAGCTGGATGTACCAGAAGACGAGATCGATACAATCGACCTTGACGAGGTTGACGCGTTATTCGAAGACCTGGATAACATCGGTGGCGACGGCTTCCCATCCGATGGCTAAGCCGGGGCAGTACTAATGACACTGGGGAAATCAACTGACAGGCTTAATCAACCAAAAGCCCCGCCGGGTAGCGGGGCTTTCTGTTGCACTCTGAATAACCTGACGAGAATTACAGGGCGCGAACGATGTTCGAGAAGATATTCCCGATCGCCGGGCCGAGCAGGGCGAGGATGACGATCACCACGACCGAAACCAGGACCAGAATAAGGGCGTACTCAACGAGACCTTGACCTTCTTGACGAGGGCTGTACAACATGGGAAACTCTCCTTGGATGATTACTCGACTAATCAAATGCTTCTATAAAATACATCAATTCACCTGCGAATGCAAGCTTAAAGGTACTAAAGTACGGCTCTTTTTGCAGGACTTTAACATTGTCGAATGTGCCTTAAACAGTGACGGAAGTTTCATAAATGATAGCGCGCGCTGATCGTTGGGATCAGGTAATCTCGGAAAGCACGGTCGGCATCATAGTCCGGCAGCCAACCCCAATCACGGCGGGCAGCGCTGTCATCCACATCTTCCGGCCAGCTATCAACAATCCCCTGCCGCGCATCCATCGACTTGAACGTAATCTGTGCACGGGGGAACGCAGTTTCCACCATCTGCGCAAACTGGCCAGCCGTACGGCTGAAGCTTGTCACATTGTAGACCTGCTGGCTCAGGCGATCTCGCGGCGCTTCCGCCAGACTCAACAGTGCCTTGATCGCGTCAGGCATCACCATGAACGGGATCGCTGTATCTTCACGGACGAATGCCTGATAGGGTTTGCCTTGTGCCGCCGCGTGAAGCATCTCCGGCGCATAATCGCTGGTGCCCCCGGTTGGAAGCGTCACAGCGCTGATTAGCCCAGGGAATCGCACGCATCGGAAATCCACATCGGAGCGGCTTGCCGACAGTTGCTGGTAATGTCGCGCGTAGTAGCGCCCCAGGTGTTCGCAGTACAGCTTGTTGCACCCGTACATCGTGATCGGGTTGAGATACTGTCCCTCTTTCACCTTACCGGCACTGTGTTTTTCCTCAAGTCCTGGCATTCCATAGGCCGCGATCGAACTGGCATAGATAAACTTCACCGACCGCCCCCGTGCCCGGCTTTGATCCACCGAGAGTTTGAGCAAATTCACCGTACCCTGCACATTGACCAGGTGTGCCGTTTCCGGGTTGAACTCGGAGCTGGTAGAAAGCAGTGCCGCCAGGTGAAAGATCGTGCCGATCTCATATTCCGTATTCAGCGTTTCGAGCAACTTGGTGTCGAGGATATCCCCTACGATGCTGCGGAAAACCATGTGCCGAATTGCAGGATCGAGTTCGCGCAGGTCGAAAGCGAGTATCATGGGGGGATCGGGCAGGGTATACAGGCGCTCAATCAGCCCATGCCCCACTTCGCCATTTGCCCCGGTGATCAGAGTAACTTTTTTGCGCATGAAGTTTTTTCCTTCCCATAAGAGGGTATATTTTTCGCGGGCGGTGTCAGTCTATTCAGGCCGCCCTATTCACAATTCTAGCGAAGGCTGAGCAGTGGGACAAAGTTGGCTGTGAAGGACAGGGGAATCTGTTCTCTGCCCTTCACAAGCCCATCCTACCACCGGGTTAATTGCGTCAATCGACCGCCATATTGACCCATGTCACGAGCGACACTCCCGCCACAGCCGGGATCGCTGCAACAGTGGCAATTATGTTGTCATCCGGCGCAGTGGCCTGGAACCCAAACGCGCCGCTATCATTCTGAAGCGAGAGCAGCCATTCCTGGGGATTGTTCCACTCTTCCAGGTCGTAACCGTACGCGATCAGCGCCCCGGTGACCAGCGCGGTCGAATTCACATCACTATCAGTCCCCCACTCGCTCGGCTTTTGATAGGGCCAGCCGCCATCTTCGTTCTGAACCGCTTTCAAATACTCGAAGGCTGCATTGACCTCTTCGATAGGATCAGTTGAAGCCAGTCCTTGCAGGCAAAGTCCTGTGGTATTCGTATCCGATGCTTCGCCCGCCATAAATCCCCAACCACCATCTTCGTTTTGTGCCTGCAACAGGGCCTTCACTGCATCTCCGGGCAGGTCGGCGCTTGCATTCCGCAGTGCGATCATCGCCATACAATGATCATACATTCCGTTGCCGAACACACCATCTTCGCCCTGCCCTGCCAACAATCCTTCTACCAGGTTCATCCCCGCGAAATCCGTACCATTTTCTCCTGCGGCAACCACGGCCATCAGCACTTTGGCCTGTATGCCTGCTCCTGCCTCTTCAACCTCGCCACTCAAGACGCGCTCCGCCAGGAATGCAAGCGCGCTGTCCTGTTCCCCGGTCAGCGCCACATCATCACGTCCCACCAATGCAGCAGCCGTCACCGCGTCTGCCGTCACTCCCAGATCGCTTTCAGGAGTCCATCCGTTGCCGAAACCGCCATCCGTGTTTTGCACCGTGAGAAGAAACTCGACCGCTCTGCTCGCCGGGTCTTCGCCTTGCGCGCCAACCGGTAGAATAGAAAAGATGATCCAGACTGCAATCATCAATGCCATCACCAGACGTTTCATTGGTTTGGTCCTCACATTCATGCTCAAAATCATCGATCCTCAACATCTACGCGAAAAACAAAAACGCCCTTCCATTGGAAAGGCGCTGACGGATAGACAATCGATCACATACGCCACCTCCAATCCACGAGAGATGTATCATGCGTGACGTTTCGGCTGGGCGACCTGGCTCTGCACGGTGCAAACCGACGTTTGACCGTACATTACAGTTGCGGGACAGCGCCGGCCTCTCACCGGCTTCCCCCAGGTGACCGGGCCTAATACGACCCGATCATCCGAAACCACTCATATTCAGTTGGCGGCACACACTATACCGCACAGGTCCAGAAATCACAACTATCAGCGATCCGACGACCTGCCTTGTGCCACTACAAACGCGATCGCGTAATCATGGGTATGGCTCAGGCTGACTTCCCATTCGGTCAGGCCCAGTGCATATGCCTTCTCTGCGGCAGCATGATAAAGATGCAGATGGGGCCGCCCTTGCTCGTCTGTACAGATCTCGATATCGATCCATCGCACAGCGCCGATTCCACTTCCCAGCGCTTTGGCCGTCGCCTCTTTGGCAGCAAACCGGGCCGCTAACCGCGCAGGATGATCGTTCGCCTGGGCACGCTCGGTGCTGGTGAAAAATCGTGCGAAGAATCGCTCGCCATATCTCGCCATCGCTTGCTCGATACGCGCCACTTCAATCATATCAACGCCGGTTCTCAACATGGCGCGCCCCTACTCATGTCCGTTGACTGCCGGACCTGCTGCTGCCAGCGCATACGCATCAGCACTGAAGTAGCGCTGTGCCGCTCGAAGGACATCTTCGGCAGTAATTGCCCGAATTTCCGCCTCATAATTGCGCAAGTGATTCAGCCCCAGTCCGTAACGTTCTATCGCCAGCAGAGAACCGGCGACTCCTTCATTAGTCTCCAGGCGCAAGGGCAAGCGCCCAATGAAATTCGCCTTGTTATCTTCCAATTCCTCGGTGCTCACCAGTTCCTGAACCATGCGCCGAATCTCGTCGCGAATGGCATTCACGGCTGGGCCCACATTAACAGGATTAACTCCGGCGATCACCCGCCACGCCCCAGGCCCTAGACCTCCCTCAAGCGTGCTGGTGCTGTAATAGGCCATGCCTCGTTTTTCGCGAACCTCGGCCCCAATCCGCCCATACATGCCAAATACACCGAGGATGCTGTTGGCCAATGATACCGCGTGCCAGTCCTCAGCCCGTCGGGAAGGTCCTGGCCTGCCCATAACAAGATCAACCTGACTTTTGCCGGGCAGTGCTATATGCTGCTCGCGGATTTCAGACACTGCCGGAATTTCGTGCAAATCCGGTAGGGCAACCTGATGCGAATTCGTCCATCCTCCGAGATACTCTTCCACACACCGAATCGCTTCATCCGTCCGGACAGCGCCCACAATAACTACCACCATCCCCTGCGGCCCAAACTGGTGCTGGTAAAAATCTACCATTTGCTCGCGCGTTATTCCCTGCACCGATTCTACGGTGCCCCCTGCCCTGCGGCGGTACGGGTGATCCTCAGGGTATGCCAGCTCACGAAAGGCGATCTCTGCCCGGTAGCGCGTATCCTGTTCGCGGATTTTGAGACCGGTCACCAGCTGCCCGCGGAGTCGCTCAATATGCTCAGCCGGAAACGATGGACTGCAAAGCGCATCCGCCAGCAGATCAACCAACATCGGAAGGTCTTCCGCCAGCGCTTTGCCGCTAAAACTCGCCGAATGCACCCCTCCTGAAATGGAGAGCGATGCTCCACTCCCCTCAAGCATCTCGTGAATAGTGACGAAATCGCGACGAGTTGTACCCCGCATCAACATCAGAGTAGTGAAAGCCGATAACCCGTCTGCACCTGGTGGATCAAGCAGGCTGCCCGCATTGACGGTGCCAGTGATCACCACCGATCGCGCGTCATGGTTTTCACGAACCAATACCACAATGCCATTAGGCATCTCTTGCCGCGTAATATCATCGGCCCCTGGGAAAGCCCGGCTATGATTGAGCATCGCTAATTACCCTCACCCAGTTCTGCCGATTTCACCGGGACGAACCAGCCCACAGTCCGCTGTGAGCGCCGAAGATAACGCGCAGCGACATCACACACGTCTTCGAGCGTCACCGCTTCCAATTGGTCGAGATATCGTTCGTACCAGTGATAGCTGGAAAAGTTCTCAGAAAACGCCAGCCAGAAGGCTTGCCCGCTCACACCCTCAGTGCCATACGCAAAAAGGGCGCGTGCCTGCTTCCTGGCCTTCTCTAGATCACCCTGAGAGATATCGCCGTTCACCAACCGGGCGATCTCGACGTCAATCGCCGCTTCGACTTCCTCCGGCTGGCGACCATCGCGCACTGTGGTGAATATGCTGAACAAGTAGGGGTCGATTGAAGGATACAGGCCACCACCGACTCCGGTCGCCAGCTCTGACTCGACTAACGCGCGATACAGCCGCGAAGTCCGGTTGCCAACCGCGCTGCTACCTGGAGCGCTGGCCCCCGCCAGAATGCTATCCACCATCGCCAGTTTGAACCAGTCAGGGTGAGCAGCAGCAGGTGCGCGGTAAGCCATATACACGTAAGCTGCGTTTCCGGGGCGTTCTACCACGATCCGCCGTTCGCCGTGCTGCGAGGGTTCGGCACGTGTGACCGGGGGCGGCGGCGGTCCCGGAGGAATCGCTTCATACAGTTCCCGAATTCGAGCCAGCATGACGGGTGAATCAAAATCACCGACCGCCACTGCTATCGCATTATTCGGTGTATAGTACGTGCGGTAATGGCGGTATAGATCGTCGCGCGTGATAGTGCGCAAATCGACCATATCACCAATGGTCTGGTGATGGTAAGGATGAACGCGGAATGCCGCCGCACGCAACTCTTCCATCAACCAAAAGGTGGGCGAATTCTCCGATCCTTCCCGCTCGGAAATGATCACTGTCCGCTCGGACTCGACCTCGGTCGGGTCAAACAGCGCGTTAGACATGCGGTCGGCTTCGGCACGCAGCGCGAGATCGATTTCTCCGGCAGGCATTGTCTCGTAAAAAGCCGTGTAATCGAACGACGTCTGAGCATTCCATACGCCGCCGGCCCGGTCAACAGCTTTGTCTAGCGTCCCTGCCGGAAATTGCTCCGTACCTTTGAACAACATGTGCTCAACCCAATGCGAGACTCCGGTAAGGCCGGTGGGTTCGTTGCGTGACCCGACGCGATAGAGCACCCACCAACTGATCACCGGGGCGCTGTGCACTTCCTTGAGCAGTACGACCAGACCGTTTTGCAGCACGTGCCGCGTCACAGGGCCTGGAAGCTTCCTGCGCGCCCGAATATCATCTTCCGCAGCCACCATGATGTATCCTTGTGAATTTCCATCTGCCGCGCGAGAAATCAAATCCACTGACCGGAACACTTGACGCTATTGATCCAGCAGGGATGCCGCCCCCGGACATCCCTGCTGCAAATTCATGCTGAAGCGTCTTCTTCTCAGAAGCCACCCATCATCCACGCGAATAGCCCCGGCCAATACCGCGATACTCGAACCCCAATGCGCGCATTTCGTCTGGCTCATACAGATTCCGCCCATCGATCATCACCGGTGTACGCATCGCCTGCTTGATTCGCCGCATATCGAGTTGCATGAACTCATTCCACGGCGTCATCACCACCACAGCATCCGCATCCTGAGCCAGATCGTACGCATCCGAAGCCATCTGCACGTAGGGCATCATGGACTGAGCGACGGTCATCGCCACCGGATCATAGCCACGAACCAACGCCCCGTGATCATGGCAATATTCAGCAATGGTGAGCGAGGGAGATTCGCGCATATCATCAGTGTTTTGCTTGAATGCCAGGCCCAAAAGCGCGATCGTTTTGCCTTTCAGGCCGTCGAGCAACTCGTGCAGCTTCAGGATGACCAGTTTCCGCTGGTAGGTGTTGATATCCATCACCGCCTGCAAAAGCTGTGGGTGCTTACCGTGAACTTGCGCCATATAGGCCAGTGCCTTGACATCCTTCGGGAAGCACGACCCGCCATACCCGACACCGGCTTCCAGAAAATGGTGCCCGATTCGCTTATCATATCCCATCCCCCGCGCGACCTCTTTCACATCTGCGCCCAACGCTTCGCAGATATTCGAGATTTCGTTGATGAAACTGATACGCGTGGCCAGGAATGCGTTCGAAGCATATTTGATCATCTCCGCCGTGCGCAGATCGGTCACCATGATGGGCGCGCGCAGGGGCAGATGAAGCTGCGCGACTCGTTCTGCCGCCTCTGTATCTTCCGATCCCAAGACGGTACGGTCAGGATTGAGGAAGTCGGTGATTGCTGATCCCTCACGCAGGAATTCCGGGCAGCTAACCACACTAAACTCGATGGGAGTCGGCTGACACTCACGCACGATCCCAGCGACCCAATCGCCCGTACCCACCGGCACAGTAGACTTGTTGATGATGATCAGGGGTTTTTTCATGTTCTGCGCGATGGCTTCAGCCGCCATACGCACATACTGCAAATCCGCCTCGCCATCAACGCCTGATGGAGTCCCGACCGCAATAAACACAAACTCGGCGTTTTCGAGCGCCTCTTCATACGACGTCGTGAAACTCAGACGCCCCGCCTTGACATTGCGATCCACCACTTCTTTCAATCCAGGCTCATAGATCGGCATCACACCCTGCTTCAGGTTGGCGATGCGTTCTGCGTTGATGTCGAGCGCTATGACTTTGTTGCCGAGGTCTGCAAAGCACGCCCCGGTGACAATACCTACGTACCCCACACCGATCACGGTGATATTTTTCATTGAACATCCCCTCTCACAATTCGCACACAACAGACCAAAACCTCGCCAGCCCCTAACCGCTGCAGGTCAGGCCAGGTCCTCTCGAATCATCCGGGCGACTTCGCGCCCCATTTCAACAGCATAGTTTGTGCCACGATCCCAGGGGTAGACCTGACTCATACTGGCCAGGTACAATCCGCGTGCAGGGGTACGAAGTTCCGGCAGTGCGCGCGATTGCCCCACAAAAGGCACCGGCTGCGCATAGGGCGCGCGGAAAACCCACCGCTTACGGATCCAATCCGGCCTGAACGCCGGATTGAAGGTGGCTAGAGTCTCGACAAAACGGGTTGTCAGTTCATCGTCGTCCATCGAAAAATACGGGTGATCAGGTTCCACATAATCGCCACAGTACACCAGGTGATCCCCCCCGTAATGCTTCGCGTCCATGTAGTTTGTATGCTCAACAAGTGCCAGGAACGGAAACTCCGATTTCGATTTATCCGGTTGATCCGCTGGCAGACTCAGCCAATAGGTGCCATCGGTAAGCAGTTGGTGATTGAGCGCCAGCACAACTACGACCGCCCCCATACTTTTGAGCGCATCAAGCTTCTGGCCATACTCCGTCGGCAAGTCAGGCACCAATCGCCGCATCAGGCGCGGAGATGTGGTGCTCAGCACTGCATCGACCACCACCTCGCCCCCTGCGGCCCGGACCACCCAGCGCCCATCGCCGTTTCTTCGGATCGTTTCGACCGGTGTGTTGAGGTGAATGATCGCGCCGCGTTCGGTTGCGCGAGACGCTAGCAGATCGAGAAATGCCTGGAAACCGCCCTCAAATGTGCCTAAGCGGGGTGTGCGCTTGTACACTCGCGCCCAAAACCAGGCCATATTGACCTGATCGAAATAGCGTCCGAATTTGCCAATCAACAACGATCGCCAGAGCCGCTGATAGGCCTCGCGTCCCATTGTACGCAGCAGCCATTGTTCGGCAGTATATTGTTCCATGGGCTGCCAGTTCTGCGTCATACGCAGGTACAACCCCGTCAGGCCATATCGCAGCTTGGCCACCCACGACACCGGAAGCCGCAGATTGGCGATGACGATATTCGGGCGGTCCATTTGATAAATCCGCCCATTGAGCCATAGCGACGTGATTGGACGAGGGAATAATACCCTATCACGCGCGCCCAACTCTTCGATCAGCCCCAGAACTGCATCATCGTTGGCGAACCAGTGATGGTAAAACTTTTCAAGTGACCAATCCCACCCCTCATCACGAAAGCCTGCCGCCAACCCGCCGACCTCGGCCCCGGCTTCAAAAACATCCACCTGCATTCCGGCAGCGCTGAGATCATACGCTGCCGTCAGTCCTGCTGCCCCTGCCCCTACGCTCGCCACCCGTGCATGAGTGGTGTCCTGCACCATCATCCGTGCACTCTTTCCCCTTCAATGGATAACCCATCTTCCGATTTGGCGCTGCTGACCACCTGCTGCGCCCGGCTAAAATCTGACCCCCCTAGACCCTGCCGATACAGATAGTAGAATCCCAGTAACGTAATCGGCAGCCAGAGGGCCGCATGCAGCACCAGGGTATAGGATGCCGCCACCGACCGCTCTACTCCGTATGCCGTTAACGTTTTGATGCCTGGCGTGTCAAATGTGCCCACATACCCTGGCGACGAGGGCAGCGTTGTCGCCAGGTTGACGACTGCTGTCATCACCATCAAAACAAAAAAGCTGACCTCGAAATCAAACGCGTGCATTACAAACCAGTACTTGGTAGTCTCAGTCAGCCAGATGAACACCGACGAGATCAGGGTCATCGCCAGGTCCTTGGGCCGCCGAAGATTCTCCAATCCTGACATGAAGTGATCAGCTGTGTGGCCGAGCGACTGGCCCAACTTCGCCGGAAGGAAGCGCTCAAACAACCAGGTGTACAGCCATCGGGTCCGGTACGGATTAAGCGCCATGACCAGAAACACCAGAAAAGCGCCCCAGAAAAGCAAGGTCGAAAAGAACACGACATCACGCAGCCATTCCGCCTGGAAGTCCGCAAACGGCAGGGCCACGAATACGAAGATCAGCATCACCAGCCCATCAAAAATGCGCTCAATCACTATCGTGGCCAGGCTGGCCGAAATACTCACTCCATCGTTACGCTTGAGAACGTAGGCACGGATCACCTCGCCCGCCCGAAAGGGATAGACGTTGTTCCCCATGTAACCTATCACAACCACCGGAAACAATCGGGGTAGCGAGATCGGCTTGATCGACCGCAGCAAATAGTGCCAGCGCCAGGTGCGCCCCCATACCGCCAAAAAATACACTGCCACACCTGGGATTAACCACCCAACCCGTGCGCTGCGCATATCTTCCCATACCTCGCGCAAATGCAGACCGCGCAGCCCAACATAAAGAAACCCAGCGCTGATCGCCAACCCCAGGCCAACCGTTCCCCACTGCCGCCAGTGGCGCATCCTTTGTGTCTTCAAGACACCGACCTTTCCCACGCCATATCCAGGGTGCGCATTATACCGCAGCCCACCAGGGGATACACGCCAGCTCAATCGCACTAGAGCATTCTACACCTTCTACCCGCCAATTCCCTACTGCCATCTCAAAAATGAAAGCGGCATCTGGCAGGGTGTCCTGCGTGCCGCTCCTGTTCACGTATGAAATTGTCAGAAAGCACTCGTTAGTCCGGCTTCGCCGACGACGGCAGCATCCCGTTTAACACACGTTCCATCGCCATCGTATGACTGCACACCCCGCGCGAACCAAAGAAGCTGCAATCACAAGACCATTCACCATTTGAATAATGAACAGTATGCGGGTTATTCTCACCTTCCAAGGTCACCGTGAACGCCGAAAACTTGATCCGGTCCCGCTGTTCCGCATAACGCTTGGCTTTTTCAATTTTGCCGATCATCCCGTAGTCCATGTGGACCTCCCCAAAAACGTGTTCAGATGGTCAAGTGCTCGCAAAATGACAAAAAGCACCCTGGAATCCAGCGTGCTTCAGTGCGGTTTGAGATGTATTAACGATGACGTCCAACAGAACCTCAGGTCCTTCCGCTCAGGCGCTTACATCTACACGATGACCCAACACATTCTCTCTTAAGGACAATGCCTGCAGCGTTAAAACCAGTTTAAGTGCAGTATACGAGATGACCCTTCCTATTGTCAACCACCGCAACTCTTAAGATTCGGTTAGAGCAAAAGACGGGGGCGAGGCAGCGGCGCAAACTCATCCAGCGTGGTCACACACAACCAGCCACCCCAACTAAACGCCACAAACCCCTGTTCATCGGTGGCTATCAACACATCGCTGTCAGCCACCCAGCCCGCCTGCTCAAGCAGTTGCACCGGCATAGCATTCTCCAGCAAATCCAACATGTTAGCCCGCCGCAAGGGCACAAGATCGTCATCAAAAACCGTGATACGCTCAAGGCCAGCTTCGACCAACACTAGAAACTGCCCATCGGGCGAGCAGGCAGCCTGGCCGGAGGATTCCGGGGCAGCGGCGCGGGCCAGAGGGCGGCCTGCGAGATCGATGACTTGTACGTGTCGAGCTTCAATCACCCAAACGCGATCGGCAGCATCTGGGAGCAGAACTAACCGCGGTTCGCCTTCCGAGTCATGGCTGAGAGCATATTGCCCCATCGAGATGTACTGCTGGAAAAAGTGCAGCGAACTGCGATCATCGAGCGCAGCAACCGTACCCAGTTCCCGGTCGAGCGCCGCCGCGACGAAGGTAGCGCCATCCTCAGGGTGACCTAGCGGTGCAACCCGACCTTCAATATCGAGCATAAGGCGACCATTACGGAGGTGAACCAGGTGAACATGCCCATCGTGCGACGAGTGTACGATGCCAATACCGGCATCGATATCGGGGAAAACGACCCCTCCTGGGGCACGTAGATGGGCGATAAACTCACGCCAGGCAGGGCTGCCCGGTTCATCAGAGACGCTGAGGGGCGTGTACTGCATCGCCCCATGGGCTGCTCCCGTCAGCTTGTCGAAAAAGTGCACCGTCTGAGGCCCAGAAAAGATGGCCACCAATCCGGGATCGCCGGGCAGCAGATGAATCGCGTGTACTACACGATCTGCAAAATGGAGCCTCCAGGCCATGACTGTTGCCTCTATACTGTGTCTATTCAACATCCGCGACAGTCAGAGTAGCCCTGGAATCCATCCATACCGTCAGGGCGACATTATACTCTGTGCTGTTCTGCCGCTTCAGATCACCATCTGCGAGCAAAAAGTAGCGATCCGGATCATACGAGTACCGTGGAATGCCACTTCCGCTGCCTCTACTGATCGACAGCGCCAAAGGTAACGCGACATTAACGGTCAGGTCGCCACCACCCACGCGGAGATTTCCCACCAGGGCTACCTGATCCGGCACAGACAGGATGACATCTCCTTGCCGAGTCTCACCGGCCAGACTCTGACCCAGGCTGTGCCGCAGTTCGAGCACCATATCGCCCTGTTGTAGAGCTATATTCAATTGCTCAATCGTAATCCCTCTAGGAATCACCACCGAAATCGTACCACGCCCGTAATCGGCAAGGCGTGGAATCGAGTGTCGATACGCTTCCGTGACAGTCAGCCGGGCAATCGTGCCATCAACTTCCAGGTCCATATCAACCTGGCTTTCCTCGCTGCCGGAAAATCGAACTGCCAGCTGCCGCTCATCATCTGCCGTCGCGATGCTGATACCCGTGCGCTTCAGGTCCAGCCCAATAACCACCCGCTCAATTTCCTCTGGCAGGGTCTCGTCCAGGGTGACCTGCGTGTCACTGCGCAGCACATCAGCCTGATGCCGATAGGCCAACCATACGACCCCAACCAGTGCAGCAATCATCCCCACCACTGCAAGAACGCTGAGCGGAATCGCGCGTCCGGCAAAGCGCACTCGCCGCTGCCCGGCCAGCACATCCAGCCCAAACAGGATCAGCAGCGCAGGCCAGGCACGCTTGAGCACATCTTCGACGGCCACCGGAAACGCTCCGGCAACCATCAACAACCATACACATCCTAGCGCCACAATGATCAAGGGCCACATCACGCTGCGGCGTGTCATCGTCATGCTGCCCTCCACAGGCGTTTGATTACCAACACTAATCCGAAGACAATCACCACAACGGGCAGGAATGCATCGCCGTTTTCGCCGCTCAACACACCCAGGTTTCGGGCCAATACGATCAATCCCATGAGGATCACCGCTCCACCTACCACAATGACCGTCTCAGGGTGAATACGGGGGTGTTCCCAGGCCGACGGATCTGCGGGGATGTCGTTCAGGGTTTGAGGCGGCAGAAGGTACCAAAAGGCCAGGTACAGCAGTGCGCCGGTCCCAGCGGTAAAAATGCCAACCACCATGAACCCAATGCGCACCCACCAGGGATTCACGCCAACGTAATAACCCAACCCACCACACACTCCCCCTAATGTGCGATTAGTCAGGCTGCGGGTCAACCGTTGCGCTCGCATCCGATCTTGTCCTCACTTCGTCGAAAATCCACCGTCACTATACCCTGTCCGGGGCAATCCGCAAACTGCCCCATCGATCCGGTCGACTGTGCCGATCAGATCGCCCCTTGCAACCGCGCAACCGCAATGCGACAATGGGCTCCACACATCATGACTCAGGGCTTAGAAGGATAGTGCCTCCGTGTCGTCCATCACCTTACATCCGGTCTCTACGGTTGATTTTGCCCGGTTTACCGATGCGTTCAACCTGGCATACAGCGACTATTTCACACCCATTTCCATGACGACGACAGCCTTTGCTGCACTGATGGAGCGCGACGATCTATCACTGGAGTGGTCGGTCGCCGCCCTGGATGGAGATCGCATCGTAGGCACAGGCTTGCTCGGCATCCGCCCTCCGCGAGGCTGGATCGGTGGCATGGGAGTGATCCCCACCTATCGTCGCCAAGGAATTGCCCGGCGCATGATCGATTATCTTCTGCGGCAAGCCCGCAGCCTGGGC
>DAOUFU010000342.1:0-13293 GCA_034429275.1 Anaerolineae bacterium | reverse complement strand
TCTCATCTTGCGCCTGCTGGCGCACGGGATCGTCTCGCCGGGCATCCTGGCGCTGTACCTTACCCTTATAGGCGATTTCGCCATCCGTCGTGTGCCCCTGTTCCAGGCAGACAGCAACGGCTTCATCGCGGCAGTGGCGGGCGGACCGCCCACCGTCAACCGGATGCGGTTGTTCATGGCCGGGCTGCTGGGGTGTATGGCGGTGTGAGTTGCGAATGTCGGTGTGCATGAGGGGCATCGGCAGGGTGGGTGGCTGCGCGAGCGGGTGGATCGGCTGCGCCGCCCGGCAGTGCGGCGGGGATCGCTCGGCTCATCCCATTTCTGCACCATGCGCGAATATCGCCGCTACCGCCGCCACGACCCGGAAGGGGTGAGCTTTCTGGGCGCGTTCTGGGGCGAGAACAGGCAACGCCTGGATTACGGCGCAGGCACCTTTCACCTGAGCGGCGAAGACGCGGCGCGCGGCATCCTGACGCTGGGCGGCGCGGGGTCCGGCAAGACGCAAGGCGTGATTCTGCCGGTCATCGGCGACCGGATGCTGGCCGGGCACAGCCTGGTCGTGGCCGACCCGCAGGGCGAACTCCGGGACCACGTCATCCGTTTCGCGGGGGTGACCGGGCACCTGGTGGCGGTGCATGATCCCACCAGCAGTGCCGGGCCGCGTTACAACCTGGCGGCGGACATCACCAGCGTCTCCGACGCCCGCGCGATTGCCGATGTGCTCGTTCCCGGCGCGCACGGCGACAACCGCTTCTGGAGCGACAGCGCCGCCGCGCTGCTGGCCGCGTGTCTGATTCGTTTCGATACGCTGGGTGACATCTACAACGCGCTCAACGACATCAAAACGCTGGCGGATACCCTCGCTTCGGGCAAAGACGACGCCTCCCTGCTGGCGAACGCGTTCATCGCCAGCGCGAAGTCGGATGGCAAAGTCGCGGCCAATGTGGTCGCCACGCTGGCCACCGCGTTGACCGGCTGGGCGTCGGCGGACGTGCGCGCCAATACCAGTGCGTCCGACTTCGGCGCGGAGCTGATTGTCTCGCAGCCAACGGTCGTGGTGCTGACCTGTCCGGGGCGGATGCGGGCGGTCTATGCCTCGTATCTGGGCGCGACGCTGCGCAAGCTGATGCTCGACCTCGATACCATCGGCGAGTTGAACGGCGGGCCGTTGCCGGTGCCGGTGGGCGTGGTGCTGGATGAGTTCCCCACCCTGGGCAAACTGGACAGCCTGGTGGCCGACGTGAACCTGGTGCGCAAGCGGCGTATCAGCATCCTGATTGGCGCGCAGACCAAGGGGCAGTTCCACCTGATCTACGGGCAAGAAGGCACCCAGGCATTGCTCACCGGCCTCGCCACACAGATTGTGTTTGGCGGCTGTGACGCGGAAACGGCGGAATACTACTCGAAGGCGTCGGGCATCGCCACCGCGGACGCCAACAAAGACGACCCCAACAGCCACCTGCGGCAGCGCCCGCTGCTGACGGTGGATGAGGTCATCACCCCGCAGGCGGGCAACTGCACCATTTTCGCGCGCTATGTCGAGCCGAACTTCGCCACCCAGGTCATTCTGACCGCGCGCCTGACGCGCCTGTATGAGCGCCGCGACTGGCGCGAGCGATTCGCCACCGCCAAGAACATGGAACCGCTGCTGCTGGAGCGGGGCATCTCTCTGGACCTGAAGCCGGTGGCGGTGCCGGAGATCGTCCCCGCCGCCACACCCGGACCTGACCGGGCCCTGATGGAGCGGGTGGCGGGCATGGAAAGTATCCCGTCGCCGCTCATTCCGCTGGCCAGGATGAGGGAAGCGCACCGGGCGCGGGTTGCCGCTGCGCAGCAGAGGTAAGATGAGCCTGACCAAAAGCAAGATGGTGAGCGAGATCGGCCGCCGCACGCGCCTGCGCAACCACGACGTGCAGCGGGTGCTGGAAGCGCTGATCGACGTGTGGAGCGACGAACTGGCGTCCGGCGGGCGGATTGAGCTGGAGAACTTCCTGGTGTTGGAGGTGCAGCGCATTGACCGGGGCGAGCGGCGCGGGATGCTGAGTACGGGGGAACCGCGCCGGGTAATTCACCGGTTGGTGGTCAGGCCGAGCAAAAGCCTAAAAGCGCGGATTAATAGCCGATACTTTTGTGCTAACCGAAAACCAACACCATAATCAGGTGTGTTGTCCATTTCTCGGGCAAAGTGATTTTGACCTTGACTTGCGGATCGTCCACCTCGCTCGCCCATTGCCAACATCGCCCGTAAACAATGGCACTCCAGCGTAATATGCTCGCAATGCCGAGATCATAGCGCCATACGCCCAAGGGAAGAGGGCAACCGACCTGGTGCGGCAATTCGAGATATCGCCCTCGCGTGTCCACCAGAGCGTATGCGGGCAAGCGACTTGTCGAGATCGTCAACGCGCATCTTGAAACGTTTCGCCAACGAGGTTTGCCCTTGCGTGTTGATCAGAAAAGTATAATAAAGATATCAACGTGGTCATCTAGCGTGGATAGTAGAATGCCTCCATCTGGCCACCTCTAGTTTTTGCGGGAGAGTGACGGGATGTCCTTAGGGAAAGGCCTCCACCGGATCGTCAACTGGACCAGAAAGCTGATGGCACTGGTGAGACGCACCAGAGTTGAGTCTTCCTACTTTGCTCCAGCCTGGGAATCTGAGGACAAAGTCAGCGCACCATCCGGCCCGACAGAACAACATTCTGGCGAGCGTAGTTCTCTGCAGGCAGGGAGAAGTGAGGACAAGGGACGAGATAGCGATGAGTCGGAGAGGCTTCAGCCAACCGATATGCTCACAGAATTGCCTTCGACGCATGACTTCTTCGCTCCAAGCGCTCGCATCTCGCCGTCCCTCGAACAGATCATGCCGAGCAGCGATCTTGCTGCCGAAGTAGAGGAGCGGCAACCAGCAGCTGAATCCGCGGTTTTGCCACCCGGATACAGTTCTTCCCCTACGTTCAGCGGAACACCGATTGCAAACGAACAACTGTCACAAACAGGTCCGCCTGATACCGCTTCTCCCATCCAGGCGGGCGTTGAGGTCTCCCCGCCGTCGGAGGAACATAGTCTCCCCGAAAGCGAATCAGCCGAGATAGCCCCTGTTGATGAAGGGGAATTCAGGATACTACCCGCTCCCGATGAAACCAAACAGACAGGGACTGAAGACAAAGAAGGACACTCTCCACCTTCGCTACCTGCACAGGCCTATGCAACGCTCTCTCCCGCCCCTGGATCCCCCCTTCTTCGCCCCTCTGCTGAGAGCCGTGTCAAACCAGCTCCGACACCGCAGTTCGACCTCACCCAGCATCCTCACGTCTCGCGCGAGGAGCTCGACGAGTTTCTACAGAGGGCAGATCAGGGTGAATTGAGCAGCACGGATCTCACAGCGCGACGCCTTGATGCCCTCTTGATGGATGCTTTCTGGGAAGTAGATCAGATCGGCGAATTGCCGATCAGCGAACAGGCTTTTACTCAGATTGCGAGGCTGATGCGTGACACCTTTGTCGATGGCAACGACGTGCATATTCCCAGGATATGGCCCGCGCTGTTTATCACCTCAATGGTCTTCTGCGCTCGTTACTCCAGAGAAGATACTCGCGACTTCTGGATCCCCTACGCACGTCTGGTGTGGCATTTACCCGAAGCCTCGCAATCCTTTCAGAATCGGTGCCGGTCGCATTTTGCACACTGTCGCAAGTACTTGGAACAACAATACGGGTTCAAGTTTCCCCTCATCCCTGGTCGTGAGGGAAGTGTGGTCAAACCTGTTTTCTATCATGCTGTGATTCCGTTCTACCTGCAAAACGATTTTGCGCGCTGGCTGACAGCCCATCTGGACGAACTTTGCGATTACCAGGCAAGCAGCTTGCCGCATCTCTTACGCGACGATCCAAGCTTGAGTCAGGTGCCGCCTTCATTGCAGCGCTTCATCCTTGAAGAGGATACGGCAGAAACCGCAGCAGAGCTGATCGCACATTTGGTTGAAGCCGCGAAGCTGTACCAGGAAGGGGAAGATGTTGCGCTCCTGATGATCAACCCGATTCAGCGCGTTTTGTGGGCAGAAGTCCAAAAGGCACTGGAAGAGAAAGTCGAGAAAGAACAGACACCCCGGGCTCCGCGCCCCCGACTGACGTGGATTTGGTCGCTCCCGGAGGCTGAGCTGAAACTTCGCCTGAGAAGTCTATACATTGATTCGAAACGCCACGCGCCCAACTTGTGCGTGTGGACCGATAAGGCCGAGGTGAACCTGTCCGGGAGCAAAGTAGCTCTTCCGCTGAATCCGTTCGCGAGTCACGACAAGGGATGGTTGGTAGACGAGGTTTTCCTGGCAGGAGGGCCCCTTGATGGCCAGATAGTGGTGTTATCGGAAGAACACGAGGATGAGAAGGCCCCTGACATTCTCTACCAGGCAGATGTTCCTTCTCTGCCGCAGAGGGAGATACTGTTCTTCCGGCTACAGCAAAGTGAAATGGGAGTCCTGCTTGAAGACAACAGGCGGATTGTTGATGGAGAATGGCTGATCAGCATGGCCGAAGGTATGGAACTGCAAGGGGCAGACGGACAGGTGCTGGCACCGATTGAGACGCGCTATGTCCCGGACGTGCTGCGCCAGTGCTGCGCTCACACTAAGGCGGGAGTGTATCGTTTGCGCTTGCCTGTGACTGTTCTGCAAAACGGGCGCGAAATCTTGCGC
Source organism: Anaerolineae bacterium (assembly GCA_034429275.1). Taxonomy (GTDB): domain Bacteria; phylum Chloroflexota; class Anaerolineae; order Aggregatilineales; family Aggregatilineaceae; genus DAOUFU01. The sequence continues at coordinate 8,600 of DAOUFU010000342.1, read as the reverse complement.
CTTGAAAGAAACCAGGATGAGATTGGGCAACCCAGGCTGGAAGGTCCACATCTGGAAGCGGGGCTATCTTCACGCATTCCGCCAGTCTTTACCGGGCTGCCTGTTGGGTTGCATATTCCAGCTATGGAGGCCGAACGTCTGCGGCGCGTGACCCTCGCCATAAGATCCAATCAGCCGCATTCTGTAAACACTCTGTACGAATTGCAGGCAAACGGCAGCCTGACCAAAACAGATGACGGCCAATATGTCATTGAGTTGGATGATCTTTTCCCTCACGAGCCCGGTCTGTATTCGATTATTTTGCGGCGCAACTTGAAAGCGCTGCTGGATGAGCCACTACAGTTCATCTTTCTCCCAGGGGTCATCCTGGTGCCACCGGACCAAAACCAGCGTTACTCGCCAACGAATCTTCCTCAGGCATATATTGAGGGGGTTTTAGCACAGCAAGTTTCTGTGGAGCGACATCGCGCTGTCTGCAAACCCCAGGAGCGCGGCGTTTCAATCACTTGGCACGATCTCAGGGACTCTGACTGCTCACTGCGTCTTGAGATAGAGGGACAGTCAATCCCCCTGGCCTGGCCTGTTACCCGCATCTATGCCTGGGTCGAGGGTCTGAGCGCCGATGGCAAACTTCGCTCGCGAAACCGTAATGAAGCCTTCATCTCTATCCGAGGTCAGCCGAGACAGCAGGTTAGCTGGCGAATCGCCAACGATGGTCAGGAACGCGGCTTTCAGCTCAACGCCAGAGGGCAGTTTGATTGTAAATTAAGCCAAGATCCACTCATTGATATGATCGAGCAATGTCCTCACACCTATGTTACTGTTAACGTCAAAGCATGGGACAGCGAGTGGAAACTCTTCGACTATGTACGCAAACCCGATTTCACGCTTCAACGCATCACCTTTGACGCTCAACACAAGCTTTTGGTCCTCGAATCTCAGGTAGGCCATGTGTGCGAAGGGGATTTCCGACTGCAGTTGCTCGACCCAGAGGCAACCATAGAAATCCCCTGGGTTATTGGCGATTTCCAGAGGCTTGAACCCCATCTCTCCTTTGAAATCGAGCTACCCCCTGGCCATTACTGCGTTCAAATCCTGAGCAGCGGAGAGCCTCTCGATATTAATCCTGCTGTATCCAGCTTAAGGGTTGTGGAAAGTCCTGTGCCAATTCAGGTTGGCACTCCTGACGACCCTCTAAGCGTCCTTGTCTGGCCTGGGCCAGATATTCAGCGGTTACTGTCAGAAAAAGTGATCGCAGTGCCAAACCTGGTTCAACGGCTGGCCGCGATCAATCGCCCGGATGAGTGGGTTGGGACATATGGTTTGCTGCCGGCGTGGGCTGTAGTGGGCAATCCGCTGATCCTGACTACCCGCGAACACCGCGTGCGGCTGAAAGTCTATCCAGAAATGGCTTCTCATAAAGGCGGTGCGGGCAAAGGGTATGTGGACTTAGACCTCGAGGGCGATACCCCGATCCGCGCTTATGCCGCCTGGAAACTACGAGACGGAGCGGGAAATGCTTTGTTCTCCTCCCTGTTGAAAATCAGGATTCCCACGCATGAGGTATTGGAACCTTTCTCCAGCCTGGATGAGGATGACCTATGGCCCGCTTATCAATGTTCGGTTTGTGGGAGAATCGTGGGCAGCCGGTCAGGAACCTATCTTAAACTCAGTCCCAGCATCCTCAATGCACACGGACATCGCATAAGATATCATGATAAAAGAGAGAGGTTTCGCGATATTGTCTACGGCTATGACCTACATGTTTCCGTTAAGGTCATGAGAGAAGAGACTTTGAGCTATGTCTTCTCGCCCTGTCAGTCGCTGGACTCAGACTACTTGCTGCACAGACTGCAGAATCCAGCCGTAGGGAGTCAATCACAAGAAGCCTCCAGCCCCCTTGATGTTGAAGCCTACCGCCTTGCAGTTGACGAATGGCTGCGCAATTACCGTTCCGGACATCGCGAGTCTGTAGAGAGACTCGTAAGCGATAGAGAGTGGCGCGAAAGCTTTGAACGTTGGGACGAATTGCGGCGCGTGATTGACACTGAGCCAATGCTAGCCGCCACTAACCGCCTGCTGGACGCCATCAAGGCGGAGCGCCCGTTCAACAGTCCTCTCGTTTTGCTCGACCGCAACATGCTCATGTTGGCACTACTCCTGCGTTCCCGTGCGTCTGCGCGCAGAACCTACCAAGAACTTCTCCTCCGCTCTGGCTTAGGAGAGGGTGATCTTCGGGCAATACTTGCACTGGCCCTTGAGGCTTGTCCCTTATTGCTGGAGTGGGCGCTCACCTGGGTCGAGCTATTCCGTGTGCACGCAGTGTCGTAACCGATGCCGAGCTAGGAAACAGGCATGAATCCGATTCAGCTTTCCCAACAGATTCAATCCATTCTGGTACACTACCTGCTCACCATCTTCGATGTCAACCGTGACGGCCAGGAAGCTGAGCTGGCAGCAGCACTCAAAGAGCGCCTGAGCCACCCCCAAGCCTTGACCAATGGGCCGTTCCTGGAATTGACCCCTCCTTACCGAACCGGGTGCTCGCTGCGCGACCTATGTGACGAAGGTGTGCTTACTCCGGCCTTGTTGGATCTGCCGTGCTTTAGGCACGGACAGCCGATTCCGCCGGATGTGCCATTGTATGTGCACCAGGAACGCGCCATTCGCAGACTATGTGCCGAAAAACGAGGGGTCGTGATTTCGTCAGGTACGGGGAGCGGCAAGACCGAAGCTTTCTTAATCCCTATTCTGGACGATTTGCTCCGCGATCCTGCGCCAGGAGTGCGCGCACTGTTGATCTATCCGATGAACGCCCTGGTCAACGATCAGTTGGATCGCCTGCGTTGCGTGCTTAAAGACACCGAAATCACTTTCGGTCGCTACACCAGTGAACTGCGCTCGACCCAGAAAGAGGCGTTGCAGCAATTGCGCGATCCATTGCCCAACGAAGTCATCAGCCGCGAAGAGATCCGCTCAGGGCGCAAACTCCCGCAGATTCTGATCACCAACTACGCCATGCTGGAATATCTGCTGCTGCGCCCCCAGGACTCCCCGTTGTTTCAGTCAGGGCGGTGGCATTTCGTCGTACTCGACGAAGCTCATACCTATGCCGGGGCACAGGGCATTGAGGTCGCGATGTTGCTTCGCCGCCTTAAGCAGCGTCTGGGGAAGAAACGAGGTGAGATGCGCTGCATTGCCACCAGCGCCACACTTACCGACGACGCCCCTGGAGACTCTGTCGCCTTCGCGCAAAATCTGTTTGGAGAGGAATTCGTTCAGGATGACATCATACTTGGTGAGATCGTGCATGAGTTTGTCCCGGCGCAACCCTATCTACACGTCGTTGAGCCCTCGACGTACTGTGACGAGCGGTTGGCAGGATTGTTGGACACCCTACGAGATGAGAGCCACGCCGAATTGGGGCCTCTGGCGCGGGAATTACACGCACTTGGTCTGATCCCGGCACATGTTGCCAGCCAAGGGGATCGGTACAGCAGTGCCGCGGCGTTTCTATACGACGCCCTCAAGAGTAATGCTGATCTTACGCGGCTGCGCCAGTGGATGCTTGAGCGAATGGACGAACCCGTTCCAGTTGAGGAGGCCGCAGCGTATGTCTTTGGGAGCCTGGACGGCGAGAAGCGTCTGGACGCTCTCTATCGCCTGATTGAGGTGGGGTCAATGGCGCGACCCGCGCCGGACAAAACGTCTCTCTTGCCTGCTCGCTATCACCTGTTCGCACGTTCTCCACAGGGCATTTGGGTATGTCTCAATCCCCATTGCCCTGGCAGAGATTCCTCAGAAGGAGCCAGTTGGTCGCGGTTGTTTAGCGAGCGCCGGGAACGATGCGATGTTTGTGGCTGCTTGGTCTACCCACTCTATGTGTGTCGTGAGTGTGGGCAGGTATATATCCGCACCCAGGAAGATGAACTTGGGCGTTTTGTACCGGAGACAAAGGAGCTGTTCGTCGATTCCCCGGTGCACTACTTCACCTGGAGATCCATCGTTGAAAACCGTGCGCTTGCCAGTACGGAAGAAGCCGAAGAGGAAGAGCTTCCTGAGCGGAGAACGTTTCCCTCTGCTTTTGCTTTCCCGCCGAAAGAAATATGCCTTAGTTGTGGCAGCAGTCGGCCCTGTTCCTGCCAAAACCGTGTGCCATTCACATTGTATGGAGTTCACCTGGTGAGAAACGACAGACGCGGCCAGAGAACAGAGCCAGTAAACAAAATGAACGAATGTCCGCGTTGTCGCTCGCAAGCAGTGCCCGAAACCGAGATCGCGACAGCGATCGCTGTGAGTGGCCTGACCCCGCCATCCATCCTGGCCTATGAACTTTATCGAGCACTACCCTCCGCCTCAAAGGCGGAAATCAGGCAAAAGCCTGGTGAGGGACGCAAACTGCTGACCTTTTACGCCAGTCGCCAGGGCGCAGCGCGTTTCGCGGCTTTCATGCAGGATGTGGTCAACCAACAGAGCTATCGCCATATTATCCCATTGGCGGTGACCCAGCTGAGTGAGGAGAACGGCTGGTGGCCTGATCTGGAAGCGGTCAGCCAGCGCAGCACTGAACTGGCCTGGGAATATCAGATCTTTCACAACGACCCCGATACGGAAGAATGGCGGAAGACTCAGAAGTACTTGAGTCGTGACCAAAGAGCTCGGCTGACGCAAAAGGTCCAGACGCAGATCATCGCTGAGTTCAGCACTCGGCGTGTAGACCGCCAATCTCTCGAGGCCTTGGGATTGGTAGGCATATCCTACTTTGAGGCAGGAAGCGAGCCTGACTTTACGCCTCTCGCTCGTGAGATTGGACTTTCTGCTGAGCAGGCACAGACATTGGTCGAGTACCTGCTGGATGACCTGCGCAGCAAGAAGCTGATAGTCCTGCCCAGAGGAGTTCAATACGACGATCCGGTCTTTGGGCGCAATAAGTTCTGTCCTCACCTGATCCGTGAAGGAAAACCGGGCTTGCATGAGCAGCCCTGGATCGGGGCAACGCCCCGGCAGCGCCGTCGTCAATATGTGCAGTTGGTGCTGCAAGCCAACCGGCTACCGGCAGACGATGAGACGGTTAGGGCTACCCTGAACACTCTCTGGCAGTGGCTTCAGGAGAATGATCTCCTGGAAGGTAAACCAAGTGATGGTTATCGACTGCGCAACGACCGGTTGTTCTTCCGCACCGATTGCATCTGGTATCGCTGTGAACGATGCCAGCGTTTGCACTACCGTGGCGATTCGCTGCCCTGTCCGCAGCCTAACTGTGGCGGCACACTGCGTGTTGTCGCTGAGCCAACCGCGTTACGTGACAATTTCTTCTTCTGGACATTCGATCGTCCGCTCGTGCCGATGCGGATTGAAGAGCACACTGCACAACTCGACTCAGAAAAGGGGCGAGAGTACCAAGACAAGTTCCGCGACGGGGATATCAACGTTCTAAGCTGCTCCACCACCTTCGAAATGGGCATTGATCTGGGCGATTTGCAGGCAGTGGTGATGAACAACGTGCCTCCCACTGTTGCCAACTATCGTCAGCGCGCTGGGCGAGCAGGGCGACGTACCAGTGGGACTGCTTTCATCCTGACCTGGGCAGGAGATCGTCCTCACGACCAAGTATATTTCAGAGCGCCAGATGAGATCATCCGGGGGAGGGTGCGGGTCCCGTATCTCGCTCTGAACAATCCCATTATTCGACAGAGACATGTTAATGCGATCCTGCTCAGCCTGTTCCTGCGCCATCGTATGAAGGAAGGTTTCCAGAACCTGGATAGTGTTGGAGCGTTCTTTGATAGCGACGTAATGAAGGGTAATGCTCACTTCCAGGCACTGACCAGGTGGCTCGATTGGGATCATGACGAAATCTGCACCCAATTGGCTGTATTTGGCGAAGCGCTTGGCGTAAACGACGCGGTGGTGATTGAAGGCTGGATTGAAGCTTACCGGACAGCCCTGGAGGAAGCCTACACTGGACACTACCGAGTTGCAGCAGATTACTACCTGCAGCAAATCGAGAGCGCACAACTGGATCGAAGGGCGCGTAAGGAAGCTCGCAATCGTGAGGAGCGCTACGAAAAGCTGTTGGATCGTCTGCGAAAAGAAGAGCTGATCGACTACTTGAGTAATCGGGGCGTGTTACCCAGCTACTCTTTCCCATTACATACGGTGGAGTTGATGCTGCCATATGAAAGCCGTACCGAGCACTTGCGCCTGCAGCGTGACTTGAGCGACGCGATTCGCGAATATGCTCCGGGGTCTGAAGTTGTGGCAGACAAGCGTATCTGGCGTAGCGGGAGCGTGGTCTTCTTCCGCGACACGGTGCGCGATCGCGAGTATCGTATCTGCGAAATATGCAATTACCTGCAGATCAGTCCAGAGGCTGGTATCCCTCTGACCGATCAGACCACTGAATGCCCGGTGTGCCATTCCACCCCCTCGAAACGCCGACGTGAGGTGTCAAGATTCGTAATTCCAGACGGTTTCCGCGCGGATCCTAAGAAAAGTGGTCAACCCGCCAAACAGTATGTGCGCGTCGAGCCGAATCTTATGCGTTCTGCCCTGATTCCGGGGCGTGCGCTTAGAGAGGAAGTACTTGGCCCTCATGTCTATTATGCGTATGAGCGGGATGGAGAACTGTTGTATGTCAACGAGGGCGTTTTTGGTCGCGGGTTTGAAATTGCTTTGGTTGGTGGACTGGCAGAAAACGTAACGGATGTACGCCCGGGGCGTGTTTCCCTCGGCCACATCCAAAGGACGGACACCCTGCACCTGCGATTCATGGGGTCATCTTCTCTGAAGGTACCGCCCCCCGACGACTTCTCTTTCTGGCTGTCCCTGATGTACGCGCTTATTCAGGGCGCGAGCCATGCCCTACAAATCGAGCGCCGTGACATTGATGGAGTACTCTATCCTCGCTTAGAAGACGGGGGATGGGGACAGAGCGTAGTTCTCTATGATGATGTACCAGGTGGAGCAGGGCACGTTCAGCAGATACGGGACAACTTCTACCTGGTGCTGCACGAAGCAAACCGTACGGTACACTGCCAGGATTGCGGCCCAGAGACAAGCTGCTATCACTGTCTGCGCGACTATAGCAACCAGACCTATCACCCACTCCTTAAGCGGGGACCGGTAGCGGATTTTCTAGACACTCTGCTGGCGGTGTGGAAAAAAGTTCGCTGAGGCACTCGACGGAGACCATGGCCGTGTTGACAGCGGCTTTGTTGAGTGAATGGGGTTGATAGGCATATTGGTCCTCGACCAGGCTGAAAGCAGCTACTTTGTAACCGTCAGGCGTGCCAAGTTGTGTCATGCGATTGAGAGCAGCGACCTGATCCAGACCGTCGCCGAACTACGCTGGACTAGGCTGTCGTTGTACGCGGCCCAATTGCTCACACGATAACCCGTCTTGCGTGGGCTTTTGTCAGCCTGTTCAGTTCCTTTTGCGTCTCGTTGGTTCTTGACCATGCTCCCAGCCTGTCTCAGGAGCATTCATTCAACAACGCCTTTTACAGATAGGCGGGCGGCGTAAGAGAGCCGGATGTTCCCGCCCGATGCAAAGGACAAACATAGAATAGCGCTGCCTGTGCTGGTAGGTGACGAACGCTCAGGCGGCGCACCTTTTACAGGTCGATATCGTGGTATGCGGCTTCGAGTGCCGGACTGGATGCCTCGTTCAGCCGGGGCTGCCATTGCTCCGCCGGATGCTCAACCGCCCATTCCCCCGCCTTGAGCTTCTCCAGCGACTCCTTGTCCATCGTTTGCCACCCGCCGCCCAGCCCGGTCTCCTCGGCGACCGCTTTGGCAAACACAGGCCCGGTGAGGTGTTCCCTGTCCGCCACCGACATAAAATCCTCGCGGAACTGCTGCGCCCGTTCTTCTGTCGCAAACTGCGCGACTTCGAGCCACTGGCCGCGCTCCGGTGAGTCGGGCGAGAGCGTCTCGGCCAGATCGCCGAATTCCACTACGCACACGGCGGAATACCCCAACGACGTGCCCTCAGGGTCACGCGCGGGCACGATGTCCAGCCGCCAGGTGGGAGCCAGATCGGTCGGCAGCGCGACGACCTTCGGCACGAAGTCCTCCGGCGTCCGGTAGGGCAGGGGCGGCTGGGCGCTGGCCGCCACCAGGGTATCCGACGCAAAAATGGGGGTGGCGGTGGGCAGCGTGCCGCAGGCAGGCGCGATCTCCGGGTCCGCGTCCCGGATCATCTGCACAAAGTCGCGGTAGGCTTCCCACTCCTTGGTGCTCAGCGGCTCCCACTGCGGCTCGTGGTCCCCGTCGTAGTCGGGCGGCAGGCGCCCGTCGTGCTGCTCCAGCAGGTCGGTCAGCGCGGCGTCGGCCTCGGCGCGCGCGATGCGCTCGTAGATGGCCGGCTCGTCGCGGAATTGCGCGGGAGACAGCGCCTGTCGTTCCTCGCTGCGCATCCGCATCACCATCAATTCGCCGCCCAGCGCCTCATCGAGCGTGTCAAATTCGCCCAGCGGCAGGTAGCGCGCCGCCCAGGCCTCGCGCTGGTGGTTGCGGTAGACATCGACCGCGCCCACGCTGTAGCCATCGTCTACCCCCATCGGCGTGGCCAGGACCAGCGCGGTGTCGTAGTGGTA
>DAOUFU010000341.1:0-1549 GCA_034429275.1 Anaerolineae bacterium | reverse complement strand
ACCTGGTGCAGGCTGATGTCGCTCATGGCCTATACGCCTCGCAGATCGGATGATGGCAGCTGCTCCAATGCGCGCCGGTTTCCTGGCAGCGCCGTTATTTCTGGTGCGGTGGCAAAAAGGCGGCGGCGAAGGCTTCGGCGTGCGTCATGACCGGTGCGCCGCTCATAATGCCCTGCGTGCCCTCGAAACGCGTCCGCACCTCGACTCCCTGCGGTGTGATGGCGAACTGCCGGATGTCCTTTTCGTGGTCGCTGCCGCGCAGCTTGAGCACCAGCAGCGCCTTGTGCACCGCCCCTTGAATTTCGACAAAACGCAGCATGATATAGGAATCGACCACGAAGGCCAGGTCCTCTTCGCCGTCGGAGGTCTCGCCCAGCAGCGCCGGATTCTCGCGCGTGAGGATGGCAGTCAGGCCCAGCCGCTTCAGCCCGTTGGTGAATTCGTAGATGATCTGGCGAAGCTCCACCGGGTCGGAGGTGAGATACTCAAAATGGCTGAGGCTGTCTACCAGCACGCGCTTGATCCCCAGTTGGGCGACCAGCGTTTCGAGCCGCCCGTTGATCTGCTGGAGGTCGCGCCGCGAGACATCCGGGCTGGACATGATGACGCGCAGCTTGTCCGCCGCCTCGTGCGCCTGAAAGTCCCAGCCGAAGTTGGCCGCGTCGCGGTAATACTGCTGCGGAAATTCCTCGAACGTCAGGATCAGGCCCGGCTCGCCCTGTGCCACGATGCCATGCTGGATGAACTGCATCCCGATGGTAGATTTTCCCGTGCCCGGCGCACCTTCGAGCAGGTTGGCCGATTGCGGCAGCAGCCCGCCGTGAAGCATCTGGTCAAGCCCGGCGATGCCGGTCGGAACTCTGGTGAGCGACATAGATGCATCCCTCTAGCGCAGGTTACGAATCACGTGATAGATGGCCTTGACTCGGAACTGCCGGTCATCGCAGGCGGTGATGAAGCTGTGAATCAGATCGCGCATCTCCGGGTCATCAACCAGGGTGAACACGCGCAGGTCCACCAGGTCTTCCATCTCCAGCACGCCATCGCGGGCCAGCGCGATCAACTCCGGCTCCACCGTACGCACATCGCGCCCCGTATAGCGCGCGATGCTGTCGGCGGTATCGGTCGTGTGGGGGTTGTCGTGAAAGAACCGCACGAGGTCCCACTTCACAAACGAGTTGATGCGAGTCTGGATCAGCTCCAGCAGGCGCGGGTCGATGTCATCCATCAGGTTGGCAGCGAGGTCTTCCAGATCGGGCATAGCGCGTGCCTCTCAATGACCGTAGGGAACGTGACGATTCGTAACCATGTGCTCTACCGGCCCCGTTTACTATACAGGCAGGGTAGTCTATTCCAGGTCAAAATGCAAGTAGGGCGTGAGTCCTGGATGCATGCAAAACCTGACAGCGAGTTTTCCCGGCAAACACCGGCCTCACCCCAAACCTCGCCGCTCCCTGCGGGTTCGGCTCGGTTTTGCCCCTCTCCAAAAAAAGTTTTGGAGAGGGGCGGCGCGGCCCGTTCCTGGCCGTGCGGGGTGAGGCCAGATCGC
>DAOUFU010000340.1:0-17211 GCA_034429275.1 Anaerolineae bacterium | reverse complement strand
TAAAACAGAAAGGGTATCTAAGGCAAGAGAATAATCTCTATTATCGAAACCAATCGAAAATCTGTCAAAACGAGTCTGGTTTTGCGCAGATTCAAAGTCAGGTAGTTGGGTTTTATGAAAGCCTAGTGAGTCGTTTCATTGATTTCTGCCGCCGGAAGTTTTCTGTTGATTTTGATAATGATACAGCGGAGACTGCTTTTCAGGAATACCTAAAGGAACACGAGTTAGCGTTGGTGGTTGGTTCTTCATCAACCACTGTTATTCCAGATGTGGAAAATCTGTCAAGAGGCTCTAACCGATTCTATGTGGGAGCATTTGTACAGTATTTGCAAACGGATCATCCCGCAGAGTTTGAACATTGGGAACAAATCGTCGTTGGCAACATGCTAGCCAACGCCGTTTTTTTGCCCAATCCTAATGAAGTAAACATGCATTTTCGAAACACCAGTGTCTTTTTTGATACATCATTTTTGATATATGCATTAGGATACGCTGGACCGGCGCGTCAAGCTCCTTGCACGGAATTGCTGAATTTGCTCGATGCTGCAGAAGCTGAAATGAAGTGCTTTCGCCACACATATGAGGAAATACAAGGCATTCTATCGGCATGCAAACAGCGAATCAGTAGTGGTCAATTACAGGCTGCATATGGTCCCAGTATGGAGTATTTTGATCAAAGGCAATACAAAGCATCTGATATTGAGCTTTTTATCCTGAAACTTGAGAGTGATCTCGAACGCCTCCGGGTAAAGGTGGAAAACAAACCTGATTACACATCACATGCGTATGTAATCGATGAAAGTGAACTGAAAAGTCGCCTAACAAGAGAGATCAGTTATCGAGACCCAGATGGGCTTGCCGTTGAGCGAGACGTTGACTCGATCTCTGCAATCATGCGTTTGCGCAAGGGGTATCAAACAACTTCGATCGAGCGCTGCGTCGCTGTGTTTGTGAGTACTAATTCTGGGTTGGCAAATACTGCTCGGGACTTTTTCAGCAATCAGTCATCTCGAGAAACCATAGCGCCAGTAGTAACCGATTATGCCTTAACCAATATGCTCTGGTTGAAGCAACCATTGCGCGCTCCTGATTTACCTCGAAAGCGCATTATTGCCGATTTGTATGCAGCGATGAACCCACCAGAAAATATCCTGAGACAGTTTTATCTTGAAATCAAGCATTTGAGTGAGACCGGAAGAATCACCACGGAAGATTATTACCTGCTTAGGTATTCTGCTGAGGCGCGAAACGGCTTAATGTGGGCAACCCGTGGTGGACAGGACCCCGTAACAGACTTGACCGTTAGGGAGGCCCTTGAGTATGCACAAGACCTTATTCTGGCCGATGAGCGGCGCAAAGTTCAGGAACTTCAGCAGAAGGTGGAAGAGGAAGAAGAAAAAGAACGCAAGAGGATAGAAAATGTGAAGAGTCGGGCTTTTCAAGTTGCAAGCTGGATAGTGAAACTCTTGCGGGTTTTTGCGCTATTTGTGTTGGCTGTGAGTACAATTGTGATGTCGCCGTGGTCCTTCATCCATATCAAATTCAACTTGCTGGGCATAGTTACCATGATTCTGGTGGTATGTGTCCTGGTTTTCGGGATTTATAATATGTTTTATGGGGCTTCAGTAAATGATTATCTAAAGAGATTGGAAAATGAGTTGGCGGTAAGAATAGAAAAATTAATTATGTATTTATCTAGCTAATTTTGGCGAAATAAATCCACTACTATTTGGTTTGGGAATGGGAAGGCGCATATTGCGCCCGTGTGCGGGGCGATTCTGCGGTGAGCCGCTTGCAGCACTCGCCGGGTCAATCCTCAAACTGGTCGAGCCACTCTTGCGCTTCGTCCGGGTCGCTGAAGACCATCATCCGCATCCCTCTCTGAAAATTGAACTCGATAACCGGGGCCATGCTGCCGGCGGCGATGATTTGCTGCGGGACGACCAGCGCCCAATACTTCCAGCCCACTCTCCCCGCGTGGCCGTCGATGTTCACTTCGGCCCAGGCGCGATCGTCGTCGGGCATGGGGCCATTTTTGCGATCATCAGAGAGCCATTTGTGCACGCCGTATTTCTCCAGCGCTTCAATGCCGGTGAGCAGCATATCGCGCAAGGGCTGTCCGGCTATCGGCTTATGGACGACATGATAGATGGTCTTTTTGTCTTCCAGGTACTTCATGGTGACATATTCGTTGTCAATCAGGATCACATCGGCCATATGGGATACTCTTTCGCTCTTCTATGTTCGATAGATCGAGTTCGATAGACCGAAAAGTTTGAAACGCGCCACCCGGTCAATCCTCAAACTGATCCAGCCACGCGAACCCTTCTTCCGGGGTGCTGAACACCATCATCCGCATTCCCTTCTCGAAGTTGGCCTCGATGATCGGGACCATGCTGCCCGCCGCTACGATCTGCTGGGGCACCACCAGCGCCCAGTACTTCCAGCCCACCTCTGCCGCGCGGCTGTTGACGTTGGCCTCGCCCCAGGCGCGGTCTTCTTCGGACATCGGCCCGTTCAGGCGATCATCCGAGAGCCACTTTTTCACGCCGTACCGCTGGATCGCTTCCAGGCCGGTCATCAGCATATCGCGCAAGGGCTGGCCGCCGATCGGCTTGTGCACGACGTGGTAGAGCGCCTTCTTGTCTTCCAGGTACTTCATCGTGACATATTCGTTATCGATGATGGTAATCTCGCCCATGACGATTGCTCCTTAATGATCGCTCGTGAGCAACGCTTAAATATTTGATCCAAGTGTGTCCTTTCGATGAAATCAGTTTAGCTGAAATTGAGGCAAGGGCAAGCTGCGGAAACCAGACGCGGGAGAACTGCCGCGCGCAGAGGGGAGGCGAACGAAATTGTACGGGAGTGAAGCCGGGAAACCCTTGCCACCAGGTGGAATCGCGGCTTCACTCCCCAAAAAGGTTGCGGTTTATGGAGCCTGCGCGCTCACCAGCGCTGCCAGGCTCACGGGCGACTTCTAGCGGTCGCTGACGATGCGCAGGATATACAGGAACAGGTTCACGAAATCCAGGTAGAGGTGCAGCGCGCCGATGATGGCGACCTGGCGCACGGCGGCGGCTTCGCTGCTGATGCCCTGCATTTCGAGCTGCTGGGCGTTCTGCTTGATCCACTGGGTGTCGTAGGCGGTCAGGCCGGTGAAGATCAGCACGCCGGCATAGGTGACCAGCCAGTAGAGCGCGCTGCTGGCGAGGAACAGGTTCACGATGCTGGCGACGATCAGCCCGATCAGCGCCATGAACAACAGTCCCCGGAAGCGCGAAAGATCAACCTGGGTGGTATAGCCGATGATGGTCATCGCGCCGAACATGCTGCCGGTCGCGATCAGTGCCAGCCAGATGTCCACCATGTTGGCCCAGTAGAAGATGGCCGAAAGGGTGACACCGTTGAGCGCGGCATAGGCCAGGAAGATACGGGTTGCGCGCTGAGCGCTCATTCGGGTGATGCGCGCGGCGAGCCAGAGCACCAGGCCAAGCTCGGCGACGACGGCGACCAACAGCAGCGGCCCCAGCGCCAGAGTCAGGCCCGTGACAGCGAAGAAAGCGGCAATTCCGGCGGTGAGCAGCAGGCCGACGGTCATCCACAGATACACCTGCTTCATCACTTCGCGCATGGAAATGCGCGTGCCGATGACACCGATGTGCGCAGAAGGGCGATAGACATCCATAATCGACAGTGTCTCCTTGAACGATCGCGTTCACACGTTCACACTATTTCACACTATGAAGATTATAACGCGAACGGCGGCCAAATGGTGCTCGCGGAGGTAAGGGGCAGGGTCAACGCACCCAAAGGATTGTTTCGGTTGGCGGGCCTCGCCTGGCTCTGAAGGGCGCAGGCTCAGAGAAAGCAAAGCACCATCGATGGTGCTAGAAAGGGCGCTTTCAGCATTCTTTGATTTTTCTTTGCCGGGCGGCTCCAGCGTCCCTGCAGGGGACGCCTCCGGCGATGTCCGAATTTTGATGCGTTTGCCCTGGGGAGGGCCTTACATACACGCTCTGAGATGTGCCGCAGGATAGAATTTCGTTAGGATGGGTTGGCACCTGCTGAGATGAAGGTAGATTAGTAGTATAATATGGCAAGTCTTTGGTTGGGGTGCGCATAAGCTGGGTGACTGCGGAAACCAGGCGCGCCATGCGCAAAACCAGGGCGAAGCGGGATTCATGGGCGTATCACTACAGGGGTGTGCATGGGAACCGACCAACAGCCAACATCGCGCCCGCCGGGACCGGGTGAAGGCGTTTGCGTCATAGTCTGGATGGGGGAGAGCAGCCCTCTGCTAGAGGTCGCCTGGTCGCGGGCGACCGTGTTTCATGTGCATGATGAGCGCGCGCTGCTAGATGTGCTGCGCGCGCAGCTTGCTTCCTGCGTGGTGCTCGATACCACGACCTTCACCGGCGATGTGGGCGGTCTGGTTACGGAGGTTCGCCGCCTGGCTCCGGGGGCGGTCCTCCTGGCGCTGGTCGATGCGCCGCCGCATGCCCCGATTACTACCGCCATGTGTCGCCAGTTCGATTTGTGCATCAGCCGCCATGCCGCTCCATCCGAATTGATCGCCGGGCTGCACCTGCTCACGCTGCGGTCTACCCGCCGCATGGCAGAGGTGTCAGCCTCTACCGCTTTGGGCGAGCAGTCCTCAGACCAAACCCTGGCAGCGCTGCAAGAGCGACTGCGCCACCTGGAAGGACTGGTCCAGACCACCTTCACCATCTCACGCGCGGCGGAAGAGCACGACATTCTTCACGAGATGCGGCAGGTCGCCCAGGTGGCCATTGATGTGGATGACATGGTGGTGCTGCTGGCCGACGATAAACTGGTCGATCTGTCGGATACTTTGCTGGGCAACACGCCCCCCGAATACCTGGCGGTGTGTCGTGAGCAACTGTATGCGCTGCCGTTTGATCTTCGTGTGACGTACCTGGGCGACGAGGTGCTGATGCGCGAAACGCCCGACACGGCGGATACCGACTCGATCCGTGTGCGCGAGGCTAGAGCGCTTGGCGCGCAATCGTATATGCGGCTGCCGCTGCTGATCGATCAGCAGGTGATCGGGTTTGTAGCGTTCTATTCAAAGCAGCCCGGACGGTTCACCGGGTCGCATTTGCAGCTAGGGCGATTGTTTGTCGCGCAGGTGGCAGCGACGGTGCGCAACATCCGCTTATTCGTGCGGGCGCGGCAGGCCGAAGAGCGTCAGCAGGCGGTTGGCCAGGTGGCGCGGCTGATCGCAGACCGGCTTGAACTCCAACCGGTGCTGGAAAACATCGTGCGCGAGGCGCTGCGCCTGGTGAACGGTGGCGCAGCGACTCTGCTGCTGCGCGAGCCGGATGGTTGTCTGGTGGTGCGCGCAGTGGATGGCGCGGCCCCGCTCAAGGTGGGCGAGCGGGTCCCGCCGGGGCTAGGGCAGGCGGGCCGGGTGGCTCAGACGGGCGAGCCGAGCATTGTCGCCAATTATGACGAGTGGGAACACGCCAACCCGGTGCTGCGTGGGTCGATGCCGCCGAACCATGTGCTATACGGCGTGCCGCTGAGCTATCACGGCGAGGTGCTGGGCGTGCTGCAGGTCGTGGCCCAGGCGCGCCCCACGGCAGAAATGGACATGGCGCTGGACGTGCTGCTGGCGCTTGCGCCCCAGGCGGCCATGGCGATTGCCAAAGCGCAGCTTCACGAGCAGGTGGCGCAGGACCGCCGCCAGCTTCGCGCCGTGCTCGAACACACGTCGGCGGCAGTGGTGGTCTTTGATGCCGAAGGGCGCGTGCTGCTGCTCAACCCGGCGGCGGAGCGGGTGTTGCAGCGGCTGGGCCTCAGGCCGGAGGATGTCACCACCCAGCCGGTGACGGCGCTGCTCACGCCCAATCTGCTGGCCGAACTGCCCCCGCTCAGCGCGCTGGCCGGGCCGCTCGAAATTGTGCTGGGCGATGCCGGTGTGTTTGTGGTGCATATCGCCAAGGTCACCAACGACGCGGGCGAAGTCGAGCGTTATATCGCCGTCGCGCAGGACGTCAGCGACATCCGCCGGGTGGACCGGATGCGGTCCGATATGGTGGGCGTGCTGACTCATGACCTGGGCAACCTGCTGATGATGGCGCGCAACCCGATCGAAATGCTCGAAGACCCGAATCTGCAGCCCGAACAGCGCAACGCGCTGCGGAATATGCTGGTGAGCAGCCTGGTCCGTATGGAGCAACTGGTCAAGGATGTGATCGCACTGGACCGCGCCGAACAATCCGGGGCGGATGCGGCGCAGCCGTACCTGCTGCCGCAGGTGGTCAGCACGGTGGTCGCCAGCAACCAGGATGACGCCCGTGCCAAGTCTATCGCGCTGCGCTATCACGAGGTGGGGGTGCCGCCACACCCGCTGCGCGGCATCGAGATGTTGATCAAGCAGGCCATCGATAACCTGGTGTCCAATGCCATCAAATATACCCCCAATGGGGGCCATGTTGATGTCGTGCTGGATGTCGAGGGCGAATACGCCGTGATTCGCGTAGCCGATGACGGCTTTGGCATCCCGGCGGACAAAGTGCGTTTCATCTTCGATCCGTTCTACCGCGTCAAAGGGGACGAGCGGCTGAACGGCATTCACGGCACCGGCCTGGGGCTGAGCCTGGTCAAGACGATCGCCGAACGGCACGGCGGCTCGATCGAAGTTCAGAGCGAGATGCGGGTGGGCAGTGTGTTCACGCTGCGCCTGCCGCTCGAAGACCGGATGCAGTCCACCCCGCCGGACGCCCTGATCCGGCTGGACCTTTCGCGGCTGGCCGAGCGCGCCAAATCCACCGCGCGCGTGTGAGTGATTTCCCCATTGGCTTGAGAGCAGAGCATCATCGGAGCGCACAGGCTGCCGTCTGGCTGCCGGGGCGGCTTTGTGTTATAAGCTGTGGGCCGAGGGCGTGATTTCTGAGGAATGAGGACGATGGCGGGCATTTCTCCGCGCGTGCTGTTGATATTTCTGGACGGGATCGGGCTGGGCGAAGATGACCCCGCCGTCAATCCATTTGCTGCGGCGCACCTGCCCACGCTGACCGCGTTGGCGGGCGGGCAGCGCTGGCTGCGCGGTGCTGTGCGCCACGATAACGGGCGCGCCTGCTTTGTCCCCACCGATGCGCGCCTGGGCGTGCCGGGCCGCCCTCAGAGCGCGACCGGCCAGGCCGCCATGCTGACCGGTCGCAACGTGCCCGCCGAGATCGGCGAGCATTACGGGCCGCGCCCCAATCCTGCCGTGCGCGCCATCATCGACGAAGATAACCTGTTCCGGCGGGTGGTGGCGGCAGGGCGTTCCGCCGCGCTGCTGGATGCGTACCCACCGCGCTTCCACGATCACATTGCGCGGGGCAAACGGCTGCCTTCGGCCATTCAGCAGGCGGTGCTCTCCGCCGGGCTGCCGCTGTTCACCGAGCGCGAAATCTACTCCGGCGAGGGGCTGAGTCCCGACTGGATCGGCGAGGGGTGGCGGACCGAACTGGGCTACCGCGATACGCCGCTCTATTCGCGCGCCGAGGCAGGGCAGCGGCTGGCGAAGCTTGCGGCGGGGTACAGCTTCTCGATGTTCTCGACCTGGATCACCGATACCATCGGCCACCGGGGACCGCTGGAACGCGGTGTGGCCTACCTGGAGCTGTTCGACGCGGTGCTGGCCAGCCTGGTTGATGCGTGGGATGATGAGGCAGGGCTGATCATCGTCACCAGCGACCACGGCAACCTGGAAGACCTGAGCACGCGCCACCACACCGAAAACGATGTGCCCACCCTGGTGATCGGGGCGGCGCGGCACGTCTTCGCCGAAGGGCTGCGCGATCTCAGCGACATCACGCCGGGCATTTTGCGCGTATTGGGCCTGGATTCCGACTGACGGATGGCAAGATGACCACGACTTATCCCCCCGAATTTGAAGACGAGGTTCGCCGGTGGGTCGAAGCGTTGATTCCGCCGGAGCGGCTGGAACATGTGCGCGGGGTGGTGCAAACCGCCGATGAACTCGCCGCCCGCTATGCGCCCAACGAGGTGCTGCGCGCCCGGCTGGCCGGTTGGATTCATGACGCGGCGAAGGCCCACAGCGACGCCGCGCTGCTGGATTATGCGCTGCGCCACGATCTGCCCATCACGCCGACCGAGCGGCTGGTCCCGATGCTGCTGCACGGCGCGGTGGGCTATGCGCTGGCGGCGGAGCGGTTCGGCCTCGACGACCCGGCGCTGCGTGAAGCTTGCGCTCTGCACACCACCGGTGCGGCGGGTATGTCTACCCTGGCCAGGATCGTCTTCCTGGCGGACCTGATCGAGCCATCGCGCGATTTTAAGGGGGTGGACGATTTGCGCGCCGAGGCGGCCCGCGATCTCGACGCTGCCGTATTGGGCGCGGCCTGCCAGACGATCGCCTACCTGGTTCGCCGCCAGCGCCTGATCGATCCGCGCGCGGTCGCGCTCTATAACGAGCTGCTGGCTGCCGGGGTGCGCACGTCCTGCTAGTACTACAGCCGCGGCCATGAGGGAGAGGGAACCGGCGTAAGCCGGAAGGGTGAGGGCTTTTTGAACGGCCTCTCACGCATCGCGTGGTCCTCAAGGACTTTGAGAAAATAACCGGCTATGGTGACCCGCGAGAGTCTGGCCTCACCCCCGACCTGCGCGCCTCATGGGAGGCGCTTGGTCTGCCCCCTCTCCAAAAAAAGTTTTTGAGATGGGGCGAAGCGGCCCGGTTTTGGCCGCGCGGGGGTGAGGCCAGCCGTTCGCCCTCTCATATCCGATCAATTTGCCAAAGTGCATAAGGGGCAAGCGATGCGCTTCAACCAAAACAGCTTTTTTGATGCGTTTGCCCTGGCTTCGCCCCCATCCTTTCTGTTCCCCTGGGCCGAATCGCTGTACACTGGAGATAGCCGCCGGACGTGGCCGCGCCGCGCCCTGATGGATGCTTTTTGCCGTTCACTTCCGAACATTTTTTGTAGGAGATGTGCCGATGACCACCGCCTACACCCCCGAAGAACAGGCTGCGTTGCTGGCGTTGGCCCGCGACACGCTCGAAGCTATCACCCACCACCGCAACCCGCCCGCCGTCCACCTGGAATCGCTGCCGCCCGCGCTGGCCGAGCCGCGCGCCTGTTTCGTGACTCTGCGCCGCCGCAGCGATGGCGGTTTGC
This sequence comes from Anaerolineae bacterium, assembly GCA_034429275.1. Taxonomy (GTDB): domain Bacteria; phylum Chloroflexota; class Anaerolineae; order Aggregatilineales; family Aggregatilineaceae; genus DAOUFU01. The sequence goes on along the minus strand of DAOUFU010000340.1, from coordinate 8,062 downwards.
GCGGCTGCACCGGGACGCTGGTCGCCCGCGCGCCGCTGGCGGAAGAAGTGGTCAACATGACCGAGCAGACCGCTTTTCACGATCCGCGCTTCCCACCGGTGACCGCTGCCGAAGTGCCGGGCCTGCACATCGAGATCAGCGTGCTGACTCCGCCGCAGCCGTTCATCTTCCGCGATCCTGAGGACCTGATCGCGCGGCTGCGCCCCGGCATCGACGGGGTGACCCTGCGGCTGGGCAACCGGCGGGCGACCTTTTTGCCGCAGGTGTGGGAAAGCTACCGTGATCCGCGCGTGTTCTTGAGCCTGCTGTGCGAGAAGATGGGGTGCAGGCCCGACGCCTGGCTGAATCCCGACCTGCAGGTCGAGACTTACCAGGCGGAGGTCATCGAGGAATAGGCGGCAAACCGTCAGCGAAGCGCCATACAGCAGCATGCTTTGAGGCTTTTCAGGGCGCGCCGCCTCTGCTAGAATCGCCCGCGCCGTGATTGTGTGTCACCTGGACTTATCCTTACCCGAAAGCGGAGCGGGCCATCATGCGAAAACTGGTCGTACTGCTGGCGGTGATACTGCTGGCCCTGACAGCCTGCGAGGATAACCCGCCGCCGACCCAGATCGTGATCGTTGTCTCCCCGACGCCCGAAGTCACGGCCAGCGCGATTCCCGCCGCGCCCACCGAAACCGCGACATTCACCGCATCGGCCACGCCCGAACTCACCCCGGCTGCTGCGACTCAGCCGGGCGCGACGCCCGCACCCACCGCCAGCCTGGGATCGTCAGCCATTGTGCTGCCCGGCGCATTCCCAACCACGACCGTCGCGCAGCTGGCGGTTGCCGAACAGCTTTTTGAGCACGGGCAGATGTTCTGGATTCGGTACAACCGGCAAATCTGGGTGCTCATTGCCGATGCTCAGAATCCGAATGCGGGCGATTGGTTCTGCTTCAACGATACGTTTGTGGAGGGTGAGCCGGAGACTGACCCCTCGCTGACGCCCCCCGATCCTTCGCTGTTCCAGCCCCGGCGCGGCTTTGGCAAGCTGTGGCGGGCGCGCCCAGACCTTCAGGAAAGCCTGGGGTGGGCCACGACCTCGGAATATGAACTCACCAGCGCATATACCTACATCCCCGGCGGCTATGTCGAAAACGGCGTTTACGTGTCCGGCCCCGGCGAACATCGCCTGACCACCTTCTACAACGCCAGCGTCTCGTTCTTCGAGCGCACCCTGCGCGGCGACTGCGTGGGCGGCACCTGGCGCTTGACCGAAGGATCGTGACGGTTCCTCTTCTGGCGGCGTTTTCGCTCACAAGCTGACAGTTCGCCGACATTTCGACCCCCTGCGCGAAGGATGCGCTTTGCGTCCCGCACAATTCGTATTATGGTTAGGATGACGACTCTTTTACCCTGTGAGGATGACTCATGCGCACCTGGCAGTTGACTCTTTCCGACCCGCTCGCGCCGCGTTTCGCTGCCGATGCGCGATCGGGGCGAACCACCTTCGCCGACGATCAGAGCTGGCAGGTCCGGTTGGGCACACCCCAGGAACCGGCCCTGGCGCTCGAAACGCGCTATGGCGGGCGAGTCGGGCTGGCGCGGCTGGTGCCGATCTGGACGCTGGGCCAGCGCCAGGTCACCGACGCCCAGGCGTATCACCGCGCGCCGGTGATCACCGCGTTTGCGCCGGATTACGTGCGCCTCTCTGCCGCGCTGACCCTGACGCTCGACGTGGCGATCGAGGTGTGGGTGATGGAATCGCGGGCCATCGGTGGGCGCTTCACGTTGACCAGCACCGCGCAGGCTCAACAGACGGTCCAGGCCGGGCTGACTGCGCAGGCCATCCGCGAAGAGCGGGAGCTGCAACGCTATGCCCTGACGCTCGAAAATGGTGCGGCGGCGCTGCAAACCTTCCGTTTGCCCCACCTTCAGCCGGTGCTGCTGCTCGAAGGGGCGGTTCCAACCCCTGGCGCGAGCGCGCGGCTCTCGCGCCAGGTGACGCTCCAGCCGGGCGAGTCAGTCCGCGTGCGGTGGGTGCTGGCCAGCCTGGAAGCGCGCGACGACAGCCTGGCGCTGGCTCACAAGTGGCTGATGGCTTCGTGGGAGGACTCACTGGCGCTGGTTGCCGCGCGGCTGGAGGCCACGCCCGACATCGCCACCGGGCACGCCGACTGGGACGCGGCGCTGGCCTGGGGCCAGCAGGTGATGCTGCGCAGTTTCCTCGGCGCGACCGACCGGCTGCCGCATCCTTCCATCGTGCGCACCCGCAAGCCCAACCAGGGCTACGCGGTGAACGGTACTCACGCGAGCGGATTGGGTGTGCCCTGGGGCGGCCAGTCGATGGTTGAGGCGCTGCACGTGGCGGGGACCGCTGCCCTGGCCGCGCCCGAACTGGCGGCGGGCCTGGTGCGCAACTTCCTCTCCGTCCAGCAGCCGGACGGCTGGATCGATGCCCGGCCCGGCCTGGATGGGCAGCGGTCCGGTGTGCTCGCGCCGCCGCTACTGGGCACACTGGCCCTCACGGTGTACGAATTCACCGGCGACCGCGCCGTGCTGACCGAATCGTTGGATGGGGCGATCCGGTTGATCGAGCGCTGGTTTGCCGGAGATATGGACCGCAGCGGGGACGGGTTGCCCGAATGGTCCACGCCGGAGCAGGGCGCATTCGCCGACAGCCCGACCCTGGCGCAGCATCAGCGCTGGGCGGAAGGGGTGGATGTGACCACGCTGCACGCGCCGGACCTGGCCGCACTGATCGCCCGCGAGATTCACAGCGTGCAGCGCATCGCCCAACTGCTCGAACAGCCGGATCGCGCTGCCGCGCTCGGCCCGCGCCTGGAGGCGCTGCGCGATCACCTGGCGCGCTTGTGGGACGACTCTGAGGGGCGCTTCCGCTATGCCGACCGCGAGACTCACGCCAGCCCGGCGGGCGAACTGGTCTTTTCCGGCAAGGGCGATGGCGCGCTGAGCGAGCGTCTCGCGCTGAGCCAGCCCGCGCGCCTGCTGGTGCGGGTGAGCGGCGGCATGAGTCATAAGCCCGCGCTGCGCGTGATCATCGAGGGGGTGAATGCTGCCGGGCAGCCCGCCCACGAGGAAATCCCCGATACGGCTTTCGGGTGGTACCGCGGGCAGGGCAGCGCTACCTCGGCCACTGCCTGGAGTGCAGTCACGTTTCTGCGCTGCGAGGGGCTGAGCCGCGTCTTCACCGTCGAGGTGCGCACGCCCGACTTGACCCGGCCCGATATGTCGCACCTGGTCCCGCTGTGGTCCGGCCTGCTGAGCGAGCAGCAGGCGGCGCGCCTGATCGCCGCGCTGACCGATCCGGCGCAGTATGGGTGTGCCTATGGCGTGCCCGGCTGCCCGGTCAACAGCCCGGCGTATGACGCGGCTCACCGCAGCGGCTGCGGCGGCGTGTGGCCAGAGTGGAACGCGCGGCTGGCTCGCGCGTTGATCGAGGTGGGCCGCGCCGACCTGAGCGCCGACCTGTTCCGCCGCGTACTGGGGGCGGCGATCCTCAGCCTGCGCGCGGAGCAGGGCTTCCGCCGCTTCTATCACCCGGAGACGGGCGAGGGCCTGGGCGACTCTGATGATATCCTGGGCGTGCCCGGCGTGGACTGGTTCGCGCGGCTGTTTGGGGCGTGGCCGCTGACGCCCGGCGCGGTGCGCATTCATGCGCCGTTTGCCTTCGCAGGCGAGACGATGACCTGGACCCAGTACGGGATAACCGTCACCCGCAGCGATGAGGGCACGCAGATCCGCTTCCCCAGCGGGCACGAGGTGGATCTGCCGCCGGACGCGCCGCCAGGCGTGATCCGCGACCCGAAATACCGCCCCGCGCCACCGAAGCCGGTTGCGCCGTCGGAGCCGGTCGCTCCGCCGGACAGGATCGCCCCGCCGCGCGCAGACGATGACCTGCTGCCGGATGGGACATAAGGGGCGGCAGAGGAATCGCCCGTCTGAGATCGTTCAAAAAGCTCTCACCCTGCCGGCTTACGCCGATTCCCTTTCCGGGCGCAGGCGATGCGCGTCACCCGAAACGATCTTTTTGATGCGTTTGCCCTGGCCGGGTTGGAGGGTGTGAGCAACAGTTGACGGGCAACCCCTTGACAAACCGAGCACGCGCTGGACGGGCGATCTGGCCTCACCCCGCACGGCCAGGACCGGGCCGTGCCGCCCCTCTCCAAAAAAAAGTTTTGGAGAGGGGCAAAACCGAGCCGAACCCGCAGGGAGCGGCGAGGTTTGGGGTGAGGCCGGTGTTTGCCCGGAAAACACGCTGCCGGGGTTTGCACGCACCCGGTCGGAAGATCGTTTTTTGACCCCGCCCATTTCCTGTTACAATCGTCCCCATGCAGATCGAACACGACGCGAACGACACGCAGTTTCAGTTGAATTTCCTGGTGCAGCACGCCGCCGAAGGGGTCCTGATTACCCAGGCGGATGGCTGCCTGATCCGGCTCAATCCGGCGGCGGCGGCCATGCTGGGACTCTCGCCTGCCGATGTATTGGGCGCGCCGGTCAGCGGAGTATTCCGCCACCAACCGGCGCTGCTCCACCTGCTGACCGACCCCGGCGAGCAGTCGCTCGAAATCGGGCTGCCGCACAAGCGCATCGCGGCGGCAGTGGCGGTGGATCGCCCGGCAGGGGGGCGAATGGTGCTGCTGCACGACGTGACCGAGCGCCGCGACATCGACTCGCGCCGTGAGGCGCTGATTCGGCAGATTGCGCACGACCTGCGCAACCCACTCAATGCGGTGAGCGGCTATGCCGAGCTGGTGGGCAAGTTCGGCAGCCTGACTCCTGACCAGGCGCACTATCTCGACCGTGTGCGCGAGACGACCGACAAACTCTATGACCTGGCCGAGACACTGGTGGACCTGTCATGGATCGAGGCAGGCATGGCGCTGGAGCATTCGTCCTTTGTGTTGGCACGGCTGATCCGCGAGGCGATCAGCGCGCTGCACGACGAGGCCGAGGCCCACGAGGTCACCATCGCCTTCAGCATCCAGGACCCGATGCCGACCGTGATCGGCGATGCGCGGCGCATCCGGCAGGCGGTGATCTGCCTGCTGCAAAACGCGGTGCGCTATTCTGCGCCGGGGTCGAATGTGGCGATCCATGCCTGGCAGAGTGGGGCGACCGCTTACTGCTCAGTAGGGGATCGCGGGCTGGGAATCGCACCGGACGAAATCGAGCACGTGTGGGACCGTATGTGGCGCTCGCCCGATCCGCGTGTGCGGGCCATTCCGGGCGGTGGCATCGGGTTGACCTTTGCGCGGGCGATCATTCAACGGCACGGCGGACGTATCTGGCTGGAGAGCGCACCGGGCGTGGGCACCACTGTGACCTTTTTGCTGCCGCTGGCCGAAGGATGGTAGTCCTGTGGCAATTTCAACTGCCGACCCGCGCCTGAGTGCGGCGCTGACCTGTGTGGATGTGTTTTACCAGCGCCTGTTTCGCGATTGGCCGAGCGCGGTCAACCGGGTGGGCGATGGCTATGTGATGAGCTACAGCGGCGACAACCGGCTGACCGGGGCGAATCATCTGTGGGTTGAGGAAGCGAGCGCGCTGAGAGTCGAGGTCCTGGAGCGTACCGCGCGCTTCTTCGAGGCGTTTGGCGCGGCGTGGAGCGTGATCACCACCGACACGCACCTGCCCGAAGCCATCGACTTCTTGACCGGGCTGCACTTTCACGTCCGGTGGCGCTCGCCGCTGATGGTGCTTGAGGGCGCGCCCAGGCCGCTGCCGGTGCGCCGCGACAGCCCGGTGATCCGCGCGAGCACACCGCGTCACCTGCTCGACGTGCAGCAGGTGATGACAGAAGCTTTTGCCACGCGGCGCAGTGTCAACGAACGGGTGGCACGGCTGGCCCACCTGCACGATCCGGATGTGGATCATTACCTGATGTATGCCAGCGAGTCAGTCATTGACGAGGCGCTGCCTGTTGCGCCGTGTGTGGGAGAGTCGCCGGAGATGGGCGCGTGCGAGCCGGTGGCCTGTGCGACGGTGGTTCACTACGGCGGCATGGCGGGCGTGTGGAACGTGGGGACGCGCCGCGCCTGGCGGCGGCAGGGCTATGCCACCACGATCATGCACGCGCTGCTGGCCGACCAGGCGGCGCGCGGGCGCTCGACTTCGATGCTGATGGCGTCGGCAGCGGGCCAACCGCTCTATGCCGCGCTGGGCTATCGCGAGATCGGCCTGACGTATTACAGCGGCCCGCCGTTTGCCGGTTCGCCGTATGGGGGATGAGGCGGTGAGCACCGACCCGCAGGCTTTTTATGACGCGCTCGCGCCGGATTATCACCTGATCTTCGCCGATTGGGAGCAGTCGATGATGCGGCAGGGGACGGCGCTGGATCGCCTGATCCGCGCCCATGCCTGGGACGCACCGCCTGTCACGCTGCTGGACTGCTCGTGTGGGATCGGTACGCAGGCGTTGGGGCTGGCTGCGCGCGGCTGGCGAGTCCACGCTACCGACCTGAGCGTGGAGTCGGTGGCGCGGGCGGCGGCAGAGGCGGAGAAACGCGGGCTGGCGCTGACCGTCGCCGCTGCCGATATGCGGGCGCTGGCGACGGCGGTCGCGGGAACATTCGACGTGGTGATCTCGTGCGACAACGCCTTGCCCCACCTGTTGACCGATGACGATCTGCTGGCGGCGGCGCGCGGGATGATGGCGCGGTTGCGGCCCGGCGGTCTGGCCCTGATCAGCATCCGCGACTATGATCAGGTCACAGAGCAGCCGCCGCACGCCCTGCTGCCGCAGGTCGTCGATGATGCCGCCGGGCGAAGGATCAGCTTCCAGGTGTGGGACTGGGCTGCCGACGGGCGCAGCTATACGCTGACGCTGTTTCTGCTGCGGCAAGAAGGTGGCGAGTGGCGGACGAGTCACTACACTACGACCTACCGCGCGCTGCTGCGTGGAGAACTGAGCACGCTGCTGGCTGAGGCGGGCCTGGCGGAGATTCGCTGGCACATGCCGCAGGATACCGGCTATTACCAGCCCATCGTCACCGCGCGCCGACCCGCGTAGCCACCCTGGAGCACTCTTCACCACCGCACGCGAAAGGACGGAGAATGCGCATCCTCATCATTGGCGGCACACGGTTCATCGGCCCGCCCACCGTCCGCCTGCTGCACGAGATGGGCCACACGCTGAGCGTGTTTCATCGCCACCCTGCCGGGCACGCGGCTAACCTGCCACCAGATGTGCTGCACGTCTATGGCAACCGCCGCCGCCTAGCTGAATATACCGACGAACTGCGCGATCTCGCCCCGGAAGTGGTGATCGATATGATCCCGCTCACCGAGGCGGATGCCCAGGCGGTGATGGATGTGTTCGCGGGGGTGGCCGGGCGCGTGGTGGTGATCAGCAGCCAGGATGTGTACCGGGCCTATGGCCGGGTGAACGGCACCGAGCCGGGCGACCCCGATCCGATTCCGATTTCCGAGGATGGCCCGCTGCGCCAGCGGTTGTATCCGTACCGCGGGGAGACTCCGCGCATCTCGACCGACCCGCGAAAAATCCTGGACGATTACGACAAAATCCTGGTGGAGCGGGTCGCGTTGGCACGGCCCGATCTGCCGGCGACGGTGCTCCGCCTGCCGATGGTGTATGGGCCGGGCGACTATCAGCACCGGCTGTACGATTACCTCAAGCGAATGATCGATCGCCGCCCGGCCATCCTGCTCAGTGAGCAGATGGCTCACTGGCGCTGGACGCGCGATTATGTGATCAACACCGCGCACGCGATCGCGCTGGCCGCCACCGATGAGCACGCTGCCGGGCGAATCTATAACCTGGGCGATATGCCCGCGCTCAGCACGTTGGAATGGATCCGGCTGATGGGCGAGGCGATGAACTGGCGCGGCGAAGTCGTCACCGCGCCCGATTACCAGCTTCCCGAAGATATGAAATCGCAGGCCGGGCTGGATCAGCACCTGGTCTTCGACTGCTCACGCATCCGCGCGGAACTGGGCTACACGCCGCCGGTCGGGTTGGGGGAAGCCATGCGGCGCGCTGTCGCATGGGAGCGCGCGCATCCGCCCGACGTGATCGATCCGGCCCAGTTCGATT
>DAOUFU010000339.1:0-4473 GCA_034429275.1 Anaerolineae bacterium | reverse complement strand
CCCCTCTCCGAAAATTTTCGGAGAAGGGCAAAACTGAGCCGAACCCGTAGGGAGCGGCAAGGTTTGGGGTGAGGCCGGTGTTTGCCCGGAAAACTCGCTGCCAGGTTTTGCACCCACCCGTTCGTGGCGGGAGTTCGACGCCGGGCGCGCCCTGGATTATGATCGGGCGCAGTGCTGCCCGATGTTCAGGAGTCCGCCTATGCCGCGCATACTGCTCAGCTATCGCCGCTCGATCAGCGAAACGACGGTGCGGCGCATTTCGGCGCAGCTCGCCGAAGCCTTCGGCGGGCCGCGCAGCGTGATTCACGGGTTCGGCAGCATCCGCTACGATTCCGACTTCCGCGCCCACATCGACTCGGCGATTCGTCGGTGCGATGCCCTGCTGGTGATCATCGACCCGGCGTGGCTGAGCCTGACGGACAGCCAGGGCGCGCGGCGGATCGATAACCCGCAAGACTTCGTGCGGCTGGGCATCGAGAGCGCGCTGCGGCGCGGCAAGCTGATTGTGCCGGTGCTGATCGATGGGGCGGCCATGCCCTCACAGGACGACCTGCCGCCGGAGGTCCGCCCGCTGGCCTTCCGCCCGGCGGCGAATCTGCGGCCCGATCCGCAGTTCAACCGCGACCTGGAACGGCTGGTGAGCGAGATTCGGATCACGCTGGCGGCAGGCGGTGTGCAGCTCACCCCGCCGGTGATTGCCGGGAACCCTGCCCGTCGGCGAATCGTGCTGGCAGCGGTGGCGCTGATCGTGCTGGCCGCGCTGTTCCTGGCGCTGATCGACCTCGCGCGTGGGCCGGATGAACCGCCCGCACGCCCTAACCCTGCCACCCGGACCGCCCAGGTCATCGCGGCGACTGCCACGCGCGTGATGCAGCTTCAGATTCCGCCCACCGGGGCCGCGCTCGGACCGGCGACCGGTCCAGGCGCAGAGGATGCAGCCGTGGCCATCTCGGCGGAGACGGTCTGGCGGTTGGAGCCGGTGGGCCTGTGCGGGCGTGGCCAGGTCAGCGGCGCGATCTTCTCGCCCGATGGGACTCAGATCGCGGTGATGGGATCGGTGGGCGTATGGCTGTTTGATGCCGCCGATCTCGATGCACCGCCGCGCCTGCTGGCCGATCACGCCGCGCCGGTGACCGCTGGCGCTTACAGCCCGGATGGCACTCACTTGCTCACCGGCAGCCGCGACGGCACGGCGCGTGTGTGGAACGTGGCGACCGGCAGCGCGGAGATGGTGCTGCGCGGGCACACCGGCCCGGTGCTGAGCGTGGCCTGGTCGCCGGACGGCCTGTTGATAGCGACCGGCGGCCACGATGGGATCATCCAGTTGTGGAACGCAGGCACCGGCGGCCCGCTGTGGCCGTTGCAGGGGCATGAAGACGCGGTGCTGAGCCTGGCCTTCAGTCCGGACAGCCTGTTTCTGGCATCGGGCGGGGCGGACGAGACGGCCCGGTTGTGGGATACCATGACGGGCGAGCAGGTCGAGGTGCTGACCGGACGCCTGTACACGTGGTCGGTCGATTTCAGCCCGGCGGGCAACCGGCTGGTGACGGCGGGCGGCGATGGCCGTGTGCGCGTGTGGAATATTGCCGCCGCCGAAGAAGTGGTGGTGCTGCCGGGCCACAGCGATACCACGCGCAGCGTATCGTGGTCGCCGGGCGGGTCGCTGGTGGCGTCGGGCGGGCAGGATCACACCATCCGGCTGTGGAATCTGCGCGACCAGGTCCAGGTGGCCAATCTGCGCGGGCACAGCGGGGCGGTGCTCGGCGTGGATTTCAGCCCGGATGGGGCGCGGCTGCTCTCGGCGAGCGATGATGGCACGGTGCGGCTGTGGAACACCGAAGACGGCGCGCAGATGGGCGTGCTGCGCGGTTTCACCAACGAGATCACCCTGCTGGCGCTGCGTCCCGCGCCCGAAGGTGCGCCGTCGTCCGACGTGGCCGTGATGGCCGAGCGCGGTGGGTTGGTCCGGCTGGTGGACCTGGTGACCGGCGCGGAGATCGAGCGGCTGCCCGTGCCGCCTGCCGAGATCGCGGCGTGGTCGCCGGATGGGGCGCGGCTGGCGCTCGGCGAGCCGGGCGGGCAGGTGCGGGTGTGGGATGTCGCGGCGGAGCGCACCGTGCACCTGCTGATGGGCGCGAATACGACGGTCGATGCGCTGGCCTGGTCGCCCAACGGGGCGCTGATTGCAGTCGGCGGCCCCGCCGGGTTGATCGAACTGTGGAATGCGACCAGCGGCGAGCGGCTGCGTGCCCTGGACCAATCGCCGGGGTGGGTGACGGCGCTGGCGTGGTCGCCGGATGGCACCCGGCTGGCAGCGGGCAGCACCGATCACAGCGTGACGGTGTGGAGTGTGGGCGAGGCATTCGCCCAGCCGGTGGCCGATCTGCTGGCCCTGCCCGAAGGGGAGTCCAGTGCCGGGCAGCCGGATTCCACGCCCCTGCCGACGGCAGTTGCCGCCGATTCTGCCGCGCGCCGATTGATCGGACACGCCGGGCGGATCAACGCGCTGGCGTGGTCGCCGGATGGAACGCGGCTGGCCAGCGCCAGCGCCGATAAAACGGCGGTGGTGTGGATGAACAGCGGGCGGACCCGGGTGACGCTGTATGGCCCGGCGGACTGGGTGAGCGATGTGGCCTGGACGCCCGACGGCTCGATGGTGGCCGGGGCCAGCTTCGACGGCGCGATCTGGTTGTGGAATGCCAGGACGGGCGAACCGCTGCGCATCCTGGCCGATCATACCGGCTGGGTGGCGCGTGTGATCATCAGCCCGGACGGGCGGCGGTTGATCAGCGCATCGTGGGATGGCACGGTGCGGCAGTGGACGGCGCGCTGACGCACGGCGCGCTGATGCGCCTTATACCGTTCCCGTAATCACCGGCAGGCGGAGCGACTCTTCTCCGGTGTGCGCAGACGCCGGCAGACGGCCCTGCATCGACCACGGGCCGGTCCAGGTGATCTCCACGTTTGCCAGGTGGCCACGCCAATCGCGCGAGTCATCGGTGAAGAAGACCAGCTTGTTCTGCGGAGTGCGCCCGCGCCATTTCCCCTTGTGCTGATCCTCGACCAGCACCTCGACGGTTTGCCCCAAAAAGCGGCGGTTGATCTCGCCCACGATCTGCGCCTGGAGTTCTTCCAGCAGGGCGTGGCGGCGCTTCTTTTCGGCAGGCGAGACGTCGTCGGGCATCTTGCGCGCGCTGAGCGTGTTCGGACGCGGGCTGTAGCGCGCCAGGTGGACCTTGTCGAGCTTGAGTTCTTCGAGCAGGCGATAGGTCTCCATGAACTGCTCATCGGTCTCGCCGGGGAAGCCCACGATGACATCACAATGGATGGCCGCGCCGGGGATGCGCTCGCGGATCAGCGCCACCAGGTCGCGGTACTGCCCGGCAGTATAGCCGCGCCGCATGGCAGCCAGCACCTCGTCGCTGCCCGCCTGGACGGGAACTTCGATCTGCGGCATGACGCGCGGAAGCTCGGCCACGGTGTCCAGCAATTCGGTGGTCATCCAGTTGGGGTGGCTGGTCAAAAAGCGGATGCGGTGCACCCCCTCTTCTTCGGCGACCTGGTGCACGATGCGCAGCAGTCCGGCGAGGTTGGGGCCGTCCGGCACGTCTTTGCCATAGCGATCCACAATCTGGCCGAGCAGGGTGATCTCGCGCACGCCCTGGCGGGCGAGGCTGCGCACGTGGCCGACGATCTCCCCGACCGGGCGCGACTTTTCGACCCCGCGCCGGAACGGGATGATGCAGAAGGCGCAGGCGTGCGAGCAGCCATAGACCACCGGCACATGCGCGCTCACCAGCGTTCCGCGCTCGTGCTGGGGCAGGATCAGCAGGCCGTCGGTGAGGGCGCTGTCCTGGAACAGGTCGCGGGCGGCGCGGGCCGCGAGGTCCTCGGCCAGGGCGTCATGTTCGATGGCGCGCGCGTGCAGAAATTCGACCATCGGCGCGGGATCGCTGGGCGGCAGGAAGACATCGACCTGCGGCAGCTTCTCGCGCAGCCGCAGCGGGTCGCGCACGCCGCCCAGGCAGCCCATCAGGCCGACGATCTTCTCCGGCTGCTGCTGCTTGAGGTGCGCCAGTTCGTTCAGGCGACCATAGGCTTTGTCTTCGGCAGACTGGCGGACAACGCAGGTGTTGATCACCAGGATGTCGGCGTCGTCGGGATCGGTGGCAGCGTGATGCCCCAGCCGCTCAAGCTCGGAGGCGAGCCGCTGGCTGTCGGCGACGTTCATTTGACATCCCAGGGTCCAGATGTGGTAACGCATGATGAAAGCCTCAATGAACGGGCGATAGGGGCCTGATTTTATGATATTTGTCTGTTTTTTGCCAGGGGCAGGTCAGGGGCGTATTCCATTTTCGGGGCATGAGACTGTGAGGGGTGCCCGGCCTCACCCCCGCGCGGCCAAAACCGGGCCGCTCCGCCCCCTCTCCGAAAATTTTCGGAGAGGGGGCAGACCAAGCGCCTCCCATGAGG
>DAOUFU010000338.1:0-20444 GCA_034429275.1 Anaerolineae bacterium | reverse complement strand
TACCCGATAATCATGACCTTGTTGAGTCCACGCCCCATAACGCGCCTCGCTCCCAATGCCGCCTGCGCGGCTTGCGATTCTTGTGCGCCCGGTCTATTCGGCGGGGTCTTCGGGTGTCGCTTCCGGGATGTCGTCGCCCGCCGTCTCAGCCGCCGTCTCTACCGCAGCCTGCGATTCCGACGACTCGTCTGCCTGCACGTCTTCTTCTTCGTCCAGCCGTACTACCAGGTGACGAATCACCTGGTTGCTCAGCCGCAAGATTCGTTCCAGCTCGGCGATCTTCGACGGTTCGATGGCCATCGTCACAAAGACATAATAGCCCTCTCGCATATCGTTGATCAGATACGCCAGCCGGCGACGGCCCCAATAATCCACCTTGACCACTTCGCCACCAAGATCGCTGATCCACCCCTTGACGGTGTCGATCACGCCGGATGTCTCGTGTTCAGTGACAGTGTTGGGGATGATAAAGCCCAATTCGTACGGACGGTTCATGTGAGGGATTATCTCCTTTCCCTGGGTTTGCCTGCGGCGCGATGGGCACCACGCCCACAAGCGGAAAGTCGCCCGCCTTGTCAGGAATTTGTGCGGACGTTCAAACGAGGTGAAAGTCTACCTCAGTAACAATCGTTTGACAAGGCTCGATCCCGCGCCTTGCGTGGCGTCGCGGTGCGGACCGCCGCCGCGCCACCGGGAACAAATCGCCCGGCGAGTGAGACTCCATCGCCGGGCAGCCCTCATTTCGCGCGGAGCAGAAATCCACGCTATGCTGGCCCTTCCAACCGGCCAAACGCCCGCAGCGCCAGCAGCATATCCAGCGTCAGCCGACCCTTCCATTCACGTTCGGCCTCTGGCCACGCCTCGTCATAGTGCCCGAACCACGACCAGCCGGGCATCCACGCGCCATCATCCCCCTGCGCTGCGATCTCGCGGTCGAGCTGCGACTGCACGCCGGGCATAAAGTCTTCCGCAAAAAGCGCATCCGGCCTGTTCACCAGCTTGAGCGGCATCAGGATGTAGCCCTGCCAGTCCGCCGGATCGTTGCTGCACGACAGGCGCACCGCCGGGCGGAGCTTGGCCTCGATCCGCCGCTGATACCCTGCCGCCAGCCCCGGCGACTCCGCCAGCCGCACATAGCACAACAGGTCATCGTGGGAATCAGCCCAGTCCCTATCCGGCATAGCTTCCAGGTCTGCCACCACCTGGGCCACCAACGACTCGCGCAGTTCCGCCGGAACCAGTTCCGCATACTGCACAAAATACCCGGCGATCTCCGGGCGCGGGTTGTGCCATCGCGCGACCGGGTCCGGCCTGTAATCCCACCAGGGCGCGTGGGGAGCATCGTCCACGTTGGGCGGCACCGGCAGCCACGACATGTGCCCGGCGTCATAGGTCGCCAGCAGAAAACGAATCGCCCCACGCACCATCGGGTGATCCGCTCCTGCACCCAGTCCGCGCAGATATTGCAGACCCACCGTCGTACAGATCACCGACGAATCCGCCAGCCGGATGTCCGGCTCCAATCCCCGCCCAAAGCCGCCGTCCGCGTTCTGGAACGCGGCCAGCGCCTCGAACACTGCCGCGCGCGCCGTCCCGGTCGAGCCGTCCTCAAAGTGCAGGCGGTAGAGGGCCTGCTCCAATGGCCGCCCCTGGGCAAAAATGAACGCGCGCGCCTGGGCCTGCCGCGCCTGAGACAATGTACGCATGAACATCTCCTCCCCGTGCCAATGCTCCACACAAAGAACACTTGTTCTACAGTATACGCCCTTCCGCCCTCCCGCGCAACTATCCCTATCCCGCAGATCAAAAATCCCCCACCCTGTGCGGATGGGGGACTGTAGGCCCCCGCCTTATCCTGGACCAGCTAATAGCGAATCAATTTCGCATCTCGTCCAGCCACTCCATCGCTTCTTCCACCGTGACGAAGACCTGTGTCCGCACCCCCAGGTTGAACAGGTCCTGGATCGTCGGTGCCAGGCTCCCTGCCGCTACCGCTTGTTCTGGCACCACCACCGCCCAATACTTCCACCCCGCAGCAATAGCCCGCCGGTTCCAGTCTTTGAACCCCCACTCCGCGTCCTCGCGTGAAAGCGGGCCATTCTTCCGGTCATCCGAGAGCCACTTGGTCGCCCCGTTTTCCTTGAGCACCTCCGTCCCCGCGTTGATCGCGTCACGGAGCGGCTGCCCGGCGACCGGCTTGTGAATGGTGTGGTAGATCAGGCTTTTCTCAGGAATATACCTCAATGTGATGTACTCATTATCAACAACAATTGTTTCAGACACTCGCGCTCCTCCTCAAAGCGACGAAGCATCTCATCCCCATCAAGTGATACGGCTCTATATTTTCATTTTATTCAATTTTCGTTTTAATACAATACAATCTCAAGGGTACGGTTATTTATCCTTTTACCAGCGCGAAGTCCAGCCGCGCGCCCGCCTCAATTGCGCCCAGCGTCTTTTCGGCATAGGCTGTGCTGAGTGCCGCCGTCTTCATCGCCTCGACCGGGTACAGTCCCTCGCGCGCCAGGATGCCCGCCAGCGCCGTCACCGTCCACGACACCTTGGGCTGCGCCGCCGCGCCAAAATCCATCGCGATCACGCGCGCCTGGGTCGCCAGTGGACCCACCTCCGCCAGCAAGCCGCGCTCAATGTACACGGTCGCCTGCGGCGGCAGCGCTGCGATACGTCCGCGCTCTTTGCGCAGCCCTTCGGCGAACAACACCAGCATCAGGTCGGGCGTCTCCGCACCCATGAACCGGATGCGCTCCGGGCTGAGCACCACCTCGGCCACTGAGTGCCCGGTTTTGACCGTCACCGGGTAATCGTTGTGCTGGGTGGCCCACAGCCCACACAGCATCGCCCCCTGCGCGAACAACTCCGCCGCCGAGACGATCCGCTGCCCCGCCGCCCCCGCGATCACGCACGCCACCCGGCGATCCAGCCCGCTGCTGAACTGCCCTGCAGCGATGCCTTCCGGCCCCATCACCGGCTGGCCCAGCGACCCGGCCACCGCCTCCCGGTAAGCGCGGCTGTATTCGGGCCGCGCCGCCTGGTGAACAATTCCGGTAGGCAGGTTCAGCCGGTCCAGCGTCTCGATCAGGGTGTCGCGCTTGAGCTGATTGTGCGGCGCAAAGTAAGCCGTACACAACTCCCATACATCCACCAGCGCGAAGCCCTCCACCTGCAGCGCCTGCGCGATCAGGTCCGGCAGCGACTTGTCAAACGTCGTGGTGCGCGCCGCGAAGTTCGCTCCGTTCAGCGCCACCGTCCCGCAGATGTCGAGCGGCTGTTCCAGGTTGCCCACCAGCGTCGTCGCGGTCACTGCGCCCGGCGGCGAGGTGACCGAATGCTCGCCGCCCGTCATGCCAAAATTCATGTTATTGAACACGATCACCGTCAGGCCCATGTTCCGCCGCGCCGCATTGATCAGGTGATGCCCGCCGATCCCGCAGCCGCCATCGCCGATCAGCACAATCACGCGCAGATCGGGCCGCGCCAGTTTGATCCCGCTGGCATAGGTCACCGAGCGCCCGTGCAGCCCGTGAAACGCGTGCGTGGTAAAAAACTGGTCCGAAAGCCCCTGGCAGCCGATATCCGACACCAGCACGACTTCGCGCGGGTCGGGCTGAAGCCGCACCAGCGCCTCGTTCAGCGCGTTAACGATCGTGCTGTGCCCACAACCGGGGCAAAATGGCAGAGGCAGAGTCTCCGCGTCCAGGTAGGTCGCAATCATCTGTGCCTGTTCCGCCCCGCTCATCATGCCACCTCCGCAGCCATCACTGCCCCGGCGATCTGCTCCGGTGCGATCAGTTCGCCATCCACCCGGTACACCCCGATCACCTGCTGATCATCGCGGGCCAGCCGCTCAATCTCGCGCGCATACTGCCCCAGGTTCAGCTCCGCCACCACGATTCGGGCGATCCCCTCCAGCGCCGCGCGGATCGCACGCTCCGGCACCGGCCACAGTGAGCGCACCGTCAGCCGCGAGACGGACACACCGCTCGCGCGCAGCCGCTCAACCGCTTCCTCTGCCGCCAGCGCCGTGATCCCATAGCTGATCACCAGCGTTCTCGCGCCTGGCTGGGCGTCGTGCTCCACCATCGCGATCTCGTCCACATGATCCATGATCTTGTGCCACAGGTGCGCGTTCAGCGCGCCAACCTCCGCCGGGCGCTTGGTCAGGTAGCCCCGCGCATCGTGCGTCGAGGCCGTGAAGCGCACAATATGCGGCCCGCCGTAATGAGCGATAACCGGCACATCGCCCGGCTGCTCGACGTGGTACGGAACAAAGCGATCTGCGAACTCGTCCCCAGCCACCCGCCGCGCCGTCACCGGCACAGTCACATAATCTTCGACCTCCACCGTCACTTTGGAAGCCACCGTCTCTTTGTCAGTCGCCAGAAAGACCGGCACCCGGAACCGCTCCGCCAGGTCAAACGCGCGCATGGTCATCGCGTAGCAGTCCACCGCGTCCACCGGGGCCAGCACGATCACCGGGTAGCCCCCGCCCGTCCCCCACTGCATGAACTGGATATCGCCCTGCGCCACCGTCGTCGCGCCGCCCGTCGCCGGACCCATCCGCTGCACATTGACGATCACCAGCGGCACTTCGCCCATCACCGCCAGGCCGATCGTCTCGCTGTACAGGCTGATGCCCGGTCCGCTGGTCGCCGTCATGGCGCGCGCCCCGCTCATTGCCGCGCCCGCGCACATGCCGATCGACGCGATCTCGTCCTCCCCCTGGATCGCCACCCCGCCCACTTTGGGCAGTTCGCGCACCATGTGCAGCAAAATCGGCGTTGCAGGTGTGATCGGGTACCCCGCGAAGAAGTCGCAGCCCGCCGCCAGTGCCGCCCGCGCGATCACTTCGGCCCCATTCACAAACTCGCGCATTCCTAAATCTCTCCTGAAAAAAAGGAATCTCAACATCCCTGGGAAAACTATAATCCGGAACCCACACAAAAACAGGTGACCTCTGTCACTCGTTTCTGGCCGAACGGCGTACCCACTCTCCGGGAACACGGCGAACACAATCAGGGGGAAATGGGGCCTATCCGGTACGCAGCAAGTAGCCGCTCCGCCCAGCCAGGGATGAGACCGGCGCGCCGGTCATCCTCTGTACGCAGCCCTGCCCCCCAAAAAAACACCGGGGCAGCCTGCACAGCCGCCCCGGATTCTCCCTGTTGATTAAAGGGTCCTTCCCTGTGCCCGCCTATCCCTGGAAGGCGAACCCGCCGACTACCACCGTGAACACCTCGCCCGCCAGCGCCTCGAACGTCGCCTGCGGCGCTTCGATCCAGATGGTGTAGTCGCGCCCGCCCGCCGAAGTCACGAAGAACGCGCCCTGCATCGGCACTGCGCCCTGGTACGTGAAGATCACCAGCGCCCACTCGCGCCCGCCGATATAGAACGGCTCAGCCGAAAGTACCTTGAAGTTCGTCAGGCTGCTGGCAAGCTGATCGTACCAGTACTGCGCCAGTTGCTCGTTGGACTGCCCCGAAGCCGCCTCCCACGTCAGCCCGACAAAAATCGACGTGTCGTTGGCCGGGCCGTAGAGTGTCCAGCCCCCGCTCGAATCCTGCACCCAGTCCGCCGGAACCGGGAAGGTCACGCCGCTGTCGGGCGGGGCCGCCGTCTGCCAGGCGCTCTCGCCGGTCACATCCTGCACGCCGAAGAACTTGATGCTGGCGACCAGTTCCTGCACCGCCACCTGCGCCTGCTCTGGGTTGGAAGCGGGCGCGTCCAGGTCGAACCCAAAGCCCACCCCCTTATCCGCCACATACAACGCGATCACCGCCCCGATCCGGTTCTCGCCCCGGTACGAATACGTGTAGTCGGTCACATACGCTGGCACCCCGTTGATCTCGCGCTGCCGCTCGTTGGTGATGTTCAGCCCGGTCAACTGCGACCAGCTCGCGCGGATGGCCGCGTCCGTCTCCGCCGCCGAACGGACATCCGTGTACGGGTACAGGCTCAGCAGGGTATTGGTCGCCAGGTCACCGGTGAACAGCCGCCCGTCATCCATCAGGCGCGGGCGAATCCAGTTCGCCGGGTAGCGGAAGGTCACGCCGTATGTCAGGTCGGTATACCCACGAAAGGCCGGGTCAAGCCCTTCATTATTCACCTTGATGATTGCCTCATCCAGCGCTGTCTGCGCGGCGATGTTCTGCGCCACAAAACTGATCGCATAATCGCCGCTCGGCGCGGGCACCTTGTCGAAGGTGATGTTCGTCTCGTTCACCAGCCGCAGCGTGACGTTGCTCAACCGGCTGCCGCTCAACTGATTATTGTCATCCAGCGTCAGCCACAGCGGCGTGAACGTATCGCCCGTGCCGACTCGAATCTCGAACGGCTGGATCGCGCCGCTGGCCGTCTCATTGATGCCCCACAGCGCCGTTGAGCGCCGCGTCTCCAGGTTGAACAGCATCTGCGCTTCAATTGTCTTGCTGCCGTCACCCGGCGTATACATGCCGTTCACCACCGCCACGTTAGGCTTGTCGCTGCTGGGGATCAGCAGCGCGTAGGTGGTATTGGTCCCGTCGGTCAGCACCGGCACGTCCGCTTCCCAGGTGAAGCTGCGCGAGGTCACGCCGTCGGACCAGTTCACGATCTCTTCGCCGTCATCGGTCGTCGTGCGCTCGATCAGTTCGTCATAGTCGAGCACCACCCGCTGGTTCTGCCCTTCGATCAGCGCGACCGCGTAGGTCACCTGCAGGATATCGCGCCCGGAAACCTCCATCGTCACCACCGCCGGGTCGTAGATGCTCGCCACTTCCGGGTACACGCCGATCACTTTGACACTTGGCGGCGTGGTCACCGTCGCGGTGGCCGTGCCGTGAAACACGTTGATGAAATCCACCCAGGGCGCCATACTGCTCGGCACTTCCGCCGGGTAGCGCTGGTTGAAATCGCCGATCTCATAAGCGCGCACGTTGCGCGGGAAATAGATCGACAGCCCGTTCGCGCCGTCCAGCCCATCTTGGTCGTGATAGATCACGAAGTCGTCTACCGCCGTCATCAGCCCCGTCGCCGCAGCCTGGACCTGGTCGGTGGTTCGCAGGCCGCGAAGCACCTGGGCAAACCCGTACAGGTCCACCGACGACCACACGTCGTAATAGCGCGGGTCATCGAACCCGCCGAACGCCAGCGTATTATTGCGCGCATCGCCGATAGCGCTCAGCGCTGCCTGCGGATTGGCGCGCACCGCCTGCGCGAACGTATTCACCGCCGACGCGATGGCCTGGCTCTGGCTCAGGTCATACGCACTCAGCCCATACTGCGGCTCGCCCTGGTAAATCTCGCGGAAGAAAGCGACATAATATTCGACCACGTACTGCGCCACCCGCGCCCCGTCGATGCTGGGGTTGCGCACCAGCTCATCCAGAAAAACATAGAACCAACCCGCGCCCGGCTCATTTTCCTGCGAGCCAACCCCATAATTCGCATAGGGCGCGACCGCCTGGAAAACTTCGAGCTGGCCCATCAAACACATATCGAAGCCCAGCACCTCGAACTTTTGCACGCCGGTGGTAGCTTTCACCCGGTCCAGCGCGCTCAGCAGTTCGGGCAGCGTCATGTCGTCGCCCGTGTCCTCATCGCTGGAATGGCTGATCCATGCCCCACCATGATCCCACAGCACCAGCATGTACTTTTCCGCCGGGTAGTTGGAGATGCCCCAGATCGCAAAATCGGCTACGGCACCGGCGTCACCGCTGTTCACCCGCCCCAGCTCCGCCATCACCGGCGACTTTAGATGGTCCAGGTCGTCATCCTGCTGGATGTAATACCGCCGCGCGCCCGACCAGTCGCCATCTGAGCGGTCATAGTCGGCTGAGCGGTCCACCTCGACCACGATATTGACATCGCTCGACGAGCCGATCGCCTCCATCTCGTTCATATCGAACAGGCCAGCGCCTTCCAGGTTGTTATCCCCCGCGATGAACACCATCACCGTCCAGGCCGCCGTGCGCTGACTCTGCGCCGCCGGGTCCACCGCCGGGCGCGATTCACGCCGTGCAGCGAAATCGGCCAGCCACGCGCGGGCCGCCGCCTGGGCATCCGCGGTTGATGCCTCATCCGCGTGTATGCGCGGGAAGGCGTCCGGCAGCGCGCTCGCTGGCGTCGCGCTGACCCCCGGCACGCGCGCCAATCCCGGCACTGCCACCGCTGTGACGATTACCCCGATCAATATGGCGCGCAGCGCCGCTCCTTGCCCGAACCATCGTGTGGCGTTCATGGTTGTCTCCTTGTGCCTGTTCGTCACACCGCGCGATCAGTTGAGTCAGTTATAGGCGGCTGAGAACGATTCCGCAACCGCCCCCTTCGCCCACTGATCCTCCACCGCTCGTCCGACTCTGGTCGCCGACGGCTGGCCGCCGATCTCTGGCCGTCGACGGCTGTCAGCGCAAACGCATCACAATTCGGACATCGCCGGAGCCGTCCCCTGCGGGGACGCTGAATGCGCCCTTTCCAGCGCCCTTGATGGTGCTTTGCTTTCCCTGAGTCTCTGCTCTTCAGGGCCAGGCGATTCGTGTCAACCGGGACAAATTGTTTGGTGCGTTTTCCCTGGACGACTGTCGCCACCTGTTGCCGCCGGTCCTGCCCATAGGCTACAATGGGAACGACGCGGGGCCGCGTCGTGCGCCCCTGGAGGAAGAATCGCTCGTGACCGTAAGTAACAGCCGCATCGAAATCCTGACGCTTGAAAGCCGCGCCTTGCAGGGCAACCGCCCCGGCGATCCTTCGACCCGGTCCATCGCCGTCTATCTGCCCGCCGGGCACGACGACATCCCCGATGCCCGCTATCCTTCGATCTACCTGCTGGCCTCACATGGCAGCACCGGGCCGGGCCTGCTCAACTGGCGGCCCTGGGATGTCAACATCCAGGGCCAGCTCGACGCGCTGATCGCGTCCGGGACCATGTCTCCGGCCATCATTGTGATGCCCGACTGCTGGACTCGCTACGGCAGCTCGCAGTATGTCAATTCGGCGGGCATGGGCCGCTACGAGGATTTTTTGATCCAGGAAGTCGTGCCGCTGGTGGATAGCTGTTTCCGCACCCTGCCGGGCCGCGGTCATCGCGGCGGGATGGGGCGCGGGCGCGGCGGCTTTGGCGCGATCACCCAGGCCATGCACCACCCGGAGACATTCGGCGCGTTCGCCTGTCACAGCGGCGATCTGTACTTCGAATACACCTGCCTGCCCGGCCTCAGCAAGATGCACCAGCAGCTAGAGCGCTTCGGCGGTCTCGATGCGTTTCTGCGCGACATTCCCACCATCCGCCCCAAGACCGGCACCTTCTGGGAACTGGTCATGACGGTGTGTTGGTCCGCTGCCTTTGGCGATAACCCCGCCGCGCCGCACGGCTTCGATCCGCCCATCGATCTCTCCACCGGCGCGCTGGACGAAGCGGTCTGGCAGCGATGGCTGGCCCACGACCCGCTGCGCAAGCTCGATGTCCCCGCCTATGCCGACGCGCTGCGCAGCATGAAGCTGGCCTTCATCGACTGCGGCAGCTACGACGAATACCAGCTCCAGGTGGGCGCACGCCTGCTCCACCGCAGGCTCGACTCGCTGGGCATCGTCCACCACTACGAAGAATTCCCCGACGGTCACCGCGACACTCACTACCGCTACGAGGTGTCGTTGCCCCGTCTGGCTGAGGCACTGCGGGCATGATCACCCGGTGTCGATTGTCTTCCCGCTGGAACAAAGCGGGCCGCCTGGCGGCAGCGCTCGCCGCGATCCTGGCCGCGCTGGTGGCGCTTGCAGCCTGTGGACGCGGCGAAAATGTGATCTATATCACCGCAACCCCCATGCGCGACGAGCAGGGCACGATCATTGTGCCGCCCACCATGACGCCCGACGAGCCGACTCCCACGCCCATCGAGCCGACTCCCAACCCACCGCGCCCCATGCCCCAGGGCGGAATCTACCTGGTCCAGCAGGGCGACACGCTGGGCACCATCGCTGAGCAGTATGGCCTCACGGTCGCCGACCTGATGGCCGCCAACGCGCTCACCAGCCCGGACACGCTCGAAGTCAACCAGGCGCTCACTATTCCCGGCGCGGCTTTGCGCTCCACCCCCGCCAACAAGCTGATCCCAGACAGCGAGCTAGTTTATTCCGCCGCCGCCGCCGATTTCAACCTGACCCAGAGCGTCAAGTTTTCGCAGGGCTTCCTCAAAGCCTATTCCGAAGACATCGACGGCCAGATCATGAGCGGCGTGGAGATCATTCACTTCGTCGCGCAGAATTACGGCGTCAACCCGCGCCTGCTGCTCGCACTGCTCGAATATCGCGGCGGATGGCTCACCGTCCCCTACCCCGACGAACAGCAGATCAACTACCCGATGGGCCTCGTCGTGCAGGGCCGCGAGCGCCTCTACCGCCAGATGCTCGACGCTGCCGACGCGCTCAACGCCGGGTATTACGGCTGGAAATACCGGGGCCGCCTCACCCTCACCCTTTCCGATGGCACGCGCCTGTTTTTTGATGCCAGCCTCAACCCCGGCACCGTCGCGCTTCAGTCCATGCTCCGCATCACCGCCACCCCCGATCAATGGCTGCACGATGTCTCGTCGAAAGGGTTTTTCCAGACCTATCTCGCGCTCTTTGGCGATCCCTTCCTGCGCGCCATCGAGCCGCTCACTCCGCCAGATCTGGCCCAGCCGCCCCTTCAGCTTCCCTTTGCCCAGGGTGAGGAATGGGTCTATACCGGCGGGCCGCACGGCGGCTACAACAGCGGATCGGCCTGGGCCGCCATCGATCTCGCCCCGCCTCGCCCCGGTGATGATCTGCTCGCCGCCCAGGGATCGTGCTATGTCTCGCCCAACTGGGTCACGGCGGCGGCGGACGGCATCATCGCCCGCAGTGGGCACGGTTACGTCGTGCTCGATCTCGACGGCGACGGGAATGAGTACACCGGCTGGACTCTTGTCTATCTTCACATCGACAATCTCGACCGCATCCCGGCGGGCACGGTGGTTCGCGCCGGAGATCGACTCGGTCACCCGTCCTGCGAGGGCGGCTTCAGCAACGGCACCCACCTGCATCTCGCCCGCCGCTACAACGGCGAGTGGATTCCTGTGGAGTGCGAGCGATGTATGCCCGGCGTGGTGGTTCCGCCGTTCGTGCTGGGCGAATGGACCTTCTTCGGCTTCGCCAACCAGGAATATCAGGGCTATGCCACCCGCCCCAACGCGGCGGACGGCTATCGGCAGGCCGAGCAAACACGCGATTACGAGTTCAACAAATTCACATGGTAACCTTCACCCGTCTGTTCACCCGTTCGCCGCGCCGCCTCGCCGCCGCGCTGATCCTGGCCGCCCTGCTGCTGACCGCCGGGGGATCGCTCGCCCGTGCCGCCAGCCGCCCCGCGCCTCTGCCGGAGTCTGCGCCGCGCCAGGGGACGCCCGTCCCGCTCCAGCTCCCGACCTTCACGCCCACCCAGGGGCCGCCCACCGAAACCCCGACTCGTACACCCACCTCCGAGGGCCGCGCCATGATCGAGGCGCTCTCCGACGACACCAACGTGCGCGCCGATGCCGATATTGCCGCGCCCGTAGTCGGCAAAATTTTCCCCGGCTTCAAATATCCCGTCATCGGCAAGCTGTTCAAATGGTTCTACATCGAGTTCCCCGATTCGCCTTCGGGCGTGGGCTGGGTTTTTGAGGATGTCGTCTCGCTGACCGGCGACCAGGCGCAGATCACCATCTACGAGCCGGGCAACCGCCCCGGCGTCGATCCCTCCATTCTCGCCGGGCAGCAGACCGCCGAGGCGATCACACTCACACCCGGCCTGGCCTTCACCATGACCGCCGAGTCGCAGATCACGCCCACCGGCATCCTGGCCACCGGGGCCGCCGACTCAGCCGGCGTGCCCGGCAGTGATGGCCGTCTGCCCACCTTCACTTTCCCACCCTACACGCTGACGCCCATCCCTGTGCCACAGGCACCGCCCGTCGCCGCGACAGAGACCGGCGGCATCCCGCCCCTGCTGCCGATTGTGGCGCTCGGCGCGCTCGGCCTGATGGGCCTGCTGGTCGCCCTCTTGCGGCGGCTGTAATCGGGCACTGCTCGCCGCCGAAGGCGCTCGCCGCCGAAGGCGCTCGCCGCCGAAGGCGGCGCAGAATCCCCCCTATCCGCCATCTCGCGATGCCGGTATAATCAATTCGCATCCCGCCACCCACAAGGAGCAGCATCGGCATGTCTATCTTTGTTTCCACGATGAAAGGCGTCCAGGTGATCGAAATGGCCGGGCGGCTGGACGGCGATTCCGCACCTGTGCTGGGCCGCGAACTTGACGCCGTGCTGGCCGAAGGCCACTCCCGCATCGTGCTCGACCTGGGCAGCGTGGACTACATCAGCAGCCCTGGCCTGCGCGAGATCGTGCGGGTCTACAAATTGGTACAAAAAATGGGCGGCGACCTGCGCATCGCTAACCCCTCCGACCGTGTGATGGACGTGATGGAACTGGCCGGGCTGGATACTACCCTTCGAATCTATACAACTCGCCTGCAGGCCGTCGAGAGTTTCGCCTGATGCCGCTGGGCATCGCGTCGCGCTGCGACAGCGCGTGTTTGATGCTATAATTCTGCTCACCCTACGACACAACAAGGAGCCTTCAGCCTCATGGTCATGGAAATCAACTCTTCGGAAATGAAGCGTGTTCAGCTTTTTGAGATCGCCGGGCGGGTCGATAGCAACAACGCCGCCGAGCTTGGCGGTGCACTCGACCGGGCCGTGGAAGAGGGCAAGACCAATCTCGTGCTCGATCTCAGCGGCGTCGATTACATGAGCAGCGCGGGCCTGCGCGAAATGGTCCGCGTCATGAAGGTGGTCAAGAAAAAGGGCGGCGACCTGCGCATCGCCAGCCCCTCCGACCGCGTGCGCGAAGTACTCGAACTGGCCGGGCTGGATTCCATCTTTGCGATCTATCCCACCCAGGTGGAAGCGGTAGGAAGTTTCTAGTCCCGTGGCTTCCCCGATTCCACCCGTTCAGTTCGACCTGAGGACTGTTATGAGCGACCAAAGCCGCCTCGTCATTTCTGCTCGTCTCGACAATGTCCGGCAAGCTTGCGACTTTGTGGTCGAGGCGGCTGAATCCGCTGGCCTGGATGAGCGCGCCATTTATCACTGCCAGATGGCCGTCGATGAATCGCTGACCAACATCATCGAGCACGGCTATCAATTTAAGGGGGACGATCACCAGATCGAGATCGCCTGTACCACCCGCGACCGCGCCTTCGAGATCGTCATCATCGACGACAGCCCTGCCTTTAACCCCCTTGAACATCAGGCTCCCGATCCCACCTCCCCTCTCGACTCGCGCGAGCCGGGCGGCTGGGGCATCTATTTCATCCGCCGCCTGATGGACGACGTGCGCTACCGCCACGCCAACGCGCGCAATTTTCTCACCCTGGTCAAAGCGCTGCCCGAACCGCCGTCACCTTCTGAAGACGAAACCACGCCCGCCGATCACTTCCCCGTCCGGCAGATCGCCGATCACCGGGTCGTGGTCACACCGTCGGGCCGTCTCGACAGCGCCTCGACGCCCCGCCTCGAAGTGACGCTCGCCCGCCAGCTTGACCAGGGTAATATTTGGCTGGTGGTGGACCTGCACGCCGTCGAATACATCGCCAGCGGCGGACTCAAAGTGCTGGTGTCGGCCTGGCGGCGCGCCCAGGATCGCGGCGGCGGCCTGATCCTGAGCGGTCTTCAGCCCCGCCTGGTCGAAATCTTCGAGATGGTGGGCTTCGATATGCTGTTTCAAGTCTACCCAGACCTGGATGCTGCCCTGGCGTCGTGGGGCTGACGCCGGCTGACCCCCCTTCCGCGAGGACTGCGCAGCCGTGGACAAAACCCTGATCCTTGTCATGGTTGTTGGGGCCACCCTGGCTGTGGGTGGGCTGGGCCTGGGCCTGGTCATCGGCTATTGGCGCGGGCGCAAGCGCGGCCTCAGCCTGGCCGCCGCCGAAGCCACCAGCCCGGAACTCGATATCCTCGCTGGCGTGGGCAGCGCCATCCTCAGCGTCCACCTCAAAGTGGATGCCCTCTGCGAGGTCATTTACCAGCAGGCCACCCGCATCGTCGATACGCGCAATTTCCAGATCGGCCTCTTCGAGGGCCACGCCTACGCCCTCAAGGTCTGGCTCAAAGACGCCGAGCGCCTGCCACCCACCCGGTTCGAGGGCAAAGCCAACGACGGCGTGATCGGCTGGGTGCGCAAGACCGGCTCCGGCCTGCTCGTCCAGGATTTCCAGCGCGAATGGGACAGCCTGCCCGCTCGCCCCACCGATTACACCGGCACGCCTTCGCGCTCGGCCATCTTCGCCCCGCTCATCTCCGGCGGCGTCGTGCTGGGCGTCATGGCGGTGCAGAGCAGCCGCCCCAACGCATTCTCCGACGAAGACATGCGCCTGCTCACCCTGCTGGCCAACCAGGCCTCTGCCGCCATCAAGAGCGCCCAGGATTTTGAAGCCACTCAGGAACGCGCCCGCCAGCTCCGGCTGATCAACGACGTCTCGCGCCAGATCACCGCGATGCAGCCGCTCTCCAGCCTGTTCCGCCAGATCGTGACCCTCATCCACGACGCCTTCGGCTATTACGCGGTCAGCATCTTCATCGTGGACGATTCCGGCCAAAGCGTCCGCCTCAAGGCCAGCAGCCACCGCGAATTTGAGCGCGCCGAGCTGGTCCTGGCGCTCGGCCAGGGCCTGGTCGGCTGGTCGGCCCAGAACCGCCAGACCAGCATCGTGCCCGATGTGGCCGCCGATGACCGCTTCATGACTACCGCCTCCCTGCCCGACACCCGCTCGGAGATCGTCGTGCCGCTGCTGTTTCAGGAACGGGTGCTCGGCGTGCTCGATGTCCAAAGCAACCGCCCGGATGCCTTCGACGAAGACGACCGCTACATGCTCGAAACCCTCGGCGGCCAGCTGGCCATCGCCTTGCAAGAAGCGCAGACCTACCACGCCGAACGCCGCCAGACCGAGCGCATCAACGCCATGACCGAAGTCGCCCGCGCCCTGGTCTCCATCCTCGACATCGACGACCTGCTCGACGAAGTAGTGGACCTCGTCACCGATAACCTCGGCTACAACCGCGTGCACCTGTTCCTGCGCGTGGGGGATCGCCTCGTCTTCCGCAGCGGCAGCGGCGTGCATAGTGGCCGCTGGGCGCTCGAAAAGCTCGCCTATCCGATCTCCGGTCCCGGCATCATCCCCACCGTCGCGCGCGAAGGTGTACCGCGCATCGTCGCCAATGTGCACGACGACCCGGCCTATGTCATCGGCCCCGGCGTCGAAGATACCGCCAGCGAGATGACTGTGCCCATCCGCATGGGCGCGCGCATCCTCGGCGTCTTCGACATCCAGAGCACCGAGCCGAACGCCTTCACCAGCGACGATGTCGCCCTGATCCAGGCGCTGGCCGATACCGTCGCCATCGCCCTACGCAATGCCAGCCTGTTCGCCAATGAATCCCGCCGCCGGATGCTCTCCGAAACCCTGCGCGAACTGAGCACCGTGCTCGGCTCATCGCTCGATCTCAACAGCGTGCTGGATGGCATCCTGGTCGGGTTGGAGCGCGTCGTCGCCTACTCCACCGGCGTGATCCTTCTGATCGACCCCGACGATGGCACCGCCCATATCAACACCGCGCGCGGCCATCTGGTCGCTTCCGAAAACCCGGTCTGGGATACGGTCCTGCTGCCGGACGAGATCACCGACGAGCGGCTGAACGCGCTGCTGCAAGCCATCCGCGCGCACGATGACGATCCACCTGCCGGGCCGGATGATCCGCCCGGCGATTCGCTGCTCGCTCCGCTGATGGTGGCCGGTGAGCCGACCGGCTACCTGCTGCTTGCCGTGCAGGGACCAGACCGCTTCTCGCCCGAAGACAAAGAGATTATCACCACCTTTGCCAACCAGGCGGCGGTCGCCATCACCAACGCCCAGCTCTATATGGCTCAGCGCGAAGAAGCCTGGGTCTCGACCGCCCTGCTCCAGGTCGCCGAAGCCACCGCCCGCGCGACCACCCTCGACGATGTGCTGACCACGGTGGCGCGCATCACCCCCCTGCTGCTGGGGGTTGAGTGGGCCGCCGTCATGCTCGCCGACGATCCGCATACCTTCCGCGTGGTCGAAATCGCCGGAACTCGCCCCGAAATCGCCGAGGCGTTCCACGGCTACACCATCACGCCGCTCACCTGGCCGCTGCTCGCCCGCCTTCTCCACGATGGCGCGCCCGTCATGCTCGATGCCAATACCCCGCCGCCCAGCGATATGCCCGTCAGCCTCACCATCGGCCAGGGAGTGATGCTGCCGCTCTTCGCTAAGGGCGAAGTGACCGGCGCGCTGTTGATCGGCCAGAGCGATGGCAGCGAGCCGATGAGCGATCGCAAGATCAGGCTGGTGAGCGGCATCGCCAACCAGGCCGCCCTGGCGATTGAGTCCGCCCAGCTTTTCGCCGCCCAGCAGGAAGAAGCCTGGGTGACTACCGCCTTGCTCCAGGTGGCCGAGGCCGTCAACACCCAGATCGACCCCGACCAGAGTCTCGCCACCATCGTCCGCCTGACCCCGCTGCTGGTCGGCATCGAGCGGTGCGCCATCCTCAAATGGGATGCCGATCATGGGCATTTTCACGGCGGCCCGGCCTGGGGCCTGCCGCTTGACCATATCCGCGAGTTCGCCGAGCTTGCCTTCCCCGCCGACGATCCCTACCTGTCGAGGCTGGCTGCCTCTACCGACCCCGTGGCCTGCGGCCTGGGGTCCGACTGCCCGGTCTCGCCCGATCTGGAGCGCCTGTTCGAGAGCCCGGCGCTGCTCGGCCTGCCGCTGATCGCCCGCCAGCACCTCGTCGGCGCGATGCTGGTCGATCACCCGGCACTCGGCAGCCCGTCCGGCGGCCCCATCGATCAGCGCCGCCTCAACATCCTCAGCGGCATCGCCCACCAGACCGCCCTGGCACTCGAAAACGCCCGCCTCCAGGCCGAAGCCTCCGCCGCCGAGCGTATGGAACGCGAACTGGAAGTCGCGCGCGCCATCCAGACCAGCTTCCTGCCCGATACCTTCCCCTCTGTCCCGCACTGGGATATCGCCGCCCTCAACCGCGCTGCCCGGCAGGTCGGCGGCGACTTTTACGACGTTTTCCAGGTGGATGAGGAACGCTGGGCGCTGGTGGTGGCCGACGTGGCCGACAAAGGCGTTCCGGCGGCGCTGTTCATGGCCTTGTGCCGCACTCTGCTCCGCGCCGTCGGCAACGAGCGCCGCACCGCCGCTGAGGTTCTCAGCCGCGTCAACGCCCTGCTGCTGCGCGATACGCGCACCGATTTGTTTGTCACCGTCTGGTATGGCCTGTGGAACACCCGCACCGGCGACGTGCAGTATTCCAGCGCCGGGCACAATCCGCCGCTCGTCATCCGCGCCGACGGCACCGCCCAGATGCTCGACGCGCGCGGCATGGCGATCGGCGTCATCAGCGACATCGTGCTGCAAGACAAGACTCTGACTCTTCAGCCCGGCGACCTGCTGGTGGCCTATACCGATGGCGTCACCGAGGCGCTGCGGCTGGACCAGACCGAGTTTGGCGTGGTGGGGCTGCAATCACGCTGTGCCAAGCTGCGTAACCTGCCCGCCGCCGAGATGGTCCAGGGCATCATGCACGCCATCGACACCTTCGCCGCCGAATCCCCGCAGTTCGACGACATCACGCTGCTGGTGCTCAAGCATCTCGACGACGGCAGCGCCCCGCCGATGCCCTGAGACCGCGCCAGCAAGACAGTCCCCTGCCGGACGGTTTGCGCTCCCCTTAAACGGCTTTAGCAACGTCACTCATTCCACCCGTTGAATGGCAGGCACGTCCCGTCAGCTTTCAACTCGGATCGTCCCCCATAGCAGGCCGTCGGCGCCGGGTTGCCGAATTCGTCCAGTCGCCCGGCGTTGATGTCGTTCAGGTTCACCAGGTCGATATGATCGGGGTGCACCGTCACGCAGTGAATCGCCCCAAATGCGCTGATCGGGTCGCGGCGGCTGCGCAGCGGCACCTCCGGGTTGAAGTAATTCCACACCACCCGGCTGACCTCTTCGACCGCTTCCCAGGCGGCCAGTGTGCCGCGCCCGTCGCCATCCGTATCCCGCTCCCACGTCAGCACGACCAGCACATAATCGCCGCTGGGGCCGAACACGATCGCCGCATCGCTGGCTGCTGCGCCGTCCGGCGTGCCGAATGCGTCATAGGTTGTGCCCCACCCGTTTTTGTGCGCGACTCGCGTCCCCGTCGGCACGCCCAGCTCGATCAACCGGTCGATCCGGTTGGCGCTCAACAGGTTGAGCATCTGCTCGCACTCCGTCTGGGTGATGTCATCCGGCAGCAGCACGCGCAGCCCGCCCCCGTTATACGCGCAGTCATAGATCTCGGTGAGCAGCATCCCCATATCCTCGGCAGTGGTCTGGCTCTGCCGGTCCGGGCTGGTATACAGGTCGGTATTACCCGGCGTTTCCGGGCGGCAGACCGGCGCTTCCGCCTGCGGCGTGCCGATCCACAGCGGCGCGCTCAAAAAGGTGTGCTTCGCGCCCAGGCTTTGCGCCGTGCACGACACGCCGTTCAGCCCGGCGGCCATCTGCGCGGATTCCCCCTGCCCCGCTGCGCCCGAATTCAGCCCGGCCAGTTGGATCAGCCAGTTGGATGAGGCGTTGTTGCTGCACAGGATCGACTCCGTCAGCAGGTAGGCTTCTTCCTGCGAAGGGGCGGTCAGCTTGGTGCGGAAATAATTCACCATGATTGGGATTTTGATCACACTGAACGCGCTGTGCACCAGGTCCCCCTGGATGCTCATCTCTTCGCCCGTCTTCAAGTCCATCACATACACCGAGACCACCGAATCCGGCCCGTTATAGGGGAACTGCCGCCGCGCCAGCATATCAATGATCGCGGCGCGCAGCGTCTCCATGCTGCGTTGAGAAGCGCCCGCCGCCGCCGTGGGCAGGTCTACCCCGCGGTCCTGCGGAAACGGGCTGCGCAGCGCCGCATCGATCAGCGGCATCGCCGCGTCAATATCCATTTCGCGGCCCGATTCCCCCGTGCTGAACGTCAGCGACGCCGGGTCATACGCCGCCGTGCCGGGCGGCGCGTCATAGCGCGCGGCGATCCCTTCCAGGTAGGCCCGCAGCACGCCCGGATCGTAGTTCGCGTTCAGCGGCACACTCACCGCCGACACCGGCTCGCGCCCCAGGTACTTCCAGAACCCGGTCCAAAAGTTCCGCTCGCCGCTGCTCTGCGCGCGCGCTTCTGCCAGCATCACTTCGCTGTTGATGCGGAAGCCGATCTCGGTCGGGTCCAGCAGGATCGGGCTGCCGTCATAGCTCAACCGCACCGGCTGGTTGATATAGATCGCGTCCAGCCGCGCCTGGGCGTCGGCTTCCGAAAGCCCACCCACCTGCACCCCAGCGATCATCAAGTCGGTCGGCAGTGCGTCCTTGCTGTTGCTGTATCGCACCAGCTCGACCATCGCCAGCACGATCGCCGCCCCCAGCAGCAGCGCCGAGAGAATCTCCAGCACCGGGAAGCGCGTCCCGCGTGGCCGTTCGCCCAGCCGCCCATAGTCATACGCCATCACCACACCTCGCCACACTCATCTACTGCTCACACCACTCACCGCGCGCTGCCATCAAACGCCAGCCGAATCGCCGCGCGGTGAAACGCCATCAGGCGCGGCCCCTGCTCCAGCTCATCCGCGCGCAGCCACCGATAATCCAGCAGTTCGCGGCTCAGCCGCACCTGCTGCCCTTCGCCGTCCAGCGCGCACAGGTAGACCACATCCATCAATCCCCGGTGCTGCGCGCGTGAAATCAGCAGTGGGCGCACCGCTCGCACCCGCAGGCCGACCTCTTCCCACATCTCGCGCACCACCGTTTGATCCGGGTCCTCGCCGCGGTTGATCCAGCCGCCCGGCAGGCCCCACGGGTGCCCAGGGTGAAAGACGTGCTCAACCACCAGCACCCGCTCGCCCTGTTCGTCGAGCAGCACCCCCACCGCGCCCATATTGAAGCGCGGTTGGAACAGCCGCACCGACCAGTGCAGCAGCATCCCGCTGCCCGGCACCCATTTGAGCACCCGCGCAGTCCACCGCCGCCATCCGCCTTTGGGTCGCATCCTGCTCGCGCTCCTCGCTCTGTGTCCGCACTCTGCACCTGGTTTTGTGGAGTCTATCGTACCGCCCGAAGAGCGCCAACTGACTCGCGCGCCGCCCGCGCGCCGCACCCCTGACATCCTCCCGACGCCTGCCCCGCGCCAACCCTACGCCACCCTCACTGCTGCCGCGTGGTAGGTGTATTCCAGATTGCGGGCACGTTTGCGAGGGCTTCGCCCCCGCGCGCCCAGTCGAATGCCTTCTACCTCCCAGTAGTAACTGGCTTACATATGCCCTTATCAGGGTGCAGGGA
>DAOUFU010000337.1:0-12862 GCA_034429275.1 Anaerolineae bacterium | reverse complement strand
GGAAATCCCTAACCCCGATTCTGCGTTCATCCGCACCGGGGCCGATCTCGCGCGTACATATGCTGTTCTGGCCACCACGTACGAAGTTCTTCAGGCGGCTGTCGAAGCCGGGCCGTTTCCGATAGACGCGTTTGACCTGAGGAAAGAGGTGTCGGCCAGTGTCATCACCGACACTCCCCTTGTTGTGCTGAAGGTGACGTATACCGATCCCCAAATTGCGGCGGATATCGCCAACGCGCTGGCCAATCAGCTTGTGCTCAAAAGCCCCAGCTACCTGACCGAGGAACAGCAGTCACAGCTCAACCTGGCGAAAACTGAAATCGCCCGCCTGAATGACGAACTGAAGCAGTCGCGTGAAGAACTCGCCGCGCTGGATAATGCCTGGTCAGCGGCCAGAAGCCCGGAGGAAATCGCCCAGCTTCGCGATCAGCGCTACACGCTGTCGGCCATCATCAACGAGAAGTCGAGCACCCTCGCTGAATTTTCGGCCATCGCCACCAAATTCGAGCAGCGCAGCAACTCGCTCCAGATTGTGGAACACGCCCAACCCCCGACCGAGCCTATCGGCATCGGGTTGGCCCCCATCACCCTGGCGGGCGTGGTGATTGGAGGTGCCCTGGCGCTCTTGCTGGCCCTGGCGGTCGAATATTTCGATCACAGTATCCGGTCGCCGGCCAGGGCGTCCGAATTCCTGTCGCTGCCGGTCCTGGCGACTATCGGGCGTTTTGGTCGGCGACGCGACCGTTACCCGGACCGCTTGATCGCCTACCTCCAGCCCGAGTCTGCTGCCACCGAAGCCTATCGCACGCTGCGTACCAATCTGCTCTTTTCGCCCAACGGGAACAGCAGCCCCAAACATGCGGCCTATGTCATCACCAGCCCTGGGGCCAACGACGGCAAAAGCACCACTGCCGCCAATCTGGCGGTCACGATGGCATTTGCCGGGCTGCGTGTGCTGCTGATCGATGCCGATTTGCGGCGGCCTACCCTGCATCACATGTTTGGCCTTGAAAACACCGATGGACTCTCCACGCTGGCGCTCACCCTGCCGCCCGCCGACCTGGCGAAAGGCAGCACGCTTTCGAGCCTGCCCGCCCTGGCGAAGGTGGCTCAAGAGACCTGTATCCCCGGCCTGCGCGTGATCACCAGCGGCCCGCCGCCCAACAACCCGGCGGAACTGCTGATCTCCGAGGCGATGCAGCAGTGGATTCGAACGTTCAAAGCCATGACCGATGTCGATGTGGTGCTGTTTGATACGCCGGCGGTGCTTTCGGTCACCGATGGGCCTATGCTGGCAGCCATCGGGGGACTGCCCGTTATCCTGGTGGTACATGCGCAGCAGACAGACAGCAGACAGGCGATCATGGCGAAAGAGCAGATCGGTATTTTGAAGGCCCAGGTGGTCGGCGTTGTGCTCAACAGCGCTGCTCCCCAAGACAGCTACTACTACCGTCGCCAATCGACAAAGAACGCGTAACGATCGCTTCCGGCGCGTGTGGACCGGGAACAGAAGCGGTTCACGTTGGCGGGCGAAGTCGTTCGGCGGGTGAATGTTTGGGGCCTTTCGGCGCGTGAGGGCATCCCTCACCGCTGCAAGGCTGCATGTCATCAGTCAAAAGCACGATCGGGACCTGAGAAGCCGTGTGGGGGTTATGTGTGGGCGCGATCAAATCCGTCTCTCTCCGAACATCGCTAAGCGTGCTCCGTATGCCCTTCACGAGTCTGGCCGCCCAATTGCGCGGTAAAGAGACACGCGGCCCGATGGTGTTCATCCTGTCGAGCGGGGTCAAATCGGCAGCCCAGATGATCACGGCGCTGTTTGTGGCGCGGCTGGTGCTGCCCCAACACCTGGGCACCTGGCAAAGTATTTCGATCCTGGAATCCTATTTTCTGGTGTTTTCGCTGGGGATTCCGGCGGCGCTCGCGCGCGAGTATGCACACAGCCGGGGCAAACGCGATGACAGCGAGGCGGAGAAAACCGCCTGGGTTGGACTGACCTACTGCGTGATCTGGGCGAGCGTTAGCCTCGCCATAGTCCTCGGCATCCTGGTGTACTCGCTGCTTCATTCGCCCAGCCGGGTTACCCTGGTCGCCACAGTGCTGTTCATCTTCCCGGTGTTCATTGATCCGGTCATCACCGGCCTCAACGATCTATACCGTGGCGGCGAAGAGTTCATGCAGTTGGGGAAAATCCAGTTGCTTGAGACCGTCTACCTGGTGGCCAGCGTCGCGATTGTGGCGGTAGGCGGCTGGGTGGGCCTGTTCGTGCGCTATGCCTCGGTCTCGGTGATGGGCCTGGTCTTGCGCTATTTGTGGCGGCCCATCCCCTGGCGGCTCGCCTGGGATTGGGAGATTTTCAAACGGTTAGCCCGCCTGGGCTTCAAAATGCTCTACGAAACATATATCTGGGGGCTGGTCTTTGTGGCAGATCGGACTCTGATCGTGGCCATTCTCGGCAAAACCGAAGTGGGCTACTACGCGCTCGCTCTATCGGCTCAGACTGCCATTGTCATCATGCCGATCTCGCTGCGGCAGGTCATCACGGCGCGCATGAGCTTTCGATATGGGCAGACTTCCCAGGCCAATTCGCTGTGGCGGATCACCTATCTGCCGGTGCTCTTCAACGCGGTCTTTCTGTTGATCCCGGTTGCGGTGTTGTATGTGCTGGCCGGGCCGTTTATCCGCGCCTTCCTGCCGCAGTATGTGCCGGGCATCCGGGCTACCCAGCTCATGTTGATTTCGGGCTATTTTTTGTGCCTGCAGACCAGTCGTTCCCTGTTCCCGGCGTTGAACCGGATGCTGCATTACAACATTTTGACGACGGCCATGTTGATCCTGATGTGGGCGCTGGGCTACGTGTTGATCACCACCTACCGGACGATTGACAGCGTGGCCTTTGCCATGGTGGTTGTGATGGCAACATATGCGCTGGGCGTGAATGTCCTGGCCTACTATACGATCCGAACGGCCAGTCGCAGCGAACTGGCGCAGATTGGCGAGCCTGTCTGAGAGACCATTTGCAAACGCTTTTTTAGCTCTCATCCCTGCCAACCCAAAAGGGTGAGGGCTTTTTGAGCGGTCTCTGAGCGCATCCATCGAAGCGCGACCGCCGCGCAGGTGGAAATCGGGTATCGGCATCAAACGAAACTGATGGGGACCATGCAAAATTCTCTGTTATTTCTGGGTGACTGGTTCAGTGTGGGCCAGGAAAGCGCGCACGACGCCGTCGGGCAGCATCCGTTCGTCTTCAACCTGGAAGGCCCGATCTCGCGAAACGGCACGCCAGCCCCCGGCAAAATCCCGCTGCGGATGGAGACGAACCGCATCCTGGCGTGTTTTGGGCGCGCGCCAGCCGCCGTCTGCCTCGCCAACAACCACATCGCCGATTATGGCAACCAGGCGTTTGAAGATACGCTGGCCGAGCTGCACGCGTTGAATATCCCGTTTTTTGGTGCCGGAAGTGAGGCCGACCATTTCCACAACCCGGCAGTGATCACGGTGGGCGGCTGGCGAATCGCGCTGTTGGGCTATGTCTGCCCGTCAACGAATCCCATCTTCGCCGATCAGGATCACTACGGCGTGTGCGCCATCGACCCGGACCGCATCGCGCGCGATGTGCAATCCGCCAGGGAAGAAGGGGCCGACCGCGTGGTCGTGTGCCTGCATTGGGGCTGGGAAGATGTCCTGCTGCCCACCCCCCACGATGTCCGCACCGCCCATCAGATCATCGACAGCGGGGCCGATGCCATCATCGCCCACCATGCCCATTCACCACAGCCTGTCGAAATCTACCGGCACAAAACGATTGCTTATGGCCTGGGCAATTTCCTCATGTCGGATACCTCGGTGCCCTTGTACTCGGCGGGCGATCCCACGACCCCGTCGGCGATGTTTCGGCTGCAACTGCGCTATTGGAACCGCGCCTCGTGGGGCGTCCTGTGGAATCCTGAGGATTTGAGCAGTCAAACCAGGCAGTTCTTTTTTGACGATCACTGTGTGGTTGAGCGGCCTTTCAAGCGTGCGCTGCCTTCGCTCAACGGCCCGGCGTGGCTGTACCGGCTGCGGTTCCGGCTGCATGTTCCCATCCACCCCCTGCGGTCTGTCGCGCTGGATTACCTCCGCAACCCGGCGCACCTGAAACCGCGACATGCGCTTGCTACGCTGCACATTGTTCTCAAGTCGAGGAGGTAATTTCGTGACCACCTGGCGTGCCCCCCTCATTCGTTCGTTTGACCGCTACGTGAAGCGCTCGCGAGTCCATGAATTTGTGCCCGGTTATCACCACTATTTCGCGCTGCCCCAGGCCGAACGCGCGCGCATCCAGGAACAAAAGCTGGTGAACGTGCTCAAACATGCCGCCGACCATGTCCCCTATTACCGCGAGGTGCTGCGCGATGTGGGCGTCGTCACCGCCGCCGGAGATATCGATCTGTCTCGCTTTGGCGATATCCCCATCCTGACCAAACACATGGTGCGCGACCTTTTCGAGCGGCTGACGAGCGATGACCTGTCGCGGAGGCGCTGGTACTACAATTCGACCGGGGGAACCACCGGCTTCCCTCTGCGCTGCATTCAAGACATCGATTTCGCCGATATGGCGATTGCCGGGGAGTACTATTACCGCGAACGCCTGGGGGTGGGCCTGGGGGAGCGCGTATTTCAACTGTGGGGGTCGGAGCGCGAGATTCTCTATGGATCGGTGGGGTGGCGTGCCCAGTTAATGAGCTTTTTCCGCAACAACTACCTGCTCAGCTCATTCCGCATGACGCCCGATACTATGCGCCGCTACGCTGAACTGATCCAGGTCAGGCGTCCCGTGCTGCTCATCGCCTATGTGGAATGTGCCTATGAGATGGCGAACTTCATCCTCAAGCAGGGGCTGAAGATGCCGCCGATGAAAGGTGTGATCACCACCGCCGGGACGTTGATGCCCGCCATGCGTGAGCAGATCGAGCGCGCCTTCAACACCCCGGTATTCAACCGCTACGGCTCGCGCGAACTGGCGAATATGGCCTTTGATCTGCCTTCGCACGAGGCCCTGGAGGTTTGCACCTATGCGCACCTGGTCGAAATCCTGGACAGGCAGCGTCGCCCGTGCCCGGTGGCGCAAGAGGGCGAAATCATCGTCACCAGCCTGACGAACTATGCCATGCCGCTCATCCGCTACCAGATCACCGACGTAGCGACCCCTCACACGCTCACCGATCGCCCGGTGCTTTCGGTGCTGACGATGCGCGATGTGTGCGGTCACGTGCTGGATGTCATTGTAAAGCGCGACGGCACGGTGGTATCGCCGGGGTTATTCACCCACGTGATCGGCAGTATGCATTATTCCAGCTACGTCGAAAAGGTCCAGATCGTTCAAGAAGACTACGACCTCATCCGGATCAAGTTAGTGGTCAACAACAGGCCGCCGCAGACCGACCTGGATGAAATCGTCCATATGCTCAAAGCTGCTATGGGCGACGACTGCCGTATTGAATTCGAGTTTGTGAACGACCTGGTACCTGCCGCTTCGGGCAAGTTCCAGCATGTCATTTCAAACGTGGAGCGGGTCTAGTGCGCCGGGTGAGTCGTCTACCAGGCAGATTCTGGCCGGGGCCATAGCCATGAACATTCAGCCTTCCACCCAAGATTTTACCCCTGCGCTGGTTGTGCCAGCGCAACGCGCGGCAGGCGGTCTTCTGCGACGACCGTTCACCCTGTCGAGCATCATGCTGGCGGTTTATGTGTTCTCGATGATCGCCATGTCTCAGGCGTCGGCGGCATCTGCCGGATATTCGAAATTGGCCGGCGTGGCGCTCACGTATGTTTTTTTGGCCGAATTTCTGTTCACCCGCACCAAATCGATCTGCCTGCCCAGGGAATTTGCATCGCTGACGCTGTTTTTGCTGTGGTGCCTTGCCAGCCTGTTCTGGACGCTCGATGCAAGCTGGACGCTATCCACCGTGCAAACGCTGGCCCAGCTTCTGATCTTCTGGGTGATCTCGGTCAATGTCATGGTGCTCTATGGCAGCATCCTGCCTTCAGCTGTCGGGATGCTGGTGGGCCTGCTGTGGGCCGTCTTCAAGGCGGTGCAGGCCAACGGCTTGAGCCTGGTGAAAGGCCCCGATGACCGGGTCGGCAGTGTGCTGTCGAATGCCAATGCGTACGCGGTTGCGCTCACCCTGGGGATTCTGACCTGCCTCTACCTGTCCTACCGGAGTCCGCGGCTGGCCCGGTGGCTGCTGGCCGGGTTCATCGTCATCGCCGTGCAGCAGATCTTCTTCTTTTCCGGCTCACGCAAGGGCATGATCGGGGTCATGCTGGCTTTCGCGCTGTACTTTTCGATCTTGCTGATTCTCAACGGGCGCAACCGCCCAGGCCAGATCGTCCTGTTCCTGGTGGGCGTGGTGGTCAGTTACTTCGTTGTCCAGTGGCTTGTTTCAGTTTCCCCTCATGGAGGCAGGCTGTTCAGCTACCAGGAAGAGCCATCGTTCGTGGCCCGCGAAAACCTGACGGGATTCGCCATCAGCCAGTGGAAACTGGCTCCCATCTGGGGGCACGGGGCGAATCAGTTCCGGGTGCTTTACCAGGCTCACACGGGCATCATCACCTATTCTCACAACAATTACACCGAGCTGCTGGTGAACAACGGCGTGGTGGGGTTGCTCATTTTTTACAGTTTCTACCTGCTTGTGGCGGGCAGATACCTCCATGCGCTTTTCACGCGACAGGCCGCTGCGCACGAGCTGGCCTGGGCGTTTACCCTGATCGTGTTGTGCGTGGTGTGGGATGTCGCCATGGTCTCGTTCGACGACAAGCTGACCTGGACCGTATTTGCCCAACTGACCGCCCTGAGCCAGCTACTACAGCGGCGTGCCCGGTCATTGCCTGTAGTGCCGTGAACGTACTGCCGGTTGATGTTTGTTCTTCCCGTTACTATGCGAGGTGCCCGTAACTATGCGAGGTGATTGTGTCTGAATCGCTGCGATTGCTGCTCGTGATCGACTCGTTGGGAAGCGGAGGCGCGCAGCGCCAGATGGTCAACCTGGCGCTGGGGTTGCAGTCGCGCGGCCACCACGTAGAAATCTTTTACTACTGGCCGGTGAACTTCTTCGTCCAGATGCTAGAGGATGCTCATATCCCGGTTCATCTTCACGCCAAG
The DNA here is from genome assembly GCA_034429275.1 of Anaerolineae bacterium. Taxonomy (GTDB): domain Bacteria; phylum Chloroflexota; class Anaerolineae; order Aggregatilineales; family Aggregatilineaceae; genus DAOUFU01. The sequence continues at coordinate 5,715 of DAOUFU010000337.1, read as the reverse complement.
TCCAGCCGCGCGCCTTTCAAGATCGCCCGCGCATTGAGACAGGTCATCCGTCGCGGGCACTATGATGTGACGCTGTCCTTCCTCGACGGCCCCAACCTCAACCTGCTGCTGGCTACGCGTGGTATGCGCGCCAAACCGAAGATCATCGTCTCTGAACGGTCTTACGATCCGCCGGAAGGTGTGAGCTTACGGCTGCGACTCCAGCGCCAACTGTACCGGCTTGCTGACCACGTGACGGCCAATTCGCATCACCAGCGCGAGAACCTGGAACACCGGCTGCCCTGGCTGAAGGGGCGGACCTCGACCATATTCAACGGGGTTGATCTCACCCGGTTTTATCCCTCCGATGAGCAGCGGCCCGCGGTGCCCCCTCTTCGCCTGCTGATCGTGGCCAGCATCTCCCCTTGCAAAAATGGTCTGTGCCTGATCCAGGCGCTTGATATCCTGGGCAAAGAATACGGGCTGCACCCACACGTAGCCTGGGCAGGGGCGCATTTTCCGCGTGGCCCACGCGGCGAGTATATCGCCCAGATGAACCGCGCCATTGACGAACTTCACCTGGGTGACCAGTGGCAGTGGTTGTACGAACGCGACGACATCCCCGAACTCATGCGTACTCACCACGCTCTGGTTCACCCTTCTTTTGGCGAAGGGCTGCCCAATGTGGTGTGCGAAGCTTTGGCCTGTGGGCTGCCGGTCATTATCAGCCGCACGCTTGATCATCCCCGGCTCGTTCAGCATGGAGTTTCCGGCTACCTGTTCGACTGGCGCGATCCTCGCGATTTGGCCCAGGCGATCAAAGCCTTCCACGACCTCACCGATGATCAACGCGCAGCGATGGGACGGCAGGGACGGGCCTTTGCCGAACAGTATCTTGCACTGTCCGTGTTCGTGGACCAGTACGAGCAGTTGTTTCTCTCGCTGGTGCATCGTTGAGAAAGGGAGGAAAGAACTACCATGAGACTCATTGCGCGCCTGTACGTGTTGTGCCGCGCCATTTCGCGCCGGGTCAGGACCATCCTGTTGCGCGGGGCATTCAAGCGGCATGGCCGGAATTTCTGGTTCGATCCCGACGGCCATTACACGTTCAATACCATTGAAGTCGGCGATGACGTGATCTGGGGGTTTGGATGCCTGCTCATCGCCTCCGACAGCGGGATTGTGATGGGCGACAAAGTGATGATCGGCCCACACGTCAGCATCATCGCAGGCGATCACAACACCTCAGAGGTGGGGCGCTTCATGCGCGATGTCCGCAATAAACGCCCGGAAAATGACCGGGTGGTGGTCATCGAAGACGATGTCTGGGTCGGCGCGCGCGCCATCATTCTGAAGGGCGCAACGCTCCGGCGGGGCTGCATTGTCGGGGCGGGGGCGCTTGTCCTGGACGAAGTCCCGCCCTATACCATCGTGGTCGGCGCGCCTGCGCGAGTCGTCAAGGTGCGGTTCGATATCGATACGATCCTGCGTGCGGAAGAACAGCTCTACCCACCCGAAAAACGTTTCAGCCGTGAGTATCTCGAACAACAGCTCGCGCCCTATTACGCTCTGCAGAAGTGAGCGGGGGTGAGGGCGATGCGGTTTCGCCCTCCCGAATGACGAAGCAGGTGATTCCATGAACGTTGTGCTGCTGGGTGTCTTCCCGCCTCCCATCGGCGGAGTCTCTATCCACGTGCAACGCCTCGCAGAGTATCTGCTTGAACAGGGGCATTCAGTCGAGGTGCTGGATTACCCCGGCACCGGGGGCGATGCCAAACCCACTTACGTGATCCGGCTGCCACGCACTCTGCCGGGCAAATTGTGGTTCATTGGCCGGTTCGCCCGCAGGCAGACTCCCAACACCGTGATCCATTTTCACGTTGCGGCTATGGCGCGTTTTCGCTTGATCGCCCCGCTGCTCTTCCTGATGTTTCGCCGGCAGCCCAAACTGATCACCGTGCACAGCGGGCTGTTCACCGGTGAGCGGCAGCGGTGGCTGGCAAAAGTGTATTTGCGCTGGGTGCTGCTGTGCTGTCATCACATCATTCCGGTGACCGACGAGCTTGCCGTATATTTGCAAGGGCTGGGCGTTCCCGCGCAGCGGATGACTGTCATCCCCGCCTATATCGCCAAAGCCCCCCAGGTGGACCGACTCCCTGCCGACCTGGCCCGGCTGAAACCCACTCGCAAGCTGGTCATGACTTCGGGGTTTTTGATGCCCCCCTATAATTATGATGTGTTGATCCGGGTGATGGCGCAGCTCGACCGGGACCGCTTTCACTTTGTCTTCGTGTTCTATGCCGAGACGGATCCGCAGTATGAAGCGGCGATCCTGGGGCAGCTCGCCGCCTTTGAAAACGTCACCATCCTGCGCGATCAGCCGCCCGATGTGTTTCTGAGCACGCTGCGCGCCTGCGATATCTACGTGCGGACTACCGTCATGGATGGCGATGCCATCACCATCCGCGAAGCGCTCGATTTTGGCTGCACGGTTTTTGCCACGGACAGCGTCAAAAGGCCGGAAGCCTGCCGGTTGTTTCGTTATGATGACCCGGCTTCGCTGCGGGTGCTGTTTGACGAGTGGGGAGATTCCGATGCCAGCGCGCCCCAGGTGAATCCGGGGTCGAATGCGCAGCGCGTGCTCCACCTGTACGAGGCGCTCATTGCCAGCCGCCGAACCGGCCAGAACCCGGACCCGATCCACGCCCATTTACTGCGATGATGGGCGGCTGCCTGGGTGCCCAGGAAGGATGCTATGCTCGACATACTCCGACTCAATACGCCCTGGAAGCTGGTCACAGAAGTGAGACGAATCGCCATGCTGCCGGTGATTCGCGCCCAATTTGCCATCGCCGGAATCGCGTGGGGCAGGCAGTGGAGAATCTACGGAATGCCCATTCTCCAGAAATGCCGGGGCAGTTCCATCCTCATCGGGGACTATTTACAGTTGCGCTCGACGGCGCGCAGCAACCCACTGGGGCCAAACCGCCCGGTGATTCTGTGCACCCAGCGACCGGGGGCCAGCCTGGTGATCGGCGACCATTTTGGGATCTCCGGCGGATCGATCGTGGTCCAAACCGGCATCCGCATCGGTCACCGCGTGGCGGTGGGCGCGAATTCCATCCTGTGCGACACCGATTTCCACCCCCTGCTGGCCGAAGATCGCCAGTTGCACGGCGAAGAGGGCGAATCCGCTCCGATTGTGATCGAAGATGACGTGTTCATTGGGATGCAGTGCCTGGTGCTCAAAGGGGTGACGATCGGAGCAGGCAGTGTCATCGGGGCGGGCAGCGTGGTCACCGGCAGCATTCCGCCCAGAGTGATCGCCGCCGGTAACCCCGCCCGTGTGATCCGGGAGTTGTAAACCGGGGCGCATCTCATGCGCTAGGGCAGCGCCGATGTTTCTATCGGCAGCACGCAGCCATACAGTCGGCAGATGATTTCGGCGACTCGCCCGGTGGCCTCCAACGACTGACCCAATCGCAGCCGGACCGCTTCGAGTCTGGCGGCATCCTGGGACCAGTGCGACCAATCTGCCGCTACGGGGCGAATGGTCGCACGCGCGGCTGCCCCGAATCCCAGGTGCTTGAGCATCTGCACATATTCGTAATCTTCGATGCCTTCCCGTATCCATTTGAGGCGCATCGAGGGCACCACCACGCTCATCCCCAGCGGTTCGCCGGGATACACCAGCATTCCCTCACCGGCATAAGAGAAATCATCGATGGCCATGGTCTGAACATTGCGCCAGGGATCATCCGTCCAGTGATCCACGCTCCAATAAAGCATCCCGGTTAGTCCCAGGCTCTGGCTGATCAACGCCGGGATGCGGTAGTTCACCGGCGCGTAATCAATGCCCCACTTCGGTGAATAATTGTCCTGCACGAGGGCAGTATAGAACCAGACCTGGTCACCTTTCGCCAGCGCCGCCGCGACCTGTTCCGGGGCGGCATCCATCATGGCGGGCAGCATCACCCAGATATCGACCACCGAGCGCCCGCTTCCGGTGCCGTCGTCCAGCATTTCAGGGGTGGGCGTCATGGTGACGAGATGCTGAATGCCTGCTGCGTGCAGGCGCTGGCCCCAGGTCCGAAGCTCGTCGGCGATGCCCGGCATACAGTTGTCAATCTCGTCCGCCGTGTAGTTGTACACAAGCAGCTCCGGCTGGTGCTGAGCCAGGTCGGCGCGTAGCTGGCGGACAGAAGGGGCTGTCGTGTGCATGGTGCAGTTCGAGTAGTATGCCCCGCTGAAATAGCCGAGATTGGTCGAAGTCAGGCCCCAGTCACGAATCAAGCGGCGCTCGTGAGCCGGATCAACGAACATGGGCGTGATCTTGTGCTTGAGCAGTTCGATCTGGTTGGCCAGCGTATTCTGGGTTTCCAGGTTCATCACCACGTTCAGCGAGGGTTTGACCGGCAGCGTGAAGTCCCATACTTGAAGCGTCAGCGTGCCCTCTGTCGTCCCCTGATCGCTGGCCAGGGTGAACGTCCCGTGATAGGTCCCTGCGCGCGCGTCTCGTGGCACGACCAAGTCAATCCAGAAGGGCGGATTCTGTCCCGCGGGCACTGCGACCGGCAAGGCGCGCATCACAGGCTCCGCAGGGGGCAGCCCTGTTTGTGGATCAACGAACGGGATCAAGGCATCGGGATACCACCCCGTACCCAGTGAGCGGTTGCTGCCTCCCCAGGTGGGGCCGAGCTGCGAGACATAGACATAATGTTCGCGGTAGAGGGCGATATTCTCCGCCGGGATGCGCTCGCCTTGTGCGCTGACCAGGTCGGATACGCTCAGATCGGTCAAGGTGACGGGGGTAGTGGGCGCATGGACCCCGATCTGGAAGGCTTCGTATTCGCCGCGAGCAGCATGGAGCATGATCGAGCGGCTCGGCCCTGGGGCCTGGGCCTGCCCGATGCGCTCCATCGCGCCGGTCACCCAGACGATTGGCTCCGCCGATTGCTGTCCCTGAATGCGGGTATTGCAGTCGATGGTCAGGGCGATCAGGCCCAACAACAGGAAGCACCGGAATAACCACCTCATCGTGGATCCTCCACCGCTGGATGGCTACCCACCCTTATCAGAGACTGGATGCAACGCGATATTCGCTGGGCAGTTTGCTCAGCGTCAGGGTCATGTGATCCCCGGTGAATGCGCACTTCCATGCGCCTGTGTGGTAGACCGTCACGCGGCCCTGTTGGTAGTGCCTTCCACAGGCCCGATGGAAGCAGCGATCATATCCTGGTTGGGGGGGATATGGCAACTCGATCACCTGAAAAGGGGGATTTGCCGGGCACGATCAAGGCCCTGGCGCGGTACAGCGGCCAGGGCCTTCAGGTTTCTTCGGGGATGGAGGAACGTAAAACTCAGCGTGCTTCCGCGTGCTGGCGCGCGAGGTCGTCAGAAGCGCGCCCCTTCTTCTCAACGACTACCACAATTGGCTCGTCAGCTGCCGGGGGAACTGGAAGGCGCGCCATCATCCGGCCTAGCAGCAAGCCCACAGGAATCGACAGCCCAAACCACACTGCCAGAACAACCATTAAGAGACTCATGATTGATAACCCTTCCTCACTTTTTCAAGATTAATGCTATTTGCATGATCCGTCAATAGTATCGTGGTCAGGGCGGGGGTGTGGGGCAGAAAACGCGCGGAAGGAGATTGGCGAAGGTCTTAGCCGGCAGCGTAGATGGTGCGCGCGCCAGCGGAACGGTCTGTTTTTGCCGCCGGGCCAGAAGGGTTGG
>DAOUFU010000336.1:0-3782 GCA_034429275.1 Anaerolineae bacterium | reverse complement strand
CGGTCGCCGTGTTGAGCGGCAATTCGGTCGGCGAGACGGGCACGGTGGGCGGAAGCGTGGGCCGGTCGGTGGGCACGATGGCAACCGCCGTCGGCGTGTCTTTGTCCTCGTCGGAATCGAGACTGCTGCTCAGGGTGAGAATGATACCAATCGCCAGGGCGAGGGTGATGGTGCCGATGACGACGATGGCGACGACCAGTTCGTTGCTGCGATCACGCGGTTGAGCCATTAGCTTAGTTCTCCTGAAGCGGCGCGTGCTGCCGCGCAAGCGGCAGAATAAAATGGAAGGTGGTGCCCACACCGGGCTGGCTTTCGAGCCAGATGGTGCCGCCGTGCGCTTCGACCAGCGCGCGGGCGATCGAGAGTCCTACCCCGGTGTCGCCGACACCTTCGATGAGCGGGTTATCGGCGCGGTAGAGCCGCCCGAAGACACGGCGCTGCTCGTCGCTGGGGATGCCGCCGCCCTGGTCGCTTACCGAGACGTGCAGCACGTCGGCGGGCGGGCGCACCGGGGCGACATCGTCGGCGATGGGTGGAACGTAGGACGGGCGGAATTCAGCGGTGATGGTCACGTGGCTGTCCGGCGGGGAAGCGAGATAGGCGTTGGCGAGCAGTTGGGTCACGACCTGCTGCATGGCGTCGCGGTCAGCGTGCAGCGGTGGCAGGTGGTCCGCGAGGTTCATGCGCAGCGTGATTCCCTTCTCGCGGAACTGGCTGTTGGCGCTGGTGATGCTGTCTTCGATGACCGAGACCAGGTCCACGGTGACGGGTTGGAGCCGGAAATCGGGCGAATCCAGCTGGGTGATGCGCACGAGGTCGTTGATCAACTGGGTGAGGCGCTCGATATTGGCCTGGACGCGGCGCAGGAACTTGAGCTGAATCTCGCCCAGAATGCCGACCGATTCGTTCACCAGCAGGTCGGTATAGCCCATGATGGCGCTCATGGGGGTGCGAAGCTCTTGGGCGATGGAGACGATGACCTCGGCGTTATCGGGTGCGATGGGGCGGGTGTGCTCGGCCCCTTCGGCGGGCAGGCGGCTGCGGTCGTGCTCAAGCTGGGCGATCTGGTTCTGGGCTTCGGCGAGGGCGCTGGCCAGCTGCTGGCGCTCGGTAGTGAGTTCTTCGATCATGTGCTGGAGGGTGCCGACGCCGTCCGCGCCAAGCTGTGCCAGGCGTTCGCGGTTGCCCTCGATGCGGGCGAGCAGCTGGTCGCGCTCGGTTTGCAGGGCGGTAGTCTGTGCCAACAGGCGGTCGCGCTCGGCTTCGACTGCGGCGCGCGAGTCGGTGGCTTTTTTGAGCGCGGCGTTAGAACGGTTGAGATCGGCGACCACGTCCTGGAGTTCGGCTTGCAGGCCGGTGATTTCGCCGAGCAGGCGGGCGCGGTGACTGAGCCAGGCATCGCGCGCCTTGATAAGTTCGTCGCGCTCCTGGCGCATGGTGTCGCGCTGCTTGATAAGCGCCTCGCGGTCGGTGGCCAGCCGCTTGAGGTCGGATTCGAGGGCGGCGATCTGCGCTTCGCGCTCGGACTCGCGGCGAATACTTTCTTCGAGGCGGGCGCGCTCGGCTTTGAGCAGGTCGCGTTCCTGGGCGATCTGCTCGGCGCGCGATTTGTAGTAGGTGCGTTCTTCGCTCAACTGGCCGAGGGTTGTGGCGAGCGCGAGCGGGCCGCCTTCGATGCCCAGGGCGCGAAGCTGGTTGTAGACCTCGTCCAGTTCCTGCTTGAGCTGGTCACGGTCGAGCGCGAGGCGGGCTTTGTCTTCGCTGAGGTCTTCGAGCAGTTCGCGCAGGGCAGGCGGCACGGTGCCGGAGGCTCCCTGGCGACGGACTTCGTCCAGCTGGCGCTCAAGCTTCTGCTTCTGGGCTTGCAGATCGTCCCGTTCGCGGCGCAGGGAGTCGATCAGGGTGCTGTATACCTGAGCGTCGTCGGAAGCTGTCGCACCGATGAGGGCGGTCTGAGCTTCTTGCAGCGCCTGGGTGAGCAGTTCACGCTCGGCGGCGAGTTCCTGGCGCTCGCGCGAGAGGGTGGCGATGCGCTGCGAAACGGTCATGGCTTCGTCGCCGGATTCGAGCAGCTGGGCCAGGCGGCTGCGCTCGTAATCCAGTTCGACCTGGAGATCGCGCACCATGCGGCTGAGTTCGCCGATCTGCTGCTGAGCCAGCTCCAGGCTGGCGCGCATCTCGTGGCGGGCGGCAACCATGCTCTGCTGATCGAGCGCATCGCCGCCTTCGCGCTCGACAATGGCCTTGATGGCCTCGTCCTCGGCATCGACGCGGATTCGCTGGGCAGCGCGGCTGAGCGAAATCAGGCGGGCGGCGACGGGGGCCAGCCCTTCGAGCAGGGCGGTCTCGCGCTCGCGAAGCTCGCGGTTGGTATAGGGCATCCCGATGATCGCCACGCTGATCAGCTGGCCCTGGCGGGTGAGCGGCTGGACATAGGCCGGGCCGATCTGGGTGATGTCGAGGCGGGTGTAGAGATCGACCAGTTCATCGAGGCTGCGATCCGGGAAGAGGGCGCGCTGCGCTTTGCGCTCGATGGCCTCTTGAATGGTGGGCTGCTCTTCCAGGTTAAGCGCCAGGCCCGGAATGTTACGATGCTGGATGTTGTCGTAGGCGGCGATCACATCGGCCCATTTCTGGTCCTCGTGCGAGATGAGCGCGACGACATCCGCCTTGAGGGCGCTGGCGATGGCCTGGGCGACCTGGCGAGGGATGAGATCGGGGTCTTCTTTGTCGAGCATGAGGCCGATGGCGGTGAGCAGCTGCATCGACTCGGCGTGCGAGACGCTGGCGGTCATGGGGCGAGGCACCGCCTGGCCTTCTGCGGGGGTGCGTCTGCCTGCGCCGGGCACGGCGGCCTGGGGCCGCGAGACGGCCTCGGCATATTCCGAGACCTCGTCGATGGCGGCGTTAAGGCGTTCGAGCACGAGCCGGTAGACGATGATGGTCACCACGGGCACGGCGGTCAGGAAGGACAGCCGGAGCGCGCCGGAAGTGTGCCCTTCCAGCGAATCGGCGCGCATTCGGATCAGGGTGTAGCTGTAGCCGGCCAGCAGCGCGACAAAAAAGATGGTCTTGAGCGGGATGTCGGCGGTGGCTTTATAGCGGGTGAACAGCAGCCACAAGCTGATGAACAGGCCAAGCGCGGGCACAAACGTCCACAAAAAGCCGAGCGGATGATCGTTGAAGATGCTGTCTTCGACGGCATTCTGCCACTGCAGCGCCGTGACCGCGTAGGCGGCGATGATCAGCACGGTGAGCAGGGCCACGACGCGCCAGACTCCGCGCTGACGGCGCTGGTTGTCGGCGGTGAGCAGGGCTGCACTGAGCAGGACGATCACCAGGGCATTGATCGCGCGCTCAAGCGGGGGCAGTACGGCTTCATCGGCGGTGTTGGTGATCAGGGCATAGAGGCCGCCCGCACCCATTGCCAGCCACGCGAGCACCACCCCGCCGAGCAGGATGGCATAGCGCCCGGCAGCGACCTCGGATCGGCCACGCAGGCGATGCCCCAGTGCCATGAGCATGGTGGCCTGGCTGATGGCGATCACGGCGAGGAAGTAGATCATCTCGCCGGTCGGTTCGACAAACAGGTTCAAAAATTCTGGCGCAGAGTTCATGGCTATCCGCCCTCAATCCCGATTCTGCCCCGACTCTGGCCCTCAGTATAGCATGATTGTGCCGGCAGCGCGCGGCGGGAGGTGCGCGGGGGTGCATTTCATTATCGGGGCAGGCTGCGGGGCGCTGCCCCGCCCCGGCAGGGAGCAAGGCTCCCTGCACCCTGA
>DAOUFU010000335.1:0-3484 GCA_034429275.1 Anaerolineae bacterium | reverse complement strand
CTGACCATTGGAAATATCCCGGTTGACGGAGACCAGGTTGACAGGGGGCAAATTGGGGTAATCGGGTGCCAAAACCGAAACGCTGCGAGCGGTTGCTACTGCTTCTACCCCCTCGATGGCCTCCAACCGGGCAATAATCGCCGGGTCAATGAGCATCTCAAAACTTCCGGCGTTGTCATCGAAGGGCGAGATAAAAATATCCGCCCCTAGTGTGAGTTGCAGCCAGTTGACCAGGGTGCTGCGAAAACTGTCGATCATCACACTGCCCCCCACAATGACGCTGACAGCCAGGGTCAGAGCAGTAACCGCAATAGATGTTCGGCTGAGCGTGCGAACAATGGCGCGCGGAGCCATACGTCCCAGGACACCAAACAACCGCCCGGTTACCGGTGTTACGAGAATCATGGCGGCGATCAGCGCTAATGGGGTTAGCAGCGCGCACCCTACCAGGATCAGAAACAGGGCGGCAAAGCTCAGGATTAGATTGGTGGTAGGGATTTGGAGGAGAAACAGCCCTGCGATCATGAGTGCTACCGCCCCTATGGCTACATAGGGCAGTAAGCGCCAGGTGTTCTGTTCAGCGGTTGAGCGACGCATGACTCCGGCAGGCGGAGTACGGGTTGCCTCATAGGAGGGGATCAACGCGGCAATGAGGCTGGTCGCAATGCCGATGGCCGTACCTTTGAGCAGTGTAAACGGGGTGATCGCGACTCCCTCTACCGAGACACGGAAATACAGGTCGTTGATAGTTTGTGCAACCAGCCGGACTGCTCCCTGGCCCAAGACAACTCCTAACCCCAACCCCAGCAGAGTGCCCAATGTGCCGAGTATCGCCGCTTCAGCGAGGATCAGCACAAAAATCTGCCATCGTGTGGTACCCAGAGAGCGTAGGATGCCGATCACTGGGCGGCGCTGTACAACACTGAACGTGACCGTGTTGTAGATCAAGAAGACTCCGACCAACAGTGCCAGCAAGCTCAAAGCCTGCAAATTGAGCTCAAAGGCGTCAGTCATCTGGCTCAGAGCATCCTGGCGAGCCGATGACGGGGTGAGCAGCACACCATCGGGTAAAAGACTCTCCAGCGCTGCAAGATCAAAGCCATCGGGTAGTAAAAGGTCGATACGTGTGATTTGACCCGGAATTCCGGCCAGTTCCTGGGCGGTGGCGATGTCTGTGATGATCAGGTTGTTCAGTGCCGATTCGCTCACATCGTCGTTTGGGTAGAGAAGACCGACGACCTCTACCTCGGCAGCAGTTTGTGTAGGGGTCCGCAGGGCGAGGCGATCCCCCGGCTGAAGGGCAAAGCGAGTCGCCAGGGTGTGACTGATCAGAGCAGTCTTGGGTCGTGTAATGAAGACATACAGGCTGGATTGATAGGTCGCGATATCCGCATCGGGCGAGGGCGAGAGATAATTGCGGAAGGGCGCTTCGGCCAGCGGATCAATCCCCAACAGTCGTAGTGAGCGGTTATCAAGTGAGGTGGCCTGCACGAGGGCCTCGATAACGGGCGCGCTGTTTCGCATCCCCAAGCGCCGGAGCTGGGTGTATACCTCGGTTGGGACAGTGCCCGACGAACCGATGATTTGGTGCGTGGCTCGACCGGTTACTGAACTCACGCTAAGCGAAAAGGCCCGGCTAGCGGATGTGTTAGCCAGGTCGATGGCCACTCCGACGGCTACCCCCAAGGCAATCCCGGCAACAAACAGTGTGCTTTGGAAAATGCGCCGGTTTACGTATCGCTGTGTGAGGCGGAGCAGGGCACCACTCATGGCATCAAACTCCTGCCAGGGTTTGAACAGGTTCCACCATTTTGAGCGGCGTGTCAGAGAGGGTGGTGACCTTGCCGTCATGAACACGGTAAACGTGGTTGGCCAGGGGCACAATATTGGGATCGTGAGTGGCCATGATGAGTGTTTTGTTGGCCTGCCTGGTCAGTTCGAGCAATAGTTGAAGCACTGTCTGGCCGGTATGCTCATCGAGATTGCCGGGGGGTTCATCCGCCAGTACCAGGGCCGGTTCGTGGATCAATGCACGGGCGATGGCTACACGCTGCTGCTCACCACCACTTCACCGGTCCGGAAAATCCGATGCACGCCCCTCCAGTCCAACACGGGCAAGCAGGGCGCGGGCGCGCTGCTCAGCCAGGCGCAGGCTTGTGCCGCGAAGTTCCATCGGAAGCGTGATGTTTTCCAGGGCGCTCAAGGTGGGAATGAGGTTGAAGAACTGGAATACAATGCCGATATTTTCGCGGCGAAAGATCGTTCTCTGAGTCTCTGTCAGGTCAGTGATGGTAGTTCCCGCAATGGTGATCGTACCCTGCTCGGCAAAATCGATTCCACTGATGAGATTGAGCAGCGTGCTTTTTCCGCTGCCGCTGACTCCCAACAAGACTATGAAGCGTCCGGGTTGAATGTCGAGATCGATCCCATCCAAAACCAGGTGGTGGATTCCGCCTGTATGATAGGTTTTGCGCAAACCACGTACGCGGACAATTGGCTCGTCGACATGTGAGGGATGTTCAGGCATTCTGTGATCTTTCGGATCGACCATCCAAGAGATAGCGCGAAGATACCGGCATATTATAGCAATCTGACCAGAGCACTGGGGCTTTCAAGAAAAAAAGCGGCCTGAGTTGCAGGCCGCGCGTGATAGTGTATCAGGAAAAACTCCGAGATCAACGGCGGAGGCTCAGCCCCAAGCGGCGCGCCTGGCCATCAATGTTGAGAATGCGAGCTTTCACCACATCGCCTTCACGGACGACGTTCCGCGGATGCAAGAAGTGGCCCTCAGCCAGCTCAGAGACATGGATAAGTCCCTCAAGCCCTTCCTCGATGCAGGCAAATGCGCCAAAATCGACGACGTTGGTGATTGTGCCCTCGACGATCTGCCCGATCTGGTAGCGGGAATCGACCGTTTGCCAGGGATCGGGACGCAGGCGTTTCACACTGAGTGCCACGCGTTCCTGTGCCTGATCGACATGCATGACATAGACCTGGATCACTTCCCCACGTGACAAAAAGTCGCGCGGGTGTCCTACCCGGCCCCAGCTTAGCTCACTGATGTGAATCAGCCCTTCGATTCCACCGAGATCAACAAACACGCCGAAATCGCACAAGTTGGTCACGGTTCCGGAAAGCACATCGCCTTTACTCAAGGTATTGAGAACGGTGGCGCGCGTTCCCGATTTGACCTGAGCTGCGCGTTCCGACAAGATCAAGCGGTTTTGCTCTTGATCGAATTCGATAACTCGCAGCTTGATGGTTTGCCCGATGCGATGAGCCAACATTTCGCGGCGCTGCCGACCATCATCGGCTCCAGGAGAATCTATGAGCTGGCTTGCCGGAACAAAGCCGCGCAGTGAATTCCACTCGACGAGAAGACCCCCACGATTGTGGCCAATGACACGGAGTTCTACAGTAGTATCCGCTTCAAAAACCTGTTGTACCTGTTCCCAGTCTGCTTGTGAGCCATTGTGATTGGCGT
>DAOUFU010000334.1:0-10288 GCA_034429275.1 Anaerolineae bacterium | reverse complement strand
CAGCGCCAACAGCATATGTTCGGTATCGACTTGATTATGCCCGTAACGCTGCAGGATTTCGTAGGCCCGGACGGCGGCATCCTGCGCGCGCTCGGTGAAACGGTCAAATCGCATCATGGCTGAGTTGTTCCTTGCTCGCTACTTCAGAGTATTGGTATCTGGCTCCGGTGCCCGCATCACATCACAGCCTGTCGTGTCAGGCAAAACATAGCTGCGCGCCAACAACCTGCAGACCGGGTCAGCTTTAGCACATTATCGCTAATCAAAGTCTATCTATAAAGCGGGCAGCAGGCTATCAGATTCGCATTGGAAGTTCTTCCGTCCACCGCAAACCTGGCGTAACAGTGCTCATGACGCATCCAGGGCACGTTCGATCAATGCGTCAGCAATCTCGTACACAAACGCGTTATTCTCTGTGCGCTCGGCCCGCCGACGATCCAGCGCTTGCGAGAACACATGCACCGTATCACGCACCTGCTCACGGGGCATCGTCACGCGGCTGTTGGCGATCAAACCGCCCAGGGCCAGCGGAAGATAGGCCCGCGCAAAATCGACCGGTTGGCCGCCTTCCAGCGTAGCCACCAGGGATTGGGCATATCCGGCGATTTCGTCCGTCGTGCCAAAATCCTCGCGTGTCACGTTCGTGATCATGGCAAATCCATGCAGCACGGCAGTATACGCGATGTCGCCCCAAAGCTGCTGTGTCACCAGCGCTTCAACTTGCCCTGCCGCCGCCGGTTCACGCGCCAGCACCCGGCACAGGCGAACGAACCAGCGCGGCCAGGATGGGCGTGGATTCTGCTCAGTAGGCGGCTCAACACCCATTTCACTCACCAGTGTCAACAACTTGGTGATCACAATCGCTTCTGGTGGCAGAAGGGGATAGGCGCACGCTTCGAATCGATCCTGCGTCGCCTTGAGCAGCGGCATGAAGATCACATCGCGTTTCATCCGCTGCAGAACGGCCTGGCAAGGCTGCCATACCCGCCGTGCCAGTGCGTATTCGTCGATATAGTCGGCCAGGGTCCACAACGGCTGATACCGGGCTTGCAACTGTGCCGCGTTCGCCGATGCTGCCGGAAGGACAGCAAACGGCACAACCAACCGGTCTTTTTTGCCACCCTCGACCGAAAACCTCAGCGATCGCAGCCCGGCCATCTGCTCGCGGATTTCTGCAGGCAGATCGGACATGGTCACCGGCCCTCCGCCGTGAAACAGCCGTACACGCTGCCACTGCCGGGCCATTGGCTTCACTTTGAGGGTTAACACTGCCGCATATCCAGGCCCTGGCCGGGTATTTGGTTCAACAGCTACCGGCAGCACAGCCATCCCGGCTTCCGCCGGTCGAAGCCCGATCAGCAGCCTGGACGTCCGGATAATGAACCGATCTTTTTGCCGGGCAAGGTCCTGTTTGGGTAGCTCCACTTCGAGGGTGACATCGACATCGATATCGGCTGCATTTTGCAGCACCAGTACCAGCTCGATCACCTGCCCGGCAGGGACCTGAGCAGGCCGTGCTGCCGCCGCACACTGAACTACATCGACATTCAGCCGTGCTCCACCGGTAACCGCACCCAGGATATCGGGATAATTCACACTACCCGCCTGTTCGCTCACACGCCCTCCCCGGCCTGTCATGCTGCTGCAACGTTCCATTCCGTCATAAGCATAAGGCTTTTATCCATCGCCGCAAAATCAGCGGTTTCTAATGCAGTTTATACGCGCTGTTGAGGCGAATCTTACACGCACGTGTTAATCAACTAGCAGCGTCAACCGAGAAGAACGTCGCAAAAACCCACACTCGTGATCTGTGGAGACACCATGAGCAAACGAAAAACCTCACGGTCCGAAACTTTCACCTTTCAGGCAGAAATTCAGCAGTTGCTGAATATCCTGGTTCACTCGCTCTATACCGAGCGCGAAATCTTCCTGCGCGAGCTGATCTCTAACGCATCCGATGCGCTCAACCGGGTGCAGTTCGAGATGCTCACCAGTGCCGAGGTTCTCGACCCGGCAGCCGAACTGGCGATTCGCATCACCCCCGACAAAGAAGCCAGGACGCTGACTATTACCGATACCGGCATCGGCATGAGCCGCGACGAAATGATCGAGAACCTGGGCACCATCGCCCAGTCCGGCGCGGCGAATTTCCTCAAACGCTTGCAAGAACATCCCGAACAACCCGCCTCGGCCAGCAACCTGATCGGCCAGTTTGGTGTTGGCTTCTATTCCGTCTTCATGGTCGCCGACAGGGTCACGGTGACCTCACGATCCTTCCGCCCCAACGAGACCGCCTGGGTCTGGTCGTCGGATGGCAGCACCACCTACACCATCGAACCCGCTCAGCAGGAAACGCGCGGTACTACGATCACCATCTACTTGAAGGAAGACGCGCACGAATTCCTGGAGACACACCGCCTGCGCGCGATTATCAAAAAGCATTCGGACTTCATCGCGTTTCCAATCCGCCTGGGCGATGATGATAAGCCCGTCAATCAGCAGCAGGCCATCTGGCGCAAATCGCCGCGTGATGTGGAGGATGAGGAATACAATGCCTTCTACAAGCAGCTCACGCTCGACTTCCGCGATCCGCTGCTACACCTGCATATCCAGTCCGATGCCCCGGTGCAGTTCTACAGCGTGCTGTTCATCCCCGCCCAGGCCGATCGTGGGTTGTTTCACGCCCGCACTGACTACGGGCTGAAGCTGTATGCGCGCAAGGTGCTGATTCAGGACTACAACAAAGATTTCCTGCCGCAATATCTGCGCTTTGTCGAAGGCATCGTGGACTCGGAAGATTTGCCGCTCAACGTCGCCCGCGAATCGATCCAGGCTACCCGCATGATCAAGCGCATCGGTCAGTCTATCCGGGGCAAAATCCTGGGTGAGCTGGAAGACCTCGCCAACACCGACCCCGAACGGTATCAAACCTTCTGGAAGGCATTTGGCGTCTTCATCAAAGAAGGAATCGCCACCGAGCCGGAAGACGCCGAGCGGCTGGCCAAACTGCTGCGCTTCCATTCGAGCCTCAGCGACAGCGAAGCACCCACCGTTACGCTGGACGCATACGTGGAGCGAATGAAGCCCGACCAGCAGCATATTTACTACATCCTGGTGGACGATCTCAAAACGGCGCGCCACAGCCCTCATCTGGATACCTTCCGCGCGCACGGCCTGGAAGTGCTCTACCTGGCTGACACGGTAGACAGCTTCATGCTGATGAACCTGCCGGAATATGCCGGTAAACCCCTGCGCAACGTCGATGATGCCGCGCTGGAACTGCCCGCACTCGAAGACGCCCCGGCAGAAGAAGCGCTCGACCAGGACGATTTCGCCGCCGTGCGCCAGCGCTTTGCTGACGTACTGGGGGACCGCGTGATCGAAGTGCGCGAATCGCGGATGCTGCGCGACCACCCGGTGCGGCTGGTCGCTCCGCAGGGCCAGTTGGATCGCAACATGCAGCGAGTCTACCGGATGCTGGATCAGGAAGTGGACACGCCCCGCCGCATCCTTGAGTTGAACCGCCGCCATCCTTTGATTCGCAACCTGGCCGAATGGATCGAGGCCGATCCCGACGCGCCGGTGATCGCCCAGGTGGTCGAGCAGTTGTACGAAAATGCCTTGCTGCTGGATGGACTGCACCCCAACCCGGCAGAAATGGTCTCGCGCATTCAGAGCTTGATGGAGGCAGCCACCCGGCGAGGGAATTGATCGCGGACCGGCAGCGATCAGGCCGCTTCAGCGGGACTTATGTCATTTGACAATTCCCAGGGTTATCGGGGACAATAGCAGAGACTCGCAGCCAATTGGCTGTTTGCGACGCGCATCATGCCCTGCCCCGCCGGTGTTCATTTTTCGGCGGGGCATCGGGCTTTTTTGCTGCCGCCCCTCTCACTGCTCGCGCAGACCCACCACCTCGTAGACCTGCGCCCCATCGCGTTCAAAAATCAAAGCCAGATATGGGGCCTCGCTCACGGGTGTTTGCAGATAAGATTCAGACTCGGGCACGGGCCGCCGCCAGCGCATCATCGAATCGAAACTGGCAGGGGCGCCGAATATCTGCGGAACAATCACGTAACGCACACCCGCCGCCGCCAACAGTTCGTAATTCTCTGGGTCTGCCGGGTCGCGCCAGAACGCGCGCAGAGTTTCCTGAAGGGCTTCGGCCTGGCCAGTTCCCTGGAAAAAGGGCTGCGGGCGGAAATAGACCGTGTTCCGCTCGCTGATAAGCGGCACCCAGTCGCCTTCGTGCGGGCCGGGGTGATTGAGGACCAGCGCGTCTTCGGGGGCGAAGTCGCGGAGCCACGTCATCGCCTCTACATCGGCCTGGGATGAAAACGCCCCATAGAAATCGATGTAGTCTTTGCTCACGTCCAGGATCGAGTCCACCTTCCACACGCCTGCCGCGCCACCGCCCACGGCCAACACGACCAGCACCGGCACCAAACGCCCAATCCATCGATCCAGGCGCTCGCCTCCCCACCGGTTCGCAAACCATAGCAACGCCGTGCCACCCAGCACCATGTAGGGGATGATCGGCCCATGCCAGGCCAGGCTGAACGGGTAATCATACTTCAACAACGGGGCCACCACGTCGGGCAGCGCCTTTTCGATCAGGCCCAACGTCGAGAATTCGACAATCGCCGCCAGCCAGATGATCATCCACAGGTCAATCGGTCTGCGCCGCGCAAGGCCGATGATCAGGCCCGGTAGCGCCAGCAGCACGATCAGCACACCATGCATCCCGATCATGGTCCGCCAGTGCGCACTGTCCACCACGAACGGAGACTCAATGCCTGAGCCGAGCAGTTCTTCCAGGCTGATCAACCAGGGCGCGAGCAGGCCCAACGCCACCAGTGGAATCACCGCCGCCAGCCCTAACCACACCACAAACGACGGGCGCGGTCTGCTCAGCCATATCAGAATCAGCCAGGGTCCATAACCAATGATGAAAGCGATGGTGGTGTCAGGCTGGCTGAGCGGTACTGCTGCCAGGCAGATCGCCGCCGCCAGCGCATTCGACCACCGCCCTGTGCGCAGAAAACGAATCACAAACACCAGGAAGGCCAACCCAAAAACCAACGCCAGCATCGCCGTGAAATGCGAATCCATGAAGGCCGTGATCGCGCCTACACTGAGGACTGCCGCCAGCATATAGGCGCGTCCTCCACGCCGATCGTCCACCTCACAGCCGAGATCATAGGCAAGCCATACAAACAGCACAACGGAAAGGCCGCCCAGAATAAGCTGAATCTGATGGATGCCCAGATCAAATCGCGCGCTGAGATGCGCCACCAGGCCCGGAAACGCTGGCGAATACAGATATTCGATCTCTGGGTGCCAGGGAGCCAGTGTCATATAGTCGCCGCCGTCGCGCAGGGTCAGCGCCAGGTAGCCGAATCCCTGTGCATCGGTGTCCAGCGGCACAGGCAGCACCAGCAGCACTGCCCCCACCAGTGCGATCACCATGCCCAGGAACAGCAGATCGCGCCAGCTCAACCACTTCCACGTTGGCGCATCAGGCCGCCCTTCCGCCGAGAGTGCCGCGCTCCACCCCGCCAGCGCTGCGAACAACACTACACCCACCCACACCAGGTCGCCCAGCCGTGCCGACCAGCCGATCAGCGGCGCAGCGATCCAGGTGCTGTCCACCACCAGCGCCAGCCCCAATGCGCCGCCCAGCCCAATCCGCGCCCCGCGCGAGGGCAGGATCGAGGCCAGCAGCAAACCAATTCCTAACACAATGCCCAGCAGCAGAAGATAAGCCAGCATGATCATGGCAGATGTCGCCCGTTCTCAACATTCATCCTAAAGTGGAAATACGCCCTAAACTTTTCCCGGTGATCTGTCGCCCGGTTTAAGAGCGCGGATCACCCGTGCCGGGTTGCCCGCCGCGATCACTCCGGCGGGAATATCGCGGGTGACCACACTTCCCGCCCCGATCACGCTTTCCGCACCAATCGTCACCCCTTTGAGGATCAATGACTGCATCCCGATGAATACGCCATTCTCAATCACCACCGGCGCTGTCGCCCCGGCCAGAGGTCGCGCCAGCCGCTCATCCAGCAGCAGGGGGTGAAAATCGGTATCCGTGATCGTCGTATTGACCCCTACCCACACATCATCGCCGATGGTGATCGATTCATCCGCGCAGATGGTGCCGCCCGTCATGCCAAACCCCCGACCAATGATCAACCGCGCGCCGGGCCGCCGAGTCGTCAGGATCACCGGGTGGAAGGGTCCCAGGGCATTGCTGTGAGGAATCGAGCGCAGTTCCAGCCCATCACCGATCTGAATCACGCTGCGCCGGTGCTTTTGTACAATCGGAACGCCATACATCCGCCACCTGCGCCCCCAACGAATGCCCGCCAGTGCAAACACGAGGCGCGCCATCGGCCAGCTTAACATGCGCCGCAGTTCCAGCCGGACTCTCCAGGGCGTGTCCAGCGCCATTCGCGCCGCTTCCCACGAGAACAGGCGCGCCGGAGGTGCAACTTCATGCTCTGGCAGTCCCATCCCAGACTCGTCCCTCATTGCCAACCCAAAATCATCGCTCAGCAGTAGCCCTTAATCACACTCACCAGCTGGCGAGCGCGGTGTCGGAAGGTATGTTCCTTCAGCAGGCGGGCGCGAGCTGCCTGCCCAATGCGGTGCCGCGCGTCATCATGATCTAGCAGCCAAGTATAGCGCTCAACGGCTTCTTCTGCGCTGTTCACCACGATCAGTTCTTTTTCCGGCTCGAACCACGTCTCAATGCCCGCATAGGGACTGCACACCATGCAGGCTCCCATCGCAGCCAGTTCAAAAGGCCGTGACGAGGACGATGCAAATACCGAGGCGTGCGCCTTGCGCGTGATCACCAGGTTGAGCTTGCTCCGGCAGGCATATTCGCGCAGCTTGCTCAACGACAGATAAGGCAGCATCTCTGCCCGGCCTAGATCGCCCAGTTTGGTCCCCCGCACGGCAAAGCGGCGCTCCGGCAGTGCACGGCTGGCATCGCGCAGCAGCATATCAATCCACTCGCCGCGATACTCGCGCCCATGTCCATAAAAAAACGCGTCAATGTCCTGTGGCAAGTCCAGCGGTGAGAACAGGTCGGGATCAGCGCCGTAGAACAGCGTATGGACCTCACGCGCGCCCAGATCGCGCAAACCCTGCGCTCCGCCCTGGCTATTGCTGAAAAACGCCGTATATTCCGATGGATCCGCGCCCTGGTAAATCCGAAACCCGGTCTCAAATCCCTGAAAGTTGGGCAGGCTGGCCGGCACATCACCATCGTAGAAAAAAACCGGCTTGTGATGGCGTTCAATGACATGGCGCGCCAGCCCTGTGATGTGGTTGAGCGGCACGGTGATCACCAGCACGGCATCAATATCCGGCTGGTGGCTCAGGATGCGGTCTACGTGTTTCCGCCAGCGTGGGGCGATCACATTCTGCGCGATTCGCCGCACTAGCCGATCGGAGACACGCTCGCCGCCCAATCGCTCATCGCCTTCCGCGGGGGGCCGTCCCCCGCCGACGCGCCGCCACATGTTTCGTAGTGCCTGGAACATATCCCCCTCGCGCCGGGCGGGGTTGGCAGCCACACGCCACCAGGGAGACTCGATTGCCGGTCCTTGATAGGGGGCAACCACCAGGTCCACGCCGATCTCGTACAGCGCCTTGAACAACTGCCACCAGGCAGGAGTCGCGCTAAACGGCTGAGTCAGGTCAAGTGATGAGACGATCACAAGCAGTTTCATATACTGCATCCATCCAGGGAAAGCTCAGGTAAATCACGGCGAAGGGAGCACCCGGCAATCAGCGATCGTGGTGGCGGTGCTCCCTTGCCTGCTGATAAACGTTCAACGTGGCTTCGACGTGGTGCTTGAGCGTAAAATGATGTTCCATACGGCGGCGACCGGCCTCAGCCATCCGCCTGCGCAGCGATTCGTCGCTCAGCAGGCGAATCAGGCGGTCGCTCAGTGCATCCAGGTCATAGGGGTTGACCACATAGCCCGTCTCGCCATCAATCACGGCCTCGCGCGCACCGCCGAAACACGTCACTACCGGGACCGCGCCTGCCGCCATTCCTTCCAACGCCATGGTTGGGAACGAATCAAAGCAGATCGACGGCACAGCTACCACATCAGCCAGGCGATACGCGCTGGCGACTTCCGCCCCTTCCAGCCATCCCCCCAGAACAATATTCGGCTCCAAGTCGGGGTATTCAGCCAGTGCGCGCTCAATGGCAGTCATCGATCGCGCCAGGACCAACAGTGTCACATTGGCCACGCGCTCGCGCACGCGGTGCAAGGCCCGAAGCAGTTGTGTGGCCCCCTTCTCATACGAGAGCCGCCCACCGAACAGAATCACCCGCCGATCATAGAGCTGCCAGCGCTGGCGCAGCACATCTACAGTTGCTTCGGGCACATCGAACTGGCTCAGGTCCAGGCCGTTGTGAACTACCTGGAACGGCGAAAGGTGGTTAGCTTCGAGCGCATCCTTCAGCGCATGGCTCACCGCCACCCGCGCATCGACGTAATAACGCATCGTGTGACGGATCGACAGGTTGCGCGCCGGGTTCCATCGCAGCCGCATCTGGCGAAGGTTGTAACCAAAAGGCACGCGGTAATCCCAGCCATCGGTTTGTTCGGGCCGCGCCGGATCGATAAAGTGCGTGAGCTTGGTATAAGCGAAGGGCATCACATCGTGCGCCGTGAAGACTGTCGCCGCCCCGGCATATCGTGCGATCACCAGGCTATGATACCCCAGGTGAACATGAACCGTGTGTGCATGGGCCACATCCGGGCGCAGTTTGCGCAGCAAGATATTAAGAGGCACGACGGTCTGCGGGTTAAGCAAGCCAAACCAGGCCATCCATCGCTCAGCATAGCGCGAATGCAGCAGGTGAACCTGGATCCCCTGGCGAGTCTCAACTCGTGATGGGCCGGGTGTACTGGTGACAAAGGTGATGCGGTGACCTGCTTCGATCAAGCCCTGACCAAGCTGCCACGCAATGAATCCCGCGCCGCCAGGGCTGTCAGGGGGCAGATGATCGCACAAGATAACAACATGCATGGCCGTGATCGCCTCGTTCAACAGAAACGCCTCACCGCCAAGCATACCATATTCTGCTGCGTATATCAGGCCAGAGTCTCGGCATAAAGCGCCGCCACACGACCTGCAATCTCGTTCCAGCTCTGAGTCTGAGCATAGGCATATCCCGCACTTCCCAAACGCGCGCAAAGTTCCGGGTCAGTCAGCAAGCGCACCAGTGCACCTGCCAGCGACGCGGGGTCATCCTGCCGCACCAACAGACCGGTCTCACCGTTGATGACGGCCTCTGCCGCACCACTGCCGCTGGTGCCGATGACGGGCAGCCCGCACGCGCTCGCCTCAAGGAATACCAGCCCGAACCCTTCGAACCGGTCGCCCACGTTCAAAGCAGGGAGCGCAAACACATCTGCATGCTGGTACCACCCGCGCAGCTCATCATCACCGACACGCCCCGTCAAATGCACCGCGTCCTGCAAACCGAGTGCGGCGATTCGCTCACGCAGCCGATCAAGGTACTGTGCATCCTCCATGCTTCCCGTGACTACCAACTGTGCGTCTGGAACAATCTCACGCACGACGGCCAGCGCCTCTACCAGCAGGTGAGTCCCCTTGCGCGCTTTGACGCCACCCGTTGCCAGAATGGTCGGGCCGCGCTTGTCCGGCACAGGCGCGGGCTGTTGAAACCACGCCACATTGACTCCGTTATGGATGACAACCGGCTCGCAGCCGGGCAGCGCCAGCCGCACCTGCTCCGCCGTGTACTCGCTCACGGCGATCAGCCTCGCCTGCCGGTATGCCCGGCGATACAGGCCGCCCACCCACGGGCGGCGCAGGGTCTGCGGCACATACGTCCCATGCGCCGTGACCACGAGAGGACGCGAGCCTGCCGCCCATGCAGCCAGCGGCGCATACGGTTCGGCCACGATGTGCACCACCTCACAATCGCGCAGGGCACGGCGCACGCGCGGCACAGCCAGCAGGCAGCGCAGCAGAAATCCCCGGCGCGGCGGCACAAGTGAGGGCAGCACCGGGCGAAGATCATCGGGCACAACATCGTCCCATACAGGTGCGGGATCGGGCTGGGTCAGGGCGACCACTTCTACGCCATGCGCCCGCAGTCCTGCTGCGAGTTCAAGCGCGTAGCGTGCCCATCCGTAACCGGATGCAATTTCCGGTGTGACCATCCCGACGCGCATAGACTAAGTGCTCTCCAAAACCCGACGAATGGAATACGCCCTGGCATCCCACG
>DAOUFU010000333.1:0-2093 GCA_034429275.1 Anaerolineae bacterium | reverse complement strand
GGAGCTGGTCGCCGTCATCGATCAGCAGACCCAGGCCGTCATCCAGCGCGCCGCCGATACACTGCGCGTCATCGCCAGCAGCGAGGACATCGACGCCGCCATTCGCCCCCGCCTGGATATGATTGACGATACCTTCCTGGCCGTCCTGCAGGCCAACATCCAGGCCGCCGAACAGCACAACGACGCCCAGACCGCCGACCGGCTCAAGCTGGTGCTGCAAAAGGTGCTCGAAACCCTGCGCGAGAGCGCCCCGCCGCAGATTCGCCTGATCAACGACCTGATGAACACCACCGAGGACGAGGCGCACGACATTCTCAAGTCCGCCGCGCCCCAGTTCGGCCCGGAACTCACCGATTTCATGGAAGCCATCGCGCGCGACCTGGACGAAAACGGCCAGGCCGACAGCGCCCAGCGCCTCCGCAGCCTCAAAGACATCGCCGCCCGCTATATCGGCAGCGCCCCGGCCACGGGAACCGCGCCCGGCCTGGCATAATCGCGCAGCCGCCCACCGGAAATATCAGGGGCGAGTGTTTTATGCTCGCCCCTGGTGTTGATCTCACTCCGCGTACCCACACAGCGCCAGCGCGCCCGGCCCGGTGTGCACCCCCATCACCGGCGACGTCATGCTCACCAGCAGTTCCGCCGGGTTGCGCTGTGCCCGAATCTCCGCCACCAGCTCTTCCACCTGGTCCGGCACATTGCCGTGCAGCACGCCCACGCGGATCGTCTCGCCCGGCCCCATCGCCTCGAAGAAATCGGCCACCATGCGCTCGATGGCCTGGCGGCGGTTGCGTCCCCGTGTGCGCGGCTCGATCTTGCCCGTCGTGTGATCCACCATCAGCACCGGCTTGAGGTTGAGCGCCGTGCCGATCCACCACCGCGCCAGGCTGATCCGCCCGCCCTTGTGCAGATAGTCGAGCGTATCCACATACAGCCGCGTCACCAACCGATCACGCACTCGTTCCGCCGCCGCGATCATGGCCTGGGCGTCGCCCCCGGCCTCGCGCGCGCGTGCTGCCGCCAGCACCTCGAACCCCAGGCTGAGCGAATTCGCCCGCGAATCCACCACATGAACCGGGAAGCTCAGCCCTTCCACGCCTTGCCGCGCCGCGCCATAGGTGCTGCTCATGCCGCTGCTGATCGTGAAGACCACCACCTCACGCGCCCCGGCAGCGTGAGCGGCTTCGGCGGCTGCGGCGAAGTCACTCGGCGCAGGCTGCGAAGTCGTGGGGTGCACCGGGTCGGTTTTCAGGCGCTCGTAGAATTCATGGGGCTGGATATCGACCCGGTCGCGGTACTGCTGCTGTCCCCAGATGATATACAGTGGGACAACGCTCACCTCGTATTGGTGAAGAACCTCATCGGGCAGGTCCGATGTGCTGTCTGTCACTATCGCAATCTCGTACCGGCTCATTATCCACCCCCAGATACACTCCGCTTGTCAACACCCGACAAGCCGCCGCAACGCCTTATGTGCAGATTATGTGTAGATTATGTGCAGATCCGGCCCTGCTGCCCAATCATCGATGGAGTGTATTCTCTGGGTTGAGGTTTTCCTGCCGCCCGGCTACCGGCTTGCCGCGGCCAGCACCGCGCCCGCCACCTGCGCCGCCACACCGGGATCGGACTGCTGCTCGATGACCACCACCACCGCCAGCGCGTCCGTCTCGCTGCCCGACCCGCGATCCACGAAGCCCACGAACCATGCAATGGGCCGCTCATCCGGGCCGGAATAGGCCAGCGCGCTGTGCCCATACAACACCAGCTCGCCCGCGTCCAGCAATTCGGCGGCCTGCCGTACCGCCGGACTCTGCGCTGCCGCCTGGAGCATGGCCAGCCGCAGTGCACCGGCCACATCCGCGCGCAGCATCGCCGGGCGCTCGCCCGTCAGCCCGGCCTTCTGCCACTCGGCTCCCGGCGTGCGAGTCGCATCCACCAGCGTGAGCGGCACGCCCTGCCCGCTGTTGGCAATCGCCGCCACGATCTGAAGCATGTGCAGCGGCGTGATCGTCAGGTCGCCCTGCCCCGCCAGCGCCTTCCGCAGGGTCGCCGGGTCGGTCCCCTCGTCGAGCGGAGACACTTCCTCAGCGGCA
>DAOUFU010000332.1:0-3654 GCA_034429275.1 Anaerolineae bacterium | reverse complement strand
CTCGTCGATCACTTCGTACACAGCCACCTCATCACCCTGTGCACAGCCCGGCACGACCCGGAGTCCGTCCTGCCAGGAAGTGCCCACCGCCTCCGCCCGCTCCGAAGCACCCACCAACACATAATCGACCTGGTCGAGCAGCGTTCGCCGCGCCTCTGGCGTGAGTTCCCCGGCCAGGAACTGCCGCACCATCTCGCCTTTGGCGTCACTATCGATCGTTTCTGGCCCATGCCCGATATAAGCCCGCACATCGGCATATACGGGCAAAATCGCCCCGGTTTCTTTAGTGCTCAACACCACGGCATCCCGCCCTGCGATTCCATCCAGGCAGCGCAGGGCGGCAATCTCCGCCTGCGGGAAAAACAACGGGCGATCTGGCGTCAGGGCGGCCACCAACCCACCCAGCCACAGCAGCAGGGCTGTCGGCAGAACCAGCGTCAACACTATCGCCCGCGCCCGCCGCCATCGTCGCCGGTCAGGAAAAGCCAGCCGCAAGCCTGCTGCCGCCAAAATGCCCAGCGGTACGATCACCCCCTCAGCCAGGCGGCGCTGCACGTTGATCGGCAGATAGACTGCCACCGGGACCGCCACAATCCAGGCAATCAACAGCAAACCCAACGCGCCATGCCACGCCGCTGCACGACGCCACATCCAACGCGCGCCCACCACCGCCGGGACAGCCATCACCCCATATCCCAGCAAGTAGTGAACCGGGTGAGGCGAAGGTAGCTGGTTTTGGCTCGACCATTTCCCCAACACCTCATTGGTGAGGAACACCGCTGCCGTATAAGCCAGGTAAGGCAGCGTCACCGCCACTGCACCGACGGCCCGCCAGAACAGCCGCCAGGGAAAACGTCGCTCACGCACCCAGGCCGCCAGGCCCCAGCCACCCAGCAGCAGATACACCAGCGGCACATAAAACGGCACGACTATGCCGACTGCTGCCCAGCTGCCGCCCGCCAACAGCGCCCAGATCAGCCATCGCGGCGCCTCATCAGGCATGAGAAGCGCGCGAAAAAACAGCAGAAATCCCAACAGCAACAGACTACGAGCCAGGGCCAGGTGGGGCAGCCCGAACAGGATCAGGAAACTGTACCCTTCCGGCACGAAGAAATCGACCGGCAGCGAGCCGAGCCAGTGCCCCAACCCGACCAGGGTGAGCAGCCAGCCGAACCCGCCGCCCAACGTGATCATCACCAGCGCCAGAAAGCGAGTGCCGGGTCCGCGCATAAACACCGCCACAACCCGGTAGCTGATCAGCAGCAGCGCGGCCCCCAAAATCACCCGCGCCACGTGAAAGGCGATCATCAGCGCATCAACCAGGGCCGGATCGTCTGCATCCACGAACACCGCGACCAGGTGCCCCAGCGCGATATAGGGCAAAAAAAGAAGCGCGCCCTGGTGCGATTCTGAGGTGTAACGCATGGTGAACAGCCAGTCGCCCCGCGCGCCCAGCCGCATCTTGGCGAGATAACTGTAGCTATCTTCTGCACCAAACAGCGAGCCGCCAAACGCCCATTGGTCACCGGCGCTGAGCCAGCCAATTCCATAGGGCAGTGTGGTCATCAGCATCACGGCCAGCACAAACAGGCTTACGCGCTGCCATTCCGCCCGCGTCACATGCCCCAGGTCATTCACGGCGCACGCTCCACCACACGGCAGCACCGGCCAACCCCAACAATCCGGTGATTGCTGCGCTCCACCCCAGCTCGGACCTGCTGTACTCAAACGTCCAGCGCCCGCCAGCCGTGCTCACCTCGCCGGGAATGCCTGCCTGCGATGCATCGACTGCCGGCTTCCAACGCGCGTTCGCAGCGGCGAAGAGAGGGCCAGTAGTCCCTGCTGGGGCAGTAACCGTCACCGTGTTGGGACCGTCCCAAATCACCTGTGCCGCAGCCGCCAGCCGGTTCCGATAGAGGTAGACCGGCTCACCCTGTATCTCGATCTCTCGCAGCATGTCCAGCCCCTCGGCCTCGATCGGGAACGCCGACACAATGTGGGTCACCATCCACTGACCCAACAGATCGGGACGCAGCGCCGCTTCTCGATTCGCCATTGTCAGGATATCGGTCTCGCTAAGATCATCGCCGGACTCGCCCGGCATCTCAAACGCCGGCAGCGTGACGCTATATCCCTGAGTGGTCACGCCTGAAGCTGCCTCAAACGCAGCCACAAAAGATGCCAGTTGGAAGGGGTCCACGCCGTCAAACTGCGGAATTTCCCAATAGGCGGCAGCCTGCTGCGGCAAGCTGTAACTGGGTGAATACACCCGCACCGCCCCGTCTTCCACCAGGGCCTGGGCCAGCTCTGCATAGGGATCAAGCCAGTCGCGCCGTGAACGGCCCTCAATGAACGTGCGGTCAATCCACAGCACATCTGCCGCCACCACCACCGCAAACAGCACCAACAGGGTCTGTGCAGGCAGCCGCCCAAATATCGCCAGCAGCATCACCAGCGCCACCAGCGGCAGCGCAAATGTGCCCAGTATGGCTGTCATTTTGAGCGAGGAAGAGAGGGTCAGAAGGCTAAACACGCCGCACGCTGCGCCACCCCCCAGCAGCCCCACCACACTCAGCCGGGCGATCCTGACCTGGCTGGGGTGTGCAGCGAGCATCTGTGCACCCCACGCGGCCAGATAGGGCAGCACCAGGGCGGCCACAAACCAGATGCGCGGCGGCACGCGCCACCAGCGCAGCGCCGGTATCCACCGGTTGAGCGCCGTCCATACCACAAAGTGATCGCCTGCAGCCCAGCACACCACGAACACCAGCAGCCCTATCCAGAAAGCGAACTGACGTGGACGGCGGATCAACGCCGCCACCGCCAGCACCAGCGTGCTGACGCCTACATAGACCATCGATTCCCAACCGCCGCCATGATCGCCAATCACCAAGCCGATCCACTGCCCCCAGCTCAGGCTGTTTTGCGCCGCATCCGCCAGGCTGAGCGATCCTCGCGAGAGATCGGCGCGCCACAGCAGCAGCGGCACCCACTGAACTGCCGTTAGCCCGCCAGCGATCAATCCAGCCGCCAGAACGCGCGCGCCGATACGCCGCCAATGCGCGCGCACCGACCATGCACGCCACAGCCCATAGGTGGCTGCCGTTGCGAGGGCATAGGCACTCAATCGCACGTCGGCCAGGAAACACATCGCGGCGAATCCGGCCAGCGCACCCACTCCCGATCGGCGCGATGATGTGCTCACCACACGCTCCACCGACCATAGCAGCCAGGGAAACCAGGCCGCCGCGTAGACCATATCCAGGTGACCTGCGCTCACCGCTACGATGAGGCGCGGTCCCAGGGCGTATCCCAGCCCGGCCAGCGCTGCCGCCCACGGTGAAAGGCCGGTAATGCGTCCCCAGGCCCACATCCCCAGTCCGGCCAGGGTCAGATGCAGCCAGATGAGCAGGTTCAGATGAACGATCGGAGGCAGCAAAAACACCGCCCACTGCGGCGGATACCACACCTTATTGAGCGGATTCGCGGCGAAAGGCTGACCGCCCATGATCAAGGGACGCCACAGCGGCCAGGTATGATCGTCCAATACTGCCCGCCGCAAAAACAGCGCGTTGGGCCAATGGCTGGTGACGGCATCCGAAAAGGAGGATGAGGGTGGAAAAGGAAGCCGGACCGGCCCCAGGCCCACACCGA
>DAOUFU010000331.1:0-7415 GCA_034429275.1 Anaerolineae bacterium | reverse complement strand
GCGAATCTGATACACTAGTATCACGTGAAGCATTTGATAGGCGACGCCAGGCTGCTGGCCGCTTATCCCATTCGAGGCAGGTAAACTCATGGCTACCGGCAGTAACGAAACACTCGCGTCTACCACCAATTTCATCCACCAGATCATCGATGAGCACAACGCCTCCGGGCGTTTCGGGGGACGTGTGCACACCCGCTTCCCACCGGAACCCAACGGCTACCTGCACATCGGCCACTGCAAATCGATCCTGCTCAACTATGGCATCGCCCAGAAGTACGGCGGCAAATTCAACCTGCGCTTCGACGATACCAACCCCACCAAAGAAGAGCAGGAATACATCGACGCCATCATCGACGACGTGAAATGGCTCGGCGCAGACTGGGGCGACCGCATCTTCTACGCGTCCGACTATTTCGACCAGCTTTACGAATGGGCCATCGTGCTGATCAAAAAAGGGCTGGCCTATGTCGATGACCTGACCGCCGAGCAGATTCGCGAGTATCGCGGCACGCTCACCGAGCCGGGCAAAAACAGCCCCTACCGCGACCGCTCAGTCGAAGAAAACCTCGACCTGTTCCAGCGCATGAAAGCGGGCGAATTCCCCGATGGCTCGCGCGTGCTGCGCGCCAAGATCGACATGGCCTCGCCCAATATGAACATGCGCGACCCGGTGCTCTATCGCATCCTGCACGCCGAACACCCACGTACCGGCAACAAGTGGTGCAGCTACCCCATGTACGACTGGGCGCACGGCCAGTGCGACTCCATCGAAGGCATCACCCACTCGATCTGCACCCTCGAATTCGAGGATCACCGCCCGCTCTACGACTGGTTCATCGAGCAGTTGGGCATCTATGCCCCGCAGCAGATCGAGTTCGCCCGCCTGAACATGACCTACACCATCATGAGCAAGCGCAAGCTCATCCAGTTGGTCAAAGAAGGCCATGTCCGCGGCTGGGATGACCCGCGCATGACCACCATCAAGGGGCTGCGGCGGCGCGGCGTCACGCCCGACGCCATGCGCCTGCTGATCGATGTAACCGGCGTGGCCAAGAGCAACAGCGTCGTCGAGTACGAACTGCTCGAATACTGCATCCGCCAGGACCTCAACCTGCGCGCTCAGCGCGTGATGGGCGTGCTCGATCCGCTCAAGGTCGTGATCGAGAACTACCCCGAAGGCCAGGTGGAGATGATGCAGGCCATCAACAACCCGGAAGATGAATCCGCCGGGACGCGCCTGGTACCCTTCGCCCGCGAGATCTACATCGAGCGCGAAGACTTCATGGAAGACCCGCCCAAGAAGTTCTTCCGGCTCGCGCCGGGCCGCGAAGTCCGCCTGCGCTATGCCTATTTCATCACCTGCACCGATGTGATCAAGGATGCCGGGGGGAACATCGTCGAGCTGCGCTGCACCTACGACCCGGCCACGCGCGGCGGTGATGCGCCCGATGGCCGCCGCCCCAAAGCCACCCTGCACTGGGTCGCGGTGAACCAGGCGGTCGATTGTGAGGTGCGGCTCTATGACCGGCTGTTCAGCGCACCCGAACCCGGCGCGCGCACCGGCAATTTCCTCGACGACCTGAACCCGAACTCGCTGGAGATCATCCCCCACGCCAAACTGGAACCCAGCGTGCTGGAACTGTCGCCGGGCACGGTGGTGCAGTTTGAGCGCAAGGGCTATTTCGCGCTCGATCCCGACTCGACTCCGCAGCGCCCGGTGTGGAACCGGACGGTCACGCTCAAAGATACCTGGGCGAAGGTGGCCCAGAAGGACGAGTAGGGCCACCGCGATGGGGGTATTTCACGAAAGTTCACGCCACCGTTTCGCCGCACGCTCGTGCACGTTGAGAGAATAAGCGGCTATGGTGCCCCGCGAGAGTCCGGCCTCACCCCCGACCTGCGCGCCTCATGGGAGGCGCTTGGTCTGCCCCCTCTCCGAAAATTTTCGGAGAGGGGGCGAAGCGGCCCGGTTTTGGCCGCGCGGGGGTGAGGCCAATCGTTCGCCCTCTCATATCCGATCAATTTGCCAAAGTGCTTGAGCATCCGCGGATGCCCTGCATCCGCGGATGCAGGGCGTGAACTCAACTGAGATGCACCCCATCAGGCGCGCAGGCTGGCGCGGGCGGCGTCCAGCGAGACGGTGTGGCGCGTGCGCTTGAGGAAGAAGTTGACATCGGTGTACCCGGCGGCTTCCAGCAGGTCGAAGGCCTGCTGGAAGTCGGCAGCGACCCGGCGCGGATTATGCGCGACCGAGCCGACTACCACCGGAATCCCGCGCTGGCACATTTCCGCCAACATCTCCGGGCCGGGGTTCATTTCTGCGACGCTTTTTTGCAGGCCGGATGTATTCAGTTCCATAGCCACGCCTGTCGCCGCGATGCGGTCCAGGCTGCGGCGGATGGTGTCCATCAGCGGGGCGACATTCCACTGCTCCGGGAACATGATCTTGACCAGGTCGGGGTGCGAGAGCGTATCGAACAGGCCGGTTTCGGCGGCCTGGGCCAGGTGCTCAAAATAGGTGCGCTGAAAGGCGATCACATCACCGTTGGGCATATAGCGCTGCTGATATTCGCCGCTCTGCGGGTGGACCGAGCCAAGCACATAATCCCAATCGGCGCGGGCGTGCAGCTTTTCCAACCAGGGTTCCAGGCCGGGCATGAAGTCGCTTTCCAGCCCCAGCCGCACATCGACCCGCCCGGCCCACTGGGCGCGGGTCTGCTCCACCAGGGCGATGTAGTCCGAAAGCTGGTCGGGGTCCATGCGCACAGAGGACCACATGCCATCTGGCATGGGGCTGTGGTCGGTGACGATGATTCCGGCCAGCCCCCGGCGCTCGGCCTGGGCCGCGTATTCGGTGGGCAGGCCTTCTGCGTGCTTGCAGAGAGGGGTATGCATGTGCGTATCGTACAAGATGGGCGTTGTCATAACGAGTACACTCAGCAGTAGGGTACAATTGGCGCAAAACGGCTTCATCGTACCACAAGCGGGGCCGGTTTGGAAGGTTGTGCAACCCAGGCGCTCAGCCGTCCGTAATATTCGCCGGAAACTTGAGTCGTGCCAAGAGGATAGCCTCATGAAACTGAAACTACCGGGTCGTAAACGGGCGCTGCGCTGGATCGCCCTGCTGATCGTGTTGGTGTTGATCGGGCTGTACGTGGTGATGCCCATCGGGTTCGCTATCGCGGTGGTGTTCCCCGTCAAAGAAAAAGTGGGCGATCCGCCCGCCGGATTCCAGGAACTGACGCTGACCACCGACGACGGCGTGAAGCTGGCCGCATGGTATGCGCCGCCGACCAACGGCGCGGCGATCATCCTGCTGCACGGGGCGGGCGGCTCGCGCGAGAGTATGCGCAGCAAGGCGGCACTGCTGACCGAACATGGCTACGGCGTGCTGGCGCTGGACCTGCGCGGGCATGGCGAGAGCGGCGGCCACGTCAACCGGCTGGGCTGGCAGGGCACGCGCGATGTCGGCGCGGCAGTGGCCTTTTTGCAGAGCCGGGACGAGGTCGGGGTGATCGGCGGCTTTGGGTCGTCGATGGGCGGCGAGGTGATGCTCGGCGCGGCATCGACCTACCCGGAGATTATCGCCATAGTGGCCGATGGTGCGACCCGCCGCAGCCTGGACGAGCTGCGCTCGCTGCCCTCGGAGCGGCCTTTTGTGCGGAATTACGTGGCGCGCGTGATGTACTTCACCGTCGGCATTTTGAGCGGTGACGAGCCGCCCGATCCCCCGCTGTTGGATTCAATGGTGGCGGCAGAAGCCACGCGCTTTTTGCTGATCGCTGGCGGCGATAACGACCTGGAAGTGAAGTTCAACGAGTTGTTCGCCGAAAAGGTGGGCGACCGGGCCGAACTGTGGATCGCGCCGGGCGTGGGGCATACCAGGGCGTGGGGTCGCTACCCGGACGAATACGCGCAGCGGCTGCTCGCCTTTTTCGATGCGCAACTGCTGGGCGAGGGCGAGTCGTAGGCGATTGGCCACCGGGCAGACAGATCATAAGAAAGGGCGGGTGCCACAGCCCCGCCCCTGTCAAATCACCCCGTGCCGGCCCGCCTGCCACTACTTGCGCAGGTCGGACCCCTTGACGCTCAGGCCAAACAGCGGCGCAAACACGCAAAAATCGAACACCCCGGCAGCGAGCGGCAGAATCCCGATCAGGGCTACAACGGTCCCGGCGGTGCCTTCGAGCACGAACAACCCCAACACGATCAACACAATTCCGGCGACGGCGCGCAAGATGCGCCCGTTGGTGCTGGCGAGAAACTGGAACAAGCCGTTCATGTCATGCCTCCTGGTGATTGGGGCGCGGCTGCCTTCCGTATGGGGCAGGGCGCGCCCGGTTGGTGTGCGAACAACTCATCAGTAGATTAGATGCCCGGATCGTCGGGCGGTTGCGCGGAACCGGTGGAATCGTCGGGCGGCGTGGTGTCTGGCGAGGCGGCGGTCGGCTTCACGCTGACCTGTGCGACACGCCGTTCGTCCATCGCCACCACCTCGAAGCGCAGGGTGTGCCAGGTGAACTGGTCGCCCTGCTGCGGAATGGCCCCGATGCGGCTCATCACAAAGCCGCCCAGGGTGGTGAAGGCGTTGTAGGCTTCGCCGGGCAGCGGGCGGTCGATGTGGCACAACGCCTTAAAATCCTCGATGGGCATCAAGCCGTCGAGCAGCCATGAGCCGTCATCGCGGCGGACGGCGGGGGGCGTCTCGATCTCGCCGGGGGTGAGGATGGTGCCGACGATGGCTTCGAGCAGGTCGTGCTTGGTCAGCAGCCCTTCGATGCTGCCGTGCTCATCCACCACCAGCACGAGATTGGCGCGGCTCTGCTTGAGCAGGTCGATCACCGCGCTGGCGCGCGCGTTGCCGGGCACAAAGTGCGCCGGGCGCAGCGCGGCTCGCAGGTCGAGCGGTGCGCCGGACATCACCTGGGCCAGCAGAGTCTGGGTGTGGACCACGCCCAGCAGCTTATCCAGCGATTCGTCGCCGACGGGGTAGCGCGAATGGCCGCCGGACTGGATGCGCGCCAGGATGCTTTCGGGCGGGTCGTTGACATCGAGCCACACGATCTCGGTGTAGGGGGTCATCACGGCGCTAACGTGCCGGTCGTCCAGCTCGAAGACGCTCTCGACCATGTCCTGCTCGGCCCGGCGGAAGACCCCCGCGCGCGTGCCTTCGTGCAGCAGCAGGCGAAGCTCGTCTTCGGTGATGGGCGGGGCCTTGCTGGCCGAGATGCCCAACAGACGTATGATCGCGCCGGTCGAAAGAGTCAGCAGCCCGACTGCCGGGGCAGCCAGCCGCGCGAGCATCGTCATCGGCGCGGCGACCAGGGTGGCGGCCCGTTCCGGGTCCCTCAGCGCGATCTGTTTGGGGACCAGTTCGCCGATTACCAGCGAGAGGTAGGTGATTATCAGCACGACCAGGCCCAGCCCCAGGGCTTTGGCGTAAGGGGCCAGCGCGGGCACGGTGGCGATCTGGTCCGCCAGCACCCTGGAGATGGTCGCGCCGCCGAAGGCCCCGGCCAGCACGCCCACCAGCGTGATGCCGATCTGCACGGTGGAGAGGAAGCGTTCCGGCGCGCGGGCCAGGTCGAGCGCGGCGCGCGCGCCCTGGCGTTTTTTGCTCGCCCATTCCTGCAGGCGCACCTTGCGCGAGGAAACGATGGCCAGCTCGGAGAGCGCAAACACGCCATTGAGCAGGATCAGCAGAAGAATGACCAGCAGTTCGATCAGTATGGCAGACATAAACAGCCCCGGTGCCTTTGGCGGGACGTGCGCGGAGCGGACTCCGGCGCGGCACGCCCGGTCACGCTCACTCTTTCCGTACGGCGGCCTTGATCCGGTCGCGCAGCGAGGCGGGCATCACGCGCTTGACACGACCCCACGCGGCGCGCAGCCCCTCGACCGTCGCATGAATCAGGCGCGCGCGCCGCGACGCCCGCCAGATCAGCGTGATGTCCTGGCGATCTTTGGCCCCCCAGCGATATTTGTACTCTTCGGTGCCCCATAAAAAATCATACTCCCGCGCGCCCTGGTCTATCAAATGGCGCAGCGTCATCTCGACCAGCATGTGACCGATCTGAAGCTCGCTGTAGGCCATATTCACGCCGTGCGCGAAGTCGTAAAAGCGGCCCCGGTAGTTGTAGCCATAAAAGGCCCCGCCGAATTGACCCTTGAGGTCAACGCGCGAGAGTTCCAGCCATCCGCGCCGGGCAAATTGCGGCGCGAGGGCGTGGAAGAACGGGGTATATGGCCCGGCGAAAGCGCCCGCCTGCCCCAGCCCGGTCCACCACGCCTGATGAGCCGCGATTAGCTCGTTGAGCGTGGGCGCGATCTCATTGGGATCGGTAATGCGCTGCCACTGCCAGCCGCCGTCGGGGTATTCGGCGTCGAGGATGCGGCGCAGGCGGCGCTGGGAATAGCGCTTTTTTTCGCTCAGGCTCATGAAGTAGGTATCCCAGTCATTGGGCAGCGCGATCACCGGCGCAATGAGCACATCTTCTTCCCAGGCGATGCCCGGCCAGGCGCGCAGAATGCCGAGCGTGGGCGAATATTCGGGCAGGCGCGTCACCGAGAGCACATCCCAGCGCGGCTGTTCGGCGATCAGGCGCTGCACAAAGGCGCGTGTCACGGCCTCTTCGTCGCCGGGGCGCGCCAGAAAGTCGAGATGTTCACACGGCGAGGGTGCGCCAATGAACTCGACCTGCTGCCAGCGCAGGCCGCGCAGGGGCGCGTGCGCAGAGCGCATCATCGGTCCCAGGCCGACGAGCTGCCCGGCCTCATCGCGCGCTTCGAGCAGCCACAGCTCGCGCCCGGCGCCAAAATGCTGCCACCACAGGGTGATCCAGTCCCAGGTCAGATAGATGCTGTCGGCGGTGCTGATGGCTTGCAGCGCTTCCCATTCGGCGCGCAGACGCTCGAAGGCTGCCGTGTCGTGCGACAGCGTGACCGAAAGTGCCATAGGTGTCCCCCGCAGAGGTGAATGCGCCCGCCATCACCGGCAGCCTGTCGTCTGGGCGCTGCGGGCACAAAAAAGGATCGTTCCGAAAAGTATAACACCGCCCCCGGTGCCCAGGCACATGGGTGTATTCCAGATTGGGGGCGAAATTGCGAGGACTTCGCCCCCGCCGTGCATTTTGATAAGGTGGGCGGATAGGGGTGGGCGAACGGCTGGCCTCACCCCCGACCTGCGCGCCTCTTGGGAGGCGCCTGGTCTGCCCCCTCTCCGAAAATTTTCGGAGAGGGGGCGGAGCGGCCCGGTTTTGGCCGCGCGGGGGTGAGGCCGGGCACCCCCCACAGTCTCATGCCCCGAAAATGGAATACGCCCTCGCTCACTCTACCTGCACGTTTTCCTCGCCGAGAGTCCGAATCAGCCAGTCGAGCAGGTCGTCGTTGATGCAGATCGGGTGATTGGGGAACGC
>DAOUFU010000330.1:0-7282 GCA_034429275.1 Anaerolineae bacterium | reverse complement strand
TGCCCCCAGTTCGAGCAGCGTGCTGATCGCCCCGCTCGCCAGCCACTGCAAGCCGCATTGCAGCATCATCAGCAGCACCGCCGCCAGCAGCAGGCTGCCGCAGCCGGACCCCATGCCAAAGTCGTACACCTCGCTGATGATCTTCACCGTGAAGTAGATCACCACCACAGATGCCCCGATGCTCCCCAGCCCGATCGAGATCAGCATCACCTGGGGCGAATCCAGGATGGCGATCAGCACGGCCAGCCCGACAGTGATCCCCATCACCAGCGTATTGAACGGCACATACCGCCGATACAGGTAGACCAGCGTGCCGTTTCCGCCAAAGATATAGGTAGCCACGACGTGTATCGCCGCGCCGTTGATCGCCAACCCGATCGTATAGGCCACCGCGGTGATCGCACTGAGCACCACCAGCCCCACCATGCTGGCTGCCACGATCTCATCGATCTGCGTGGCACTGGTGGAATAGACCCGGCTGCTATACACGCCCCCGCTGGTCGAGCCATATTCGTTGAGCACATCTTGCAGCGAGGCGAATACGATCACAAACAGCGCCAGGATCGCCACCGCCAGCAGCACCATATACACCGCGAAATCGATCAGCACCCGGTCCCAGGTTGCGGTTTCCGCCCCCTTGCCGTGAGTCTGCACCCGCTTGAGCTTGCGCTTACCGCCCACCTGCTCGATCAGCGCGGCGCGCCGGTCGGGGTGAACCAGCACCGGCAGCGCCTGGTTGACGCTCAACCCGGTGAGCGACGTGATCAGGTTTACCGCGAACGTTTCCTTGCTCAGCTCCGGATCAATTGCCAGCGCCCGGCCCAGGTAATCCAGCGCCCGCCCCGGGTCGTTCTCCACCGCGAACCCCGTCGCCGAATCGAGCAGGCTGCGCGCCATCTGCCGATCGCGCGCGGTGATCGGTCCGCGCTGAATCAGTACCCCGGCCTCACCGGTGTCGCCGCCGCCAGCATCCTCCCCGGCAGAGCGAGCAGGCTGGACGACCTGGCGAAGATATTGCCCGGCCTTCAGCGCCAGGTCCCTGGTCGCCGGGTCGGAGTCGGTGCGGTAAATGCGCGCCAGGTGAGGAAGCGCCGACGGGTCCCGCAGGTTGGCGATCTGCCGGATCGCCTGCTGGCGGGTGTGAGCGTCGGCGCTGTCGAGCAGTGGAAGAAGATCGTCCAACATCGGCTGTCCCCCTCAAGTTAATGGAAGCATTGCGCAGCATCCTCATTATGCACCAGCAATCTCGCACAGGCCACCCCCCAAACAATTGGGTGCTCAGGGTAATTGCATCATAACACGTGACCCGCGAGAGTCCGGCCTCACCCCCACCTTCGCCGCGCCCTGCGGGCGCGTTGTCGGTTGCCCCCTCTCCGAAAATTTTCGGAGAGGGGGCGAAGCGGCCCGGTTTTGGCCGCGTGGGGGTGAGGCCAGCCATTCGTCGCCCTCATATCCGATCACATGGCCAACGGGTATCAGGAGCAGACGATGCGCGTCAACTGACGCAGCCCTTTTGATGCAATTACCCTGCAGCCCCCTGCCCAAAATGAGATGCACCCTTGCAATTTGTGCTACAATTAGCAGCGCATGACCATCATGCTCAGCGTGACCGCGCGGCCCATCCGGCACTCCGAGGTCGCGCGCCGCACCGGATCGCTGCCCCGACTGGCGGGCCGGGCCGCAGCCCACAAAGGAGACCGAAGAGTGGTTGTCATCGTGACGGATAGCTGCGCCAGTGTCCCTTCCCCCATGGTCGATGAACTGGGGATCGAGGTTGTGCCCTATTACGTGCACACCACCGAAGGAGCGCTGCGCGACGGGGTGGATATGCCCCCCGATGAGTTCTACCGCTGGGTGGTGACGGCCCCAACCTGGCCGACCACCGGCAACCCCGCCGCCGGGGAATATCTCGAAGCCTTCCGGCGGGCGGCGCGACGCGGCGCAACCGGCGTAGTCTCGATCAACATGACCGGCACCGGCAGCGGCGGGTTCCAGGCGGCGACCCTGGCCCAGAAGCTCGCCAGGCAAGAGCTTCCCGACCTCGTGGTAGAGGTGATCGACACCCAAACCGTCGCCATGGCGCACGGCTGGTCGGTCATCCAGGCAGCGCGGGCGGCGCTCTCCGGCAAATCGCTCGAAGAAGTGGTCCAGGTCGCACGGCGCATCGCGCGCAGCGCCTTTGTTGGCTTCACCAACGACACGCTGGAATATCTCCAGCGCGGCGGACGCATCAGCAAAGTGACCGGCATGGTCGGCGATTTGCTCAACATCAAGCCGGTAATCGGCATCCGGGGCGGGATGCCCTCACCGCTGGCGGTCGCCCGCACGCGCAAAGGAGCCTATAAGCGCATCGTCTCGCTGGCGCAGAACAGCATCCCTTCCGGCAGCACCATTCGCGCCGCGCTGATGCATGTGGCCGCCAGGGAAGAGGTCGAAGTCTTCCGCGCGCTGCTCGAAGAGCGTTACGCGGTCATTGAGTGGATCGTCGCGCAGCTTTCGCCCGCGCTGGGGGTGCACAGCGGTCCTGGCACGGTGGGAATTGCCATCATTCCCGAAAACGCAGCAGGATAACCCGCGCAAGGTTTCGTTGCAGCACTATCGTTCGGCACCGCTGCGCGGAAAAAGCATGACAGGCATGGACCGTCTTCGTCGCTGGGCTTCGTCAGCCTTAACCGTACTACTCTCAGCGGCATTTGTCGCTTCGCTGACCGGTTTCCTTGCCATCCGCATCATCACCGATGACGTGCTCGACCCGGCCTTCTACACGCGCGCCATGCAGGAAAACGACATTTACGAGCGCGTGTATACCGACCTGCTGGCCGATCCGGCCATGCGCCGCGTGGTCGAGCAGCTTCTGGGCAACTATAAGCTTACACCCGAACAATCGCGCCATGCCTACGGCCAGGTGATCTCTGCGCTGCGCCTGGTGCTGCCGCCGGAGGTCATCCAGACGGCAGCCGAGCGCGCCGCCACAGAGCTTGCCGCCTACCTGGAAGGCGACCGTGCCCGGCTGCGCGGCAACATTTCGCTGACCCGCGCGGTGTACGACCCCAACTTCCGCGATAAAGTCATCGCCAGCACCCAGTCGCTCGAAACCGTGCTGATCGCCCAGGTCCGCAGCAAGGGCGTGCTGCTGGTCAACGGCGAGAACTCGAAGGATGCCTCGCTGGTCCAGCTCTATTCCCAGCTTGAGGAATATCTCGCGGCCCTGGCGCGCGGCGCGCCCGCCGATCCGCCCGCGATCATCAAAACCTTCCCCATCGAACGCCTGACCACCGCCGAAAAACGCCAGCTTGCCCAGGCGCTGCTGCTGCCCGCCGGTGAGAAAGTCTCGCAGGATACCCGCCGCCAGGTGGATGCAGCGCTGGCCGTCAACGACCTGCCCGGCGCGCTGGTCATCGTCTCCGGCACGCTGGTCAACCTGCGCGTCGATGATGCCATCAAGACGCTGCAAGCCAATCTCGACAGCGGCACCATCAGCGGCCTGGAAGGGTTGGCCGGGCTGGCCGATCATACGGCGCAGGACCTGCTCAACGAGATCAACAAGGTGCGCGACGTCGTCGGCTTTTTTCACCGTTGGGCCGAGCCGGTCGTCATTGCGACGATCCTGATCTCTGCCGGCGGGCTGATCATCCAGCAAGGCAGGTCGAAGATGCGCCTGCTGCGCACGCTTGGCGTCGTGTTCGCTCTTTCCGGCGGCGGCCTGATCCTGGCCTCGATCCTGCTCGAAACCCTGCTGGATAATCCCTTCACCACCTACCGCATCGCCGGCATTTCTTCGCGCGATCTGCCCGATTCGCTGGCGGCCATGCTCAACGACGTGCTGGGATCGCTGCGCCAGGACCTCCGCCTGTCGATCTGGGCGCGCAGTTCGCTGCCCCTGGTGATCGGCGTGATCCTCTTGGCCATTTCGATGATCCCCTCGCTGCAAAAGCGAGTCTGGCCCTGGCTCGTGCGGCTCGAAGGGCGCTACCAGTTGGCGGTGGGCGCGAGCGTCGCCCTGGTGATCGGTCTGCTGGTGGCGGGCGACTGGCTGATCGAGTCGCCATCCGGCGCGCCGCCGCCGCTCAAGTGCAACGGTCACGCTGCCCTGTGCCGCAGACCCTTTGATGAAGTGGTGTTCGCCGCCACGCACAATTCGATGGCCGTCGCCAATGAGGGGTGGATCTGGCCCTCACAAGACGGCAGCCTGACTCTCCAGATGGAGGCCGGGGTGCGCGCCTTCTTGATCGATACCCACTACGGCGACAGCCAGGCCACGATCGACAACTACCTGGAGCAGATGCCCGTCGATATGCGCCCGCTGATGCGCCAGGTGCTCGCCACTGCCGACCCCACCCTGCAGGACCCCAGCCAGACTTTCCTGTGCCACAACTTGTGCTCGCTGGGTGGAATCCCGCTGGTGGACGCACTGACCGAATTCCGCGTCTTTCTCGACCGTCACCCGCGCGAGGTGATCGTACTGCTCATCCAGGACGGCATCAGCGTCGAGGATACGGTCGCCGCCTTCGAGGCTGCCGACCTGGTCCACTACGCCTACGCACGCCGCCCCGGCGATCGGTGGCCGACCCTGGGCGAAATGATCGAGATCGACAAGCGGCTGGTGGTCCTGGCCGAACACGGCGGCCCCCCGCCCGACTGGTATCATCACATGTGGGACTACGTCGAAGAGACCGCGTACTCGGTGACCGACCCGGCCCAGTTCAACTGCCTGCCCAATCGCGGCGGGACCGGTCATGCGCTGTTCCTGCTGAATCACTGGATTTCCAAGCGCGCCCCGGATCGCGTAGATGCCGCCCGCATCAACAGCCGCTCGTTCCTGCTCAGACGGGCGAACCTGTGTGCCGAAGCGCGCGGGCAGATGCCCAACTTCATCGCAGTGGATTTTTACTCGGTGGGCGATCTGTTCCGGGTGGTGGACGAACTCAACGGCGTGCGCCGCACCTCGTAGCGAACAACCCGGCAGCCAGGCAGCAAAAAACCTGCTCGCGTTGAGCAGGTTTTTTGGGGTCAGGCTGGGGGACCTGGATTTGAACCAGGACTGACGAATCCAGAGTCCGCTGTTCTGCCGATTAAACTATCCCCCATCGACGATGCGCATTGTAGCACAGCGATCCCCGCTTGACAAGGGCGATTTGACCGGCAATGCATTCCAAATTGGGGGCGAAATTGCGAGGACTTCGCCCCCGTCGTGCATTTTGATAAGGTGAGCGGATAGGGGTGGGCGAACGGCTGGCCTCACCCCCGACCTGCGCGCCTCATGGGAGGCGCTTGGTCTGCCCCCTCTCCGAAAATTTTCGGAGAGGGGGCGAAGCGGCCCGGTTTTGGCCGCGCGGGGGTGAGGCCGGGCAACCCCCACAGTCTCATGCCCCAAAAATGGAATACGCCCTTGACCGGCAGTGCGCGCCAATCCTGGCGGCGAGTGGTCAAGCGACAACCGGCCTCACCCCCGACCTGCGCGCCTCTTCCAGTGCGCCCGGTCTTTCCCCCTGCAGGAATTTCCGGCTGAGGGGTGGCAGGTTGGCATCCCTCAACCGGCAGCCGTTCGATTCAGCCCGCGAGCTAGTTCGCCTCGTCAATCTGCGCCTTTTGCAGGCGGTTGCTGTAGTCGATGAACACCGTCTTGATCTCGCTGAATTCCTCGATGGCGCTGGTCCCGGCCTCGCGCCCGCCGTTGCCGGTGTTTTTGGTCCCGCCAAACGGCAGGTGCACCTCGGCCCCGCTGGTCGGCGCGTTGATGTAGGTGATGCCGGTTTCCAGTTCCTCCACCGCGCGGAAGGCCAGGTTGACGTCGCGCGTGTAGACCGACGACGACAGCCCGTAATCCACATCGTTCGCCACGCGGATCGCTTCCTCAAAGCTGCTCACCTTGATCACGCTGAGCACCGGCCCAAAGATTTCCTCTTTGCTGATGCGCGTACCGTGCTCGGTAGCGAAGACGGTCGGCGCGATGAAGAAGCCTCCGTCATAGGGGCCGC
Source organism: Anaerolineae bacterium (assembly GCA_034429275.1). Taxonomy (GTDB): domain Bacteria; phylum Chloroflexota; class Anaerolineae; order Aggregatilineales; family Aggregatilineaceae; genus DAOUFU01. Next base: position 1,304 of record DAOUFU010000330.1, on the reverse strand, counting down.
CGGTGCGCCGCACGCCGCCGGTGATCAGGGTAGCCTCGCGCTTGCCGATCTCGATGTAGCGCATGATCGACTCGCCCGCCGCCGCATCAATCACCGGGCCGATATCGGTGCGCGGATCGCGCGGGTCGCCCTGGACCAGGGCTTCGGTGCGTTGCACCAGCCGCGCCAGGAATTCGTCATAGATGTCCTCGTGCAGGATCAGGCGGCTGGTTGCCGTGCAGCGCTGCCCCGCCGTGCCGAAGGCCCCAAACAGCACCCCTTCCAGCGCCAGGTCGAGGTTGGCGTCCGGCATGACGATCTGCGGGTTCTTCCCGCCCAGCTCCAGTTCGACCTTCTTGAGATGCTGTGCAGCGGCGGTATAGACGATCTTGCCGGTGGGCACGCCGCCGGTGAACGAAATCACCCGCACGCGCGGATGCACCACAATATCTGCGCCCACTTCCTCGCCGAACCCGTTGACCACGTTCAACACGCCCACGGGCAGACCCGCCTCTTCCAGGATGTCCGCAATGGTCGCCACGCACAGCGGAGTCTGCTCCGCCGGCTTGAAGACGATGGTATTGCCGGTGATCAGCGCCGCGCCGATCTTCCAGATCGGGATGGCAATCGGGAAGTTCCAGGGCGTGATGCAGCCCACCACCCCAACCGGCTGCCGCACCGTCATGCAGAACTTGTTCGGCAGTTCCGAGGGCGTAGTCTCGCCGAGCAGCCGCCGACCCTCGCCCGCGATGTATTCCAGAAAGTCGATGGCTTCCTGGACATCGCCGCGCCCCTCGGCGATCACCTTGCCCATCTCGGTAGAGACCAGCCGCCCCAGCTCGTCCTTGCGCTCGCGCATGATGCGCGCCGCCCGCAGCAGGATTTCGCCGCGTCGCGGCGCGGGCACTTTCTTCCACGCGGGGAAGGCCGCCTCAGCCGCATCCACCGCGCGCTCGACATCCGCCGTTGTGCCGCGTGCAAACCGCGCCAGCACCTCGCCGGTCGTGGGGTTGATCGAGTCAAACCACTCCCGGCCCTCAGATTCGATCCACGCGCCGTTGATGTAGTGGCCGTATGTCTTGACGGCAATAGCATCCAGGTTCATCATACGGTTTCTCCCAGTGTGATATTCGCTATTTCTATGATGAATATAATTGAAATTGGTTGCATCTGTCCAGCCCCCAGGGGTGCATTCCCAATTAGGGGCAAAATTGCGAGGACTTCGCCCCCGTCATGCATTTTGATAAGGTGAGCGGATAGGGGGTGGGCGAACGGCTGGCCTCACCCCCGACCCCGTCTGCCCCCCCTCTCCCAAAAATTTCGGA